>DAOMFI010000055.1:0-19100 GCA_035429725.1 Burkholderiaceae bacterium | reverse complement strand
TATTGCTACCGCGGGATTTTGAGTCCCGTGCGTCTACCAGTTCCGCCATCCCGGCTGGGCGGCGAATTATCTATGAAAGGCCTCGTCGGTCCAAACGCGAGTTCAGCGCGCGGCACCGGTCGTGCCGGGTTGGCGGGCGCGCACGACGACGGTCCGGGCGAGCTTGTCGTGCCAGCCCTGCTTGCGGGCGTCGAACGCAACCCAGAAGAGGCCGAGGCAGAGCGGGATGATGGAGATGTAATAGGCGAAGTAACGGCCGATCAGCTGCCCGGTGGACGGCGGCCCCGCCGTGTCGGCGTCGACAATGCGCGCCTTGATCACCATCTTGCCGGGTGTGGCCTGGCGGTACACCCAGAACACGATGACGGCCACCGCAGGCAGCACCCAGTTGAGCAGCACGTCAACCGCCCCGTGCACCGCATTGCCCTCGAGGAAGTAGCTCGGTCCGTAGAACCAGTAAAGCACTGGAGTGATGACCGCGAGCAGCAGCACGCTGTCGATCAGCGCCGCGCCGACGCGAGCCCAGAAGCCGACGTACTCCAGCTCGGCTGGCCAGTTCGCTGGATCCGGCATCAGATTTCCAGATTGTCGATGAGCCGCGTCGAACCCAGCTTCGCGGCGGCGAGAACGACCAGAAGTTCGCCTGCGTCGACTTCCCCGGCAGTAGGCGCCTTGAGGTCGCGGCGGCGCCGCACCGAGACGTAGTCGACCTTCCACCCGTTCGCCGCCAGGGTCCGCTGCGCGTCGTGCTCGATCCGCGCGACATCATGGTCGCCGCCGCGGAGGCGGTCGCGCACCTCGTTCAGCGTCGCGTACAGGCGCGGCGCTTCCTTGCGCTCGGGTTCGGAGAGAAAGCGGTTGCGCGACGACAGCGCCAGTCCGTCGGAATCGCGCACGGTTTCGTGCGGAACGATCTCGGTCGGCAGCGCGAACTGGCGGCACATGTTGCGCACGATCATCAGCTGCTGATAGTCCTTCTTGCCGAACACGGCCACGCGCGGCTGCACGCAGGAGAAGAGCTTGAGCACGACCGTCGAGACGCCGGTGAAGAATCCGGGGCGGAACTCGCCCTCCAGGATGTCGCCGAGGTCGTGCGGCGGCTGCACGCGGTAGTTCTGCGGCTCGGGGTACATCTCCTGCTCGTTGGGCGCGAACAGTACGTACACGCGGTTCTGCTGCTGCAGCTTGTCGATGTCGTCCTGCAGCGTGCGCGGGTACTTGTCGAAGTCCTCGTTCGGGCCGAACTGCAGCCGGTTGACGAAGATCGAGGCGACCACCGGGTCGCCGTGCTGGTGCGCCATCGCCATCAGCGACAGGTGCGCGGCGTGCAGGTTCCCCATGGTCGGCACGAACGCGATCCGGTTCTGGCCGCGCAGCTGGTCCCGCAGTTCTTCGATGGTGTGGACGATTTTCATCGGGGCGGTGCCTGTGACGCAGCACGCTCGGGCAAGGGCGCGGATTGTAGTGCCTGGCTGGCCTCAGTAGCCGTGCTCGGGCGCCGGGAAGCTGCGGTCCTTGACGGCCGCGACATAGGCCGCGACGGCGGTGCCGATGTCCGTCTGGCCGAGCATGAAGTTGCGCACGAAGCGTGGCTTCTTGCCGGGGTAGACATCGAGCATGTCGTGCAGCACCAGCACCTGGCCGGAGACCGCCGGTCCAGCGCCGATGCCGATGGTCGGCATGGTTACCGCCTGCGTGACGCGTTCCGCCAGAACCGAGGGGATGAGTTCGAGCACGAGCATGGCCGCGCCCGCCGCGTCCAGCGCGCGGGCGTCAGCCAGCAGGCGCTCGGCCTCGCCCTCGCTGCGGCCCTGGATTCGATAGCCGCCGAGCGCGTGCACCGACTGCGGTGTCAGGCCGAGATGCGCGCAGACCGGGATGCCGCGCTCGACCAGGAACGCGATGGTCGGCGCCAGCCATGCACCGCCTTCTAGCTTCACCATCTTGGCGCCGGCCTGCATCAGGCGCACCGCGTTGTCGAACGCGGCTTGCGGGCTGCCCTGATAGCTGCCAAAGGGCATATCGGCGATGAGCCACGTCGCCCCGATCCCGCGCGCCACGCAGCGCGTGTGATACGCAACATCGTCGAGCGTGACCGGCAGCGTCGAATCGAGCCCCTGGACCACCATGCCGAGCGAGTCGCCGACCAGCGCGCAGTCCACGCCCTGGACGTCGAGCAGCCGGGCGAAGCTCGCGTCATAGCAGGTCAGCATCGCGATGGGCTCGCCCAGCGTGCGCATCTCGCGCAGGCGCGGCAGGGTAACAGGCTTGCGCGATGCGGGGGCGGGCGCTTGCGGATGGGTGCTCATGCGGCAAGGTTGAAGTATTCGCGGCGTCCGCGCAACCTGCCAATGCGGTCGAGCAGCAGCCGGAAGTCGGCGTCGTTGTCGATCGGATTCAGGTGCTCGGTGTTGACCGTCAGCACCGGAGCCTCGTCATACTGGTGGAAAAAGCGCGTGTAGCTCTCCGCCAGCGCTTCGAGGTAGGCCGCCTCGACCCTCGCCTCGATTGGGTTGCCGCGCCGGGCGACGCGCTCGGCCAGCGTCCCGGGGCTGGCCTGCAGGTGGATGACAAGGTCGGGCGGCGCGGTCTGGGGGCGCAACTGTGCCAGGATCTGCTCGTACAGGCGCAATTCGTCGTCCGCCAGCGTCAGGCGCGCGAACAGCGGGTCCTTGTCGAGCAGAAAGTCCGCGAACAGCGACGACTGGAACAGATCGAGCTGACGCACCTCGGCCAGCTGCTGGACCCTCTGGAAGAGGAAGAAGAGCTGGGTCGGAAGCGCAAAGCGCTTGCGGTCGGTATAGAAGCGTTCGAGGAAGGGATTGGCCTCCGGCCGCTCCAGCAGCGTATGAGCCTGGTAGTGCTCGGCCAGCTTGCGCGCGAGCGAAGTCTTGCCAGCGCCTATCGGGCCCTCGATCGCCACATAGCGGTACCGGCCGGCGATCACGATGGCCCGCGGAAGATGAAATAGACCGCGCCGATCAGGCACAGGCCAGCCCACAGGTAGTCGAGGCGCGGCGCCTCTTTCATGTAGAACACCGCGAATGGAACGAACACCGACAGCGTGATCACTTCCTGCAGGATCTTCAGCTGCGCGAGCGAGTATTCGGTGTAGCCGATGCGGTTGGCCGGCACCTGCAGCAGGTACTCGAAGAGCGCAATGCCCCAGCTGGCAAAAGCGGCGATCCACCACGGCTTGTCGTTCAGGTTCCTGAGATGCGCGTACCAGGCGAACGTCATGAACACGTTCGAGCCGATCAGCAGGAGCGTGGTCTGCGCAAGGACCGGCAGTCCGGACATCGAGGGGCCCGGAGTCAGGGCGCGGCGGGCGCTTCGTGCGGCTCGATCTTCTGGTCTTCGACCGAGTCCAGGAAGGACGACGCCGGACCCTGGCCGGGGATGCGGATCTCCGGCGCCAGGTCGAGCAACGGGCGCAGCACGAAGGCGCGCAGGTGGAGCCGCGGATGCGGCAGCGTCAGGGGCGTGCTCTGGATGATCATGTCGCCGAGCAGCAGCAGGTCGAGATCAACGTTGCGCGGCGCGTTCTTCTTCAGGCCGCGGCGCTTGCGACCCAGCATCAGTTCAATGTCCAGCAGGTGCAGCAGCAGCGCGTAGGGCTCGAGCGAGGTTTCAAGCTTGGCTACTGCGTTCAGGTAATCCGGCCCCGGCGCGTCGATGGGCGCCGAGCGGTAGAAGGGCGACACCGAGACGAACTCTGTCTGCTCGATCGAACGCAGCGACTCGATGGCGGAATTCAGCGCCTCGACAACGTCGCCCTGGTTCGACCCGAGTCCGATGTATGCGGTCCGCTTCACAGTTGCCGGTTAGATCATTTCCGTGTCGGTTGCGGCCGCTGGCGCCGTCCCTCGTCCGGACTTGCCGCGCGACCGGCGCCGCCGTTTGCGTCCCGGGGCTGCCGGGGCCGCGCTGCGCTCGGCCTCCTCGACCAGGCGTTCGCGTTCCTCTTCCTTCGCGAGCGAGAAACGGGTCCACCAGTCGGCCAGTTCGGCCGGCACTTCGTCCGCGGCCGCGCGCAGAAGCAGGAAATCATAACCGGCGCGAAATCTGAGGTGCTCCAGAAGGCGGTACGCCGAACGACCGGCCCGCCGCTCGAAGCGCGGCTGCAGGCCCCAGATCTCGCGCATGTCGGAGACGAAACGGCGCTGCACCGAGAGCTTCTCGGTCTGGGCGTCGAGCGTGTCGTCGATCGCGGCGTTGAGCGCGGGGATGCGGTGTTCTCCACGCGCCGTGCGGGCGTTCCATTTCACCAGCACGTCGTGCCACAGCAGCGTCGCGAACAGAAACCCCGGCGAAATCGACTTGCCCGACAGCACCCGCTCGTCGGTGCGCGCCAGCGCCTGCAGCACGAAACGCTCACCCGCGGGTTGTTCGAGAATCACATCGAGCAGCGGCAGCAGGCCATGGTGCAGGCCCTCCATGCGCAGCCGCGTGATGCAGGCGACCGAGTGTCCGCTGGTAAGAAGCTTCAGCATCTCGTCGAACAGGCGCGCGGCCGGGACATTCTCGATCAGCCCGGCGAGGCGCGGGATCGGCTCGCGCGTGGCCTCGTCGATCTCGAACCCGAGCTTGGCGGCAAACCGGACCGCGCGCAGCATCCGCACCGGATCCTCGCGGTAGCGCGTCTCGGGGTCGCCGATCATTCGCAGCCGCTTGCGGCGGACGTCCTTCACGCCGTCGTGATAGTCGATCACTTCGCGCGTCGTGGGGTCGTAGTAAAGCGCGTTCACCGTGAAGTCGCGCCGCGCGGCATCCTCGTGCTGCTCGCCGAAGAGGTTGTCGGCCAGCACACGGCCATGCTCGTCGGTCTGGCGGTCCGGATTGTCGAGCGCGCGGAAGGTCGAAACCTCGATCGTTTCCTGCCCGAACATCACGTGCACGAGGCGGAAGCGGCGGCCGATGATGATCGCACGCCGGAAATGGGACTTGACCTGTTCCGGCGTGGCATCGGTCGCAACGTCGAAGTCCTTCGGCGCGACGCCGAGCAGCAGGTCACGCACGGCGCCGCCAACGAGGTAGGCGCGGAAGCCGGCCTTCTGCAGCGTTTCGCAGACGCGCAATGCCGAGCGCGCCACCAGTTCCTGGTTGATGCCGTGAACTTCCGCGCCGATGCGCTTCGGCTCCCGCGACTTGCGCGGCTTGCGGGTGAAGAGCGTCGTGACGCGCTCGATGACGCGCTTGATCATGCGGCGCTCGCTGCGCGGGGGCTCACGCGGTCAGGCATGCACGGGCTCGAACAGTTGCAACATTGGCCAGCCGCGCTCGCGCGCGACCGCAAGCAGGCGCGGATCGCCGTTGGTCACGACCGGAAAGTCGACCCGCTCCAGCAGTGGCAGGTCGTTGATCGAATCGCTGTAAAACGTCGTCGTCGTGTCGGCGAGCGTGTGGCCTCGTGCCGCCAGCCACTCCTCGACCTTACGCACCTTGCCGTCCTGGTAGGTGTGGGTGCCGACATAGCCGCCGGTGAAACGCCCGTCCTGCTCCTCGGGCTCGACTGCCAGGACGTGGTCGATCCCGAACTCGCGCGCGATCGGAGTCACGACATAGGCGTTGGTGCCGGTCACCAGCGCCAGCTCGTCGCCGCGGGCACGGTGCTGCTCGACCAGCGCGCGCGCCTGCTGGCGGACAGCGGGACCGACATGGCTCTGCATGAACTCATGATGCCATTCGTCGAGCGTGGAGCGCGGGAATGCCGCCAATAATTCCATCTGGAAGCGCACGTAGGCATCGACGTCGAAGGTGCCAGCGCGGTAGTCCTCCGCAAAGCGCCGGATGCGTGCGCCGTACTCCGCCGGGTCGAGCCCGCCACGCCGCACGACGTGGTGGGACCACGTGTCCGCGCTATCGATCGGCAGCAGCGTGTGGTCGAGGTCGAAGAGCGCCAGATGCATCGAGCGGATTTTACGCACGCAACTCAGGCGGCTGACTGCGCCCACTCGCGCACCAGCGGCACGGTGATGGCACGCTTGGCGGCCATGGCGTAGGCGTCGAGCGCATCCAAAATGGCCATCAGCGTGCGCATGTCGCGTGGCATGTGGGTCAGCACGTAAGCCAGTACCTCGGGCGTCAGCGCGATGCCGCGGGCGGCGGCATGTGTACGCAGCGCGTCCTCCTTCTCGGCATCAGTGAGCTCGTGCAATTGGTAGACGAGTCCCCAGGCGAGCCGTGTCCTGACATCGTCGCGCAAGGGGAGCTGGGCGGGAGGGCGATCTCCGGCGGTCACCACGGCGGCGGCCGGTGCCGCCCGGACTTCGTTGAGCAGCACGAACAGGCGGTGCTGCCCGCCCTCTGAAAGGCGGTCGACGTCATCGACGAGGTAAAGACGAATCGCAGGATCGAACGCGATCGCGCCTTCGGTGTCATTGCAGGAACGGCTCGGCCCGCACGCGGCGACGGCCTGCAACAGGTGGGAGCGGCCGCTGGCGAGGCTGCCCCAGAGATAGACGAAACGTTCGCCTGCGCCCGTGGCCGTGGCTCGCAAGGCGGCGACCGCCTCGGCGTTGCGGCCCACAACGAAGCTGTCGAACGAAGGCTGCGGCGGCTGCAGCAGATCGAGCGCCAGCTGTTGCGGTCGATGAGTCATGAGGTGAGGGCGCTGTGTGCCGGCGCGCACCTTACAATCCGGGCCTTCGATGTGTACGCGCGGCGCGCAAGTCTACCGGGCCGCCCAGGCGCCCAAGTCCATGAACCCTCTCGATTACAAGCAGGCGGGCGTCGACTACGCGAGCATCGACCCACTGAAGATACTCGCGCAACGCGCCGCGGCGGCCACCGCCGGCAATCTTGCGCGCCATGGGCTGCATGAAGTCGCCGCGTCGCGCGGCGAATCGGCCTATGTCGTCGATTGCGGCGAGTTCTACCTGGCCTCGATCACCGAGTGCCTCGGCACCAAGGCCCTGGTCGCCGACGCCATGCGCTCGATCACGGGTCGCAGCTACTACGACCTGATCGCCCAGGACACCCTGGCGATGGCGCTGAACGACATCATCACCGTGGGAGCGACGCCAGTCTCGGTGCATGCCTATTGGGCCAGCGGCGGCAGCGAGTGGTTTGCCGACGCCGAGCGGGCGCGCGACCTGGTTGAAGGGTGGCGCGCCGCGTGCGACCGCAGCGGGGTCGCCTGGGGCGGCGGCGAGACGCCGGCGCTGGCCGGAGTGGTTGAAGCAGGCCGCATCGATCTCGCGGCGTCGTGCGTCGGACTGGTTCGTCCGAAATCCCGGCTTACGCTGGGCGAACGGCTCGGCGACGGTGATGCGATCGTGCTGCTGGCCTCGAGCGGCATTCATGCCAACGGAGTCTCGCTGGCGCGCAAGCTCGTCGAACGCCTGCCGGATGGCTATCGCGCAGCGTTGTCAGACGATGCGATGTACGGCGAGGCGCTGCTCGCGCCGACGTTGCTCTACTCGCCGGTGACCGAGGCGTTGGCCGCAGCGGGGATCGTCCCGCACTACTGCGCCAACATCACCGGCCACGGCTGGCGGAAGTTGATGCGGCACCCGGGCAGCTTCACCTACCGGATCCACACCCTGCCGCCCGTGCCGCCGGTGCTGGCCTTCATCGCCGAGCGCGCCGGCCTGCCGCCGCGCGAGTCCTACGGCAGTCTCAACATGGGGGCGGGCTTCGCATTGTTCGTGGCGGCGGGCGAGGCCGGGCGCTGCGTGGAGATCGCGCGGTCGTGCGGGGTCGAAGCGTGGAACGCCGGCGTCGTTCACGCCGGCGCCAGGCAGGTCGTCATCGAGCCGCTCGCCCTGACGTTCGAGGCGGACGAGTTGCACCTGCGCGCCTGAGCCCGACCGGCGCGTTTCGGCGGACCGCCGCCGTCGGAACGGACATGAACGGCGCGCCCAGACCAGCAAGGCAGTCTTAAGCCGACCGTAACAGGCCGCTAAAGAGTGGTGTTCGTCAGTGATCCGGGCAGGGCATGCTGCTGGACGGGCAAGGCGCGCTCCACATCGGAGGCCATCAACATCGCGTGGTCTGGCGCGGCAGTGTGCGACCCGACCACCTGCATGCTGTCGGCGTCCGATTCCGTGTCCTTCTCGTGTTCCGCGAAGTTCCAGACGAGCGGGGCCAGGGTGATCACAACGACCACCAGGTAGCGTCTCCTGGGTCGAGTAGCAAATCCTTCATAGCGTTTCATCGAGTCCTCCGCCAGCTGCAGTGAAGCGTTGCAGCTCGAGGCGAGTGTGACTCGGCGGCCCGGCAGAAGGCAGAGCGGATTACGCCAGCCGGCCCGGCACAATGCGTCGTCGCTGCTGTCGAATATTCACGCAACCAGTCGACAGATGTGGCGGTCCGCGGCTATGACTGTGCGCCGCGTATCATCCGCGCCCGCGCGCTGGTATGCGTTCAGCGCATGACGGAGACGATGTTGAACTCCCTCTTCGAGAACATTTCGCTGCGGTTGTCCAAGGAGTGGCGGTCGCGCAACCTGCCGCGCCACGGCCACTCGTATCGCTGCCAGTGCGGGCGGCCGGTCTTCTTTCTCAACAGCCAGTGTCTCGCATGCGGCGCCGCGCTCGGCTATGACCCCGGCATTGCCGAAGTCCGGACGCTGCTGCCAGCGGGCGAAGGGCTGTGGCATCTGGCGGGCCAACTCGATCCCGCGCGCAGCTACCGGCGCTGCGCCAATTTCGAGTCGCCGGCCGGGTGCAACTGGCTGGTCGACGCGCGCGATCCGACACCCCACTGCGCGTCCTGCCGGTTGAACCGCACGATCCCCGATCTCAACGACCTCGACAACCAGCGCTACTGGCGCGCCATTGAAAACGCCAAGCGCCGGCTCGTGGCCCAGTTGCTGGGCCTCGGCCTGCCGGTTCGGTCCAAGGTTTCCGAAGATCCGGAACGCGGCGTTGCGTTCGACCTGCTGCGCTCACCGCCCGGCGGCCCGCGTGTGCTGACCGGCCATGCGGGCGGACTGATCACGCTCAACGTCCAGGAGGCGGACGACGCACAGCGCGAGCAGATCCGGCACGCGCTGCGCGAGCCGTACCGCACACTGCTCGGACACTTCCGCCACGAGATCGGTCACTACTACTGGGATCGGCTCATCGTCGGTACGCGGTGGCATGAACCGTTCCGGCAGGTCTTCGGCGACGAGCAGGCCGACTACGCCGCCGCCCTGAAGGCGAACTATGAAAGCGGGCCGCCATCGGACTGGCCGAATCGATACATCAGCTCCTATGCATCAACGCACCCATGGGAGGACTGGGCGGAAACCTGGGCGCATTATCTGCATATCTATGACAGCCTCGACACGGCGCTCGGGTTCGGCCTCACGGCAGACGATGTCGAACTGCAGCTCGAGCCCTTCAGGATGGACGATCTCTACGATCCGCAGCATCCGGACGCCGGGCGCTTCCTCGAACTGCTGAACTCCTCGCTGGAACTGATCACGGTGCTGAACGAGCTGGCGCGCAGCCTGGGCCAGCCCGATATCTACCCGTTCGTGCTGTCGCGGCCGGTGGTCCGCAAGCTGCACTTCATCCAGCTGGTCGTCACCGACGTGCGGCAGCAAGGCACTGTGCAGTAGTGCCGGGTTCCCGGGGCGGCAGACGGCTCGCGGCAGCACCGCTCGCGCGAACGCGCGGGGTGCCGTCAGCGCGCATCGACCAGCGCGGCCAGCCGCTCGTTCAGGGCGCGCGGGGCATCATCGCGCCCGGGATCGAGCGTGAGTTGAGGCGCGAGTGACCGCAGCCAGGTGAACTGACGCTTGGCGAGTTGGCGCGTTGCGGCGATCGCCGCCGCGCGGAACGCTGCATGGCTCACGCCCCCTTCGAGATACGCCCACGCCTGGCGGTAGCCAACGCTGCGGATCGAAGGCAGTGCCGGATTGAGGTCGCCGCGCGACCGCAGGTGCTCGACCTCGGCGATAAAGCCTGCTGCGAGCATGGCGTCAAAACGCTCCTCGATCCGCCGGTGCAACGCGGCGCGGTCGTGCGGCATCAAGGCTATGACTTCGGTGTTCAGGGTCGGCCGGTTGCCGCGTTTCAAGAGTGCCGACATCGGCGTTCCGGTCACGGCGACGATTTCGAGCGCGCGCTGGATGCGCTGCGAGTCGTTGGGCTTGAGGCGCTCGGCGGTGGCCGGATCCAGCGTGGCGAGTCGCGCATGCATTGCCGGCCAGCCCAGTGTGCGCGCTTCGGCCGCCAAGGTCGTGCGCACGGACTCGTCGGCTGCGGGAAGGTTCGAGAGTCCCTCGCGCAGCGCCTTGGCATAGAGCATCGTGCCGCCGACCAGCAGCGGGAACTTGCCGCGCGCGCGGATATCGGCGATGGCCGCCGTGGCATCGCGCACGAACTCGGCCGCGGAGTAGGGCTGGGTCGGATCGCGCAGGTCGAGCAGATGGTGGACAACTGCCGCGCGTTCCGCCGCGCTCGGCTTCGCAGTGCCGATATCGAGCCCGCGGTAGACCTGGGCCGAGTCAACGCTGACGATCTCGACCGGATGACGCCTCGCCAGTTCGAGCGCGAGGGCGCTCTTGCCACTGCCAGTCGGCCCCAGCAGCATCAGTGCGTCAACCATGATGCGCGACATCGCCGTCACGGCGAACCAGGGTGAAGGCAACGACGCAACAGACGACGGCGCAGAAAGCGATCGTTAGGGTGAGCGGATACACCGTGCCGTTGTAGCTGACGCCGATCCAGACGCCGACCGTTGCGGCGACAGCCATCATGCAGAACCCGAGCAGCGCGGCGGCGGCCCCCGCCGCGTGCCGGAACGGCGCAATGGCGCCGGACTGGGCCGGCGCCTGAATGATGCCGTGCGATGCGCCGAATACGAACATCGGCAGAGTGATCGCAGCGGGGACATGCCAGCCTGTCAGTGCCATCGCGGCCAGGGCAACTCCTGCCAGCAGTTGCAGCACGGCTCCCGTCTGGATTGTCGCCTGCAGGCCGCGCCGCACCAGGCGCTGGCAGATCAGCGTGCCGACAAGGTAGCCCGCCACCATCGTGGCAAACGAAAGCGCGAACGAGGTGGACGACAGGCCCAGCACGCGCATCAGCACGAACGAGGACCCCGAGATGAAGGCGAAAAGGCCCGCGTAGGTCGCCGCGGCGACCAGCGTGTAGGCGCGGAACGCGCGGGAGTGGGCAACGGCCCGGTAAGTGCTGAACATCGGCGCCAGGCGCAGGGCGTCGGGATTGCGCCGTGTGTTGGTCTCGCGCAGCGTCAGCGCCGTGGCCGCCAGCAGGATGAGTGCGAACACCGTGACGGCGACGAATGCGGAGCGCCAGCCGAAAGTCTCGAACAGGCGCGCGCCGAGCAGGGGTCCCAGCAGCGGCGCGATGCTCATGACACCGGCCGCGGTGGCGAGCAGGCGTGCTCCGTCGGTCGGGGTGAAGAGATCACGCACCATGCCGCGCGCACCCACGAGGCACGTGCAGGCACCGATTCCCTGCAGCATGCGGCCGAGGATCAGCATTCCGATGCTGGGCGCTACCGCGCAGAAGACGCTCGCCAGCGCATAGACGCCTGCGCCGGCAAGGATGACCGCGCGACGCCCGTAGCGGTCCGACACCGGACCGGCCACGAGCTGCCATACGCCGAAGGTTCCGATGAAAGCCGAAAGGGTCCACTGCACGCTGGCGGTGCTCGCGGCGAAGTCCACGGCGATGCCGGGCAGTGTCGGCAGGTAAAGGTCCGTCGACAGCGGCTGGAACATGGACAGGCCGGCCACGATCCAGGTCGTGGCAGCCCGGCTCCCCGCAGCCGCCGGCGAAGCGTCGGCGGAGCTGGTCGGCCGCAACTCTGAAGGCAATCGTTTCACCGACGTCAAATGTACAGGGCCAGCTTGTTGCGCCGGCGCGCCGCCGGGTCCACGCGCCCGGAGTAGCCTGCAGGCATCAGCGAAGGAGCACCGACATGGACGTCGAACCCGGCAGCCGTGAGCAATTGTGGGAAACCCAGTTCAGCGCGGTGGATCGCGAGATTTCCAAGATGGCGTCACTCTGCGGCATCGACATCCTGGACCGCGCGCAGTTGAAGAGAGCACTCGAAAACGATGCCAGCGTCTGTACGCATGACAACGCGCTCGCGTTCGAGAAGCTGCACACGCTGCTGAAGGCGCACTACCTGCTGCGCAGCCGTGCTGCAGAGCGCATTGGCGACGCCGAGGCCCAGGCGGCGATCGAGCGGGCGGTGGCGGCGCTGTTGAAGAAGTTCGCCGCGGTCGGCAGGAGCTGATACGGCCTGAGCACCGGGCGGCTCGATAGCCGGGCCGCGAACTGCCCGGGTGAGCGCCGGGCTACCGGCCCCGCAGGAAGAGACGGTCAAGATCGGCCACGGTCAACTGCGCCCAGGTCGGGCGGCCGTGGTTGCACTGATCCGCGCGTTCCGTCGCCTCCATCTCGCGCAGCAGTGCATTCATTTCGTCCAGCGTCAGGCGGCGGTTGGCACGCACGGCACCGTGGCAGGCCAGCGTGGCCAGCAGTTCGTTCCGATGCTCGGTCAGCACGCGTGTTGCGCCAAACTCGCGCACGTCGCGCAGCAGGTCGCGCGACAGTGCCGCGCCGTCGGCCTGCGCCAGCAGCGCCGGCACCGCGCGCAGTGCAAGCTGGGACGGCGATACGGCGGCGAGGTCGACGCCGAGCTGGTTCAGCAGCGCGGACTCCTCCTGTGCGGTGGCGATGTCCAGCGGCGAGGCGCTGAACACCTGCGGGATCAGCAGGCGCTGTTGCGGGATCGTGCGCGCATCGAGCTGTAGCTTCAGCTTTTCATAGACGATGCGCTCGTGCGCGGCATGCATGTCAACAACAACGAGCCCGTGCTCGTTCTGGGCCAGCACGTAGATGCCGGCGAGCTGCGCTATCGCGATGCCGAGCGGCATGTCGCTGTCGGCCGTCGGCGCTGCCGCCGGCGCCGGTGCGACGGCGGGGCGATCAGCGAGTACCGCCAGGTACTCGGCGATCGACTGTTCGACGCCCAGCCGCTGCTGTGCCGTTGCACCCCACAGCGCGGGTGGCCGCGCCTCGGGCTCCGCCGCCTGCGGCGCCACGGGCTGCACCGACTCCGCCAGCGCGGCCTGAACCGCATGCAGGACAAACTGGTGCACCGCTGAGGAGTCCCGGAATCGCACTTCTATTTTGGTCGGGTGAACATTGACATCGACCCGCCGCGGATCCAGCGTCAGGTGCAGGCAGTACATGGGCTGGCTGCCGCCGTGCAGGACATCCGCATAAGCCGCGCGCACCGCGTGGGCGAGGACGCGGTCACGCACATAACGGCCGTTGACGAAGAAGTACTGCGCGTCGGCCCGCGTCCGGCTCGCGGTCGGATGTCCCACCCATCCGTGCAGCCGGATGCCCGGCGCCTGGGCCTGGACCTCACGCTGCGCGGAGGAGAATTCCTCCGGCAGCAGCTCGAACGCCCGCTCCCTGGGTGACTGCGCCGCCAGTGCGAGCAGGGTCCGTCCCTGGTGCACGAGGCTGAAGGCCACCTGCGGATGCGCGGCGGCGATGCGTTCGACCTGCGTGATGCAGTGCGCGAGCTCGGTGGCTTCCGAGCGCAGGAACTTGCGGCGTGCTGGCGTCTTGTGAAATAGATCCGCGACCTCGATCCGTGTGCCGGTGACGGCGGCTGCAGGCTCGAGCGCTCCCGCCGCATCGATCGTCCAGCCACTTGCCTCATCGGCGGTGCGCGAGGTGATCGTCACATCGGCCACCGATGCGATCGAGGCCAGTGCCTCGCCGCGAAAGCCGAGGGACTCGACCGCCTCGAGGTCGTCCAGGCTGGCGATCTTGCTGGTGGCATGCCGGGCGAGCGCGAGCGCGAGTTCCGCACGCGGGATGCCGCGGCCATCGTCGCTGACGACCACGCGCTTGATGCCGCCCGCCTCGAGGCGCACGTCGATGCGCATCGCACCGGCGTCGAGGCTGTTTTCGATCAGTTCCTTGACAACGGATGCCGGCCGCTCGACGACCTCGCCGGCGGCGATCTGGCTGATGAGGTCGTCGGCCAGCAGGCGTATCGGCGCAGGGTCGGTTGGCATCGGCATGGCCGCGATTATAGGAAGCGGAAGCGCGCCGCTTCGAAGAGCGCCACGATCCGTCGCGTATGATCCGCGCGCCGCAACGACCCCCTGCCGCCCGGCCCGCATTCCCGATGGAAGGTATTGACTGGCTCGACCTGTTCAACGCGATGGATCGATTCCTCGTGACGATCGTCGAGCGCAACGTGCTGCTGGTCTACGTGACGCTGTTCCTGATCTTCTTTTCGGAGACAGGGCTGGTGTTCATGGCGTTCCTGCCGGGCGACTCGCTGCTCTTCGTTGCCGGCGCGGTGTCAGCGCTGCCGCAGGCTCAGGCCAAGGGGCTCAACGTCTACCTGCTGATGGCGATCATCACGGTCGGCGCCGTGCTCGGCAACACGCTGAACTACTACATCGGCGCCTGGCTCGGCAAAAAGGTCTACGACGGCACCATCGGCTGGATCGACCAGACGGCGCTGAAGCGGACGCATGACTTCTATGAGCGCCACGGCGGCAAGACCGTCATGATCGCGCGCTTCGTGCCGGTCGTGCGCTCGTTCGCACCGCTGGTGGCCGGTGCCTCCGGCATGGACGTCCGCCGATTCCAGCTCTACAACGTGCTCGGTGCGGCGATCTGGGTGGTTTCGCTGGTGTACGGCGGTTTTCTCTTCGGCAACGTGCCGATCATCAAGGACAACCTCGGCATCATCCTGATCGTCGGCATCGCCGCGGTCGTCGGCCCGCTGCTGCTCGCGGCCACGATCAAGTTCCTTCGCAGCCGGACGGCCTGAGGCCGCCAGCGCTCAGGTCAGCGGGTTGCGGGCCAGCGGCGGATTCTTGGCGAAGTAGCGCTTGATCCCGATCAGGATCGCGCGCGCCATCTGCTCCTGGTAGTCCTCGTCGCGCAGCCGCGCTTCCTCGGCCGGGTTGCTGATGAACGCGGTCTCGACCAGGATCGACGGAATGTCGGGCGCCTTCAGCACCGCGAAGCCCGCCTGCTCCACGCGCGGCTTGTGCAGCCGGTTGACGCGCTCGAGTTCGCGCAGCACCGAATTGCCGAGCTTCAGGCTGTCATTGATCTGCGCCGTGGTGGAAAGATCGAGCAGTACGCGCGCGAGTTGCCGGTCGTGCGAGGCGAGATTGATGCCGCCGATGAGGTCCGCTTCATTTTCGCGCCGCGCCATCCAGGCGGCGGCGCTGCTCGATGCGCCGTTTTCGGACAGCGCGAACACCGACGAGCCGCGCACGTCGGGCCGGATCCAGGCATCGGCGTGGACCGAGACAAAGAGGTCCGCCTGGACGGCACGCGCCTTGGCGACCCGCGTGCGCAGCGGCACGAAGTAATCCCCGTCGCGCGTCAGCGCCACGCGCATGCCGCCGTCGGCAACGATCTGCTCGCGCAGGCGCCGTGCAATGGCGAGCGTCACCGTTTTCTCGTAGGTTCCCCCCTTGCCGACGGCACCGGGATCCTCGCCGCCATGGCCCGGGTCGATTGCCACGGTGAGAATCCGCTGCACGTCCGCATCGGCGCCCCGCCGTGTCGGGCGCGCTGCGCGCGCCTGCGACTGCGGCACTTCGGCGGATTGCGGTGCGCTGCCGAAGTCGGAATCGCGCGGCGTCGCCTGTTCGCGCAGCAGCGCCATCAGCGGGTCGGGCGGATTGACCGGATAGAGATCCAGCACCAGCCGATGCTGATACGGGCCTACCGGTTCGAGGGAAAACACCTGCGGCTTGATGTCTTCCTTGAGTTCGACGACCAGCCGCACGACCTTCGGCCGGTTCTGCCCAACCCGGATCACGCCGATGTACGGATCGTTGGGCTCGACCTTGGCGACCAGTTCCTTGAACGCCGGCGTCAGGTCGATGCCTTCGATATCCACCACCATGCGCAGCGGTGGCGTGTCGCGGATGACGAAGTGCGTGAGCTTCAACGGCGCGTCGTGCTCGATCGCAACGCGCGTGTAGTCGCGGGCGGGCCAGACGCGCACTCCGAGCAGCGTGGCACCACGGGCGATGTGAACCGGTGTCAGCGCGAGGACGAGCGTGCCGCCGGCGGCCTGGATCAGGCGGCGGCGGTCGTGTCGAACTCCATCAGTGCGCGGTTCAGGCATGCATGCCCCAGTGTGCTGGTCGCGGTCATCGTTGCGCGACGACCGTCCCCGTCAACTTGCAACGTGATCGCAAGGTCGGCGCCGGGCAGGCGCTCCCCGGCTTTTTCGGGCCACTCGATGGCACAGATCCGGCCCGCGCCGAACAGATCACGAAAGCCGGCCGTCGAAAATTCGGACGGATCGGCAAATCGATAGAAATCAAAGTGATAGAAGTCTAAGCTCGAAACGCTCTGAACTTCAAGCCCCGTCGGGCGGCCCGTCGTCCCTGCGGGTTGCAGGCCAACGGCGTAGGGCTCAAGCACAGTAAAGGTCGGACTGCGAACGGGGCCCGAGACACCCAGTGCACGCAGCCAGCCCCGCACGAGGGCCGTCTTGCCACTGCCCAGGTCGCCGCTGAGATTGACCTGCAACCCCTCCTGCACGATCGCCTGCACGTGCTCGCGCGTCGCGGCGGCGAGCGCACGACCGAGGCGATCGGTGTCGGCGGGCGTCGCGAGAGAGCGCGTGATGGGACCGGGAAACTCGGGGTGCGGCACCTAAAATGGCTCGCATGAAACCGGATCGCGCCGAGCATACCGTCGCCTCGCTCGACGTCGCGGCGCTCGCGGGACAGATACGCGCCTGGGGTGCCGAGCTCGGCTTCTCACGGGTCGGAATCGCCGATCTCGAACTTGCTGATGCGACGCAGAGGCTGCAGGCGTGGCTCGCCGCCGGTTGGCATGGCGACATGGAATACATGGAACGGCACGCCGCGCTGCGTGCGGACCCGACCCGGCTTCTGCCGGGCGCCTGCCGCGCCATCATGGTGCGCATGGACTACCTGCCCCGGGAAACATCGCCCGATTGGGCCGCGCGCGAGCTGCGCCGCCTCGAGGAAGCCGGCGCCGCGGTCGTGTCGCTCTACGCGCGCGGGCGCGACTATCACAAGGTCCTGCGCAGCCGCCTGCAATCGCTGGCCGACCGCATTGAGCAGGCCACGGGAACGTTCGGTTACCGCGTGGCGACGGACTCCGCGCCGGTGTTCGAGGTGGAACTGGCTCGCAAGTCGGGCATCGGCTGGCGTGGCAAGCACACCCTGCTGCTGTCGCAGGAGGCCGGCTCGATGTTCTTCCTTGGCGAGATCCTCACCGACCTGGCCTTGCCCGCGGATCAACCGATGGCCGACCGTTGCGGCACGTGCGCGCGCTGCATCGAGATCTGCCCGACGCGCGCAATCACCGCGCCGTACCAGCTCGATGCGCGCCGCTGCATTTCATACCTGACGATCGAGCATGCGGGTTCGATTCCCGTCGAACTGCGCCCGCTGCTCGGCAACCGCATCTACGGTTGTGACGACTGCCAGCTGGTGTGCCCCTGGAACAAGTACGCACAGCGCTCGGTGCTGCCCGACTTCGATGTGCGCCATGGCTTCGACGCGGCGCGGCTGGTCGAACTCTTTGCCTGGAGCGCCAGCGAGTTCGAGTCGCGCACCGCAGGCTCGGCTATCCGTCGCATCGGCTACGAGCGCTGGTTGCGCAACCTCGCGGTGGCGCTGGGCAATGCGCCGACGTCGAGCGCAGTGGTCGCAGCCTTGCGGGCGCGCCGCGACGAGGCCAGCGCGCTCGTGCGCGAGCATGTGAACTGGGCCCTGGCGCAGCACGGCGCCGTGGCAGTCAGCGCGGCGCCAGGCTGATCCAGACCGGAAGCGTCAGCATTGCCAGCAGCGTCTGCACGGTGATCGCGTAAGCGACCGGTGCAGCGTGACCGCCCATGCGCGCCGCCAGGATGTAGGCGCTCGATGCTGTCGGCAAGGCCGCGAACAGCAGCACGATCAGCGCCGGCGTTCCGGTGAGACCAAGCAGGTGCGTGAACCACAGGCCGAGGGCCGGCATCGCGAGCAGCTTGATCGCCACCAGGTAGCTCATCGTCGGACGCTCTTCGTGTACCGAGGCGAATGTCAGGCCAGCCCCGATGCACAGCAGCCCCAGCGCCAGGCTGGCGGTGCCGAGCCGCGTGAGGAAGGTCCCCAGCAGCGTCGGCAATTCGAAACCGAGCAGGTTGGCGATCAGTCCGGAGACGGTGGCCAGGATCAGCGGATTCACGGCCATCTCGCGCAGCACCCCGGTCTGCCGATGGCGTGCGAGCGCGAAGACGGCGAACGCGTTGGCCAGCGGCACGCAGATCGCAATGATCAGCGCCATCAGCGCGACGCCGCGTGGACCCGCCAGCGACTGCGCGAGCGCCAGGCCGACGTACGAGTTGTAGCGGAAGGCTGTCTGTACGCAACTGGCGAAGAACGCGGGCGCAGGCCGGAACAGCCACCGTGCGGCAAAGCCGAGTGCGACCGCAGCCAGGAAGGCGCCGACGGCGGCCGCCAGCATGCGTCCTTCGCTGGCGAACGTGAACTTCGCATTGACGATCGACGTGAACAGCAGCGGCGGGAAGAGGGCGTAGTAAACGAGCCGCTCGGCCCCGTCCCAGAATCCGCGCGTGAATCCCAGCCGTCGCGCCAGGATTGCACCCATGAGGATCAGCCCGAAATCGGGCAGCATCAACAGTGCATTGTTCACGCCGGGCCTTCCGGGTTCGAAATTGCTGGCAGTGGTCGAGCCCCGTATAATCTCCGGCTCGCTTCAAGGCTGCTGTAGCTCAGTTGGTAGAGCAACTGATTCGTAATCAGTAGGTCGGTGGTTCGAGTCCACTCAGCAGCACCAGCGACACGCACATCTTCACTCATGCGAGTCATGCCGACGGCCCTGCGGGGCCGTCTGTCTTTGGCGTGCGCAGCGTCGCGAGCGCACTCGCGACGGTCGGGTAGAGCAGCCTGACCTGCAGTTCGTCGCGCATGCGCCGGTTCGAGATCCGGCGCGACTCCGTCATGAACGAGTACATCATCGGAGACACCGCCGCTTTCAGCTCCGCGCGCGGTAGGCGCGGAGGGTGCGGCAGTCCCATGGCGTCGGCAACGAGATCGAAGTACTCGGCCATTCTGAGAGCGCTGTTGTCGACGGTGTTGTAAACGC
>DAOMFI010000054.1:0-19274 GCA_035429725.1 Burkholderiaceae bacterium | reverse complement strand
CTGCCGTCGGGGCGCATCGAGTCGGCCAAGCGCGAGTTCCCGATCGTCGCTGCCACCGACGTCAGCACGCAGGAGCAGTTCGAGAACCTGATTGTGGCGGTGTCCCGGGGCTACCCCGTGCGGCTGCGCGACATTGCCGATGTGGTCGTCGGGCCCGCCGAGGAACGCGTGATCGCCCGCTACCGCGGAGAGTCGTCGGTCAACATGGGTCTGGTCAAGCAGGCCACCGGCAACCCGCTCGAGCTGTCGCGCGCGCTGCGCGCCGAGGTCGACAAGATCAACGAGACGCTGCCGGCGGGCATGAAGATCAACATCGCCTACGACTCGTCGGTGTTCATCGACCGCTCGATCGAATCGGTGTTCAAGACCATCGGCGAGGCGGTGATCCTGGTCGTGCTGGTGATCTTCTTCTTCCTGCGCAACCTGCGGGCGACGCTGATCCCGCTGGTGACGATCCCGCTGTCGCTGGTGGGCTCGTTCGCGCTGATGTACATGTTCGGCTTCACCATCAACACGCTGACGCTGCTGGCGATGGTGCTGGCGATCGGCCTGGTGGTCGACGACGCGATCGTCGTGCTGGAGAACATCTACCGCAACATCGAAGCGGGGATGGAGCGCGTCGAGGCCGCCGTCAAGGGCATCAAGGAAATCGGCTTCGCGGTGGTCGCGATGACGCTGACGCTGACCGCCGTGTACGCGCCGTTGGCGTTCGCGACCGGACGAACGGGAAGGCTGTTCATCGAGTTCGCGCTGGCGCTCGCCGGCGCGGTGCTGGTGTCGGGTTTCGTGGCGCTGACGCTGTCGCCGATGATGTGCAGCAAGCTGCTCAAGCACGAGCCCAGGCACGGCAAGGTCTTCACACTGATCGAAGGCTGGCTGAACGGGCTCACCAGCGCGTATACGCGCTCGCTCGCGTGGGTGCTCGACCGGCGCTGGATCGTCGTCGTCGTGTGGGCCGTGGTGGCCGGCCTGGGCGGGCTCTTCTTCTCGCTGCTGCGATCGGAGCTGGCGCCGCTCGAGGACCGCGGCGTGATCTTCGGCCGCCTGCAGTCGCCGCCGGGCTCGACTGTGCAGTACACCTCCGAGCAGTTGCGCGCGGTCGAAAGCTACTACTCGACGATTCCCGAGGCGGCCGCCTACAACGCCGTCGCGGGCTTTCCGACGGTCGACTTCGGCAACGCGATCCTGCGGCTGAAACCGTGGGAGGAGCGCACCCGCAAGCAGCAGGACATCGCGCGCGAACTCAATGCCAAGTTCTCGCAGCTGCCCGGCGTGATCGGCTTCGCGGTCAATCCGCCGTCGCTCGGCCAGTCGCCGCGTTCGCTGCCGATCGAGTACGTGATCATGGCGCAGCTGCCGTATCCCGAGCTCGACCGCATCGTGCAGAACTTCATCGCCGAGATCAGCAAGACCGGCATCGTGCTCAGCCCGCAGTCGGACCTGCGGCTCAACACGCCCGAGCTGAAGGTGGCAGTCAATCGCGACAAGCTGGGTGACCTTGGCGTGTCGGTCGAGACGGTCGGCCGAACGCTGCAGACGATGCTTGGCGGCCGCCAGGTCACGCGCTTCAAGAAGGACGGCGAGCAGTACGACGTCATCGTGCAGGTGGCGCCGCGCGACCGCAGCCGGCCGAACGACATCAGCGACATCTACGTGCGCGGGCGCGACGGCACCATGGTCCAGCTCGCCAACGTGGTCGACGTCATCGAGGGCGTCTCGCCGCAGTCGCTCAACCACTTCCAGCGCCTGCGCTCGGTGACCATCAGCGGCCAGGTGGCACCGGGCTACGCGCTCGGCGATGCTCTGAAGATGATGGATCAGACGGCCAAGCGCGTATTGCCGCAGGGCGCGCTCACCGACCTCGACGGCGTCTCGCGCGAGTTCCGCAATTCGCAGGGCTCGATCTACCTGACGTTCGTGCTGGCACTGGTGTTCATCTACCTGGTGCTGGCTGCGCAGTTCGAGAGCTTCGCCGACCCGTTCGTCATCATGCTGTCGGTGCCGCTGTCGATGACGGGCGCGTTGTTCGCGCTGTGGGCCACCGGCGGGACCTGGAACATCTATAGCCAGATCGGGATCATCACGCTGGTGGGACTCATCACCAAGCACGGCATCCTGATCGTCGAGTTCGCCAACCAGCTGCAGGAGCGCGGGCAGGGCATCGTCGAGGCCGTGAGGCATGCGGCCGAAATGCGGCTGCGGCCGATCCTGATGACCACCGGCGCGATGGTTCTGGGCGCGCTGCCGCTGGCAATGTCGGTCGGTGCCGGAGCTGAAAGCCGCATCCAGATCGGCTGGGTGATCGTTGGTGGACTCACGTTCGGCACGCTGCTGACGCTATATGTCGTGCCGACGATGTATACGCTGATGGAGCAGTGGCTGGGACGCTGGATGGGGACGCATCATCATCACCATGCCGGCGAGGCACACGACGGGGCGCCGGTGGCGCAGCCTTCCCGCCACGCCGCCGGAGCCGAGTAGCGGATGACCCGGCTGGTCGTGCTCGACACCGAGACCACCGGTCTCGAAGCCAAGGAAGGCCACCGGATCATCGAGGTTGGTGCCATCGAGGTCGTCGGCCGCCGGATCACGGAGCGGCGCTTTCACCACTATGTGAATCCGGAGCGCGACAGCGACGAGGGAGCGCTCGCCGTGCACGGCCTGACGCGCCATTTCCTCGAGGACAAGCCGAAGTTCGCCGAGATCGCCGACGACCTGATCGCCTTTGTGAAGGAGGCGGAGGTCGTCATCCACAACGCCGCGTTCGATCTCGAGTTCCTCGATGCCGAACTGGCCCGCCTGGGGCGCCCGCCGTTCGCGCAGCACTGCCTGAAGGTGACCGACTCACTGCAGCTGGCGCGCGAGCAGCATCCGGGCAAGCGCAATTCGCTCGACGCGCTGTGCGAGCGCTACCAGGTCTCCAACGCCCACCGCACACTGCATGGCGCATTGCTTGACGCCGGCCTGCTGGCCGAGGTCTATCTGGCAATGACGCGCGGGCAGGACAGCCTCACCATCGACGTGCTCGCCGACGAGGGCTTGCTGGCGAGCTACGGCCCGGTCGATCCGAGCGAGCTGGTCGTTCTGACCGCTTCGGCGGAAGAGGTCGCCGCGCACGAGGCGGTGCTGGCCGGCATCGAGAAGGAGTCGAAGGCGGTGCCGGTGTGGCGCGCCGTGCCGGCCGCTACGCCGGCTTGATCAATTCGCGCAGTTCGCGCTTCAGCACCTTGCCGGTCGCATTTTTCGGCAGTTCGTCGACGAACACGTAGCGCTTCGGCCGCTTGAACCGGGCGATGCGTTCGAGGCAGAAGAGATCCAGCTCCTTTTCGTCCGGCGTATGGCCGGATTCCTTGACCAGCACGGCCACGACGGCCTCGCCCCACTCGGCGTGTGGCTCGCCAATGACCGCGGCTTCCTTCACGGCCGGGTGCATCAGCAGCACTTCTTCGACCTCGCGCGGATAGATGTTCGATCCGCCGGAGATGATGAGGTCCTTGCTGCGATCGACCAGCGTCAGGTAGCCGGCCGCGTCGAAGCGGCCGAGGTCGCCGGTGTGCAGCCAGCCGCTGCGCAGCGCTTCGGCCGTGGCCTGCGGGTTGTGCAGATAGCCCGCCATGACTGTGTCGCCGCGTACGCAGACTTCGCCAATTGCGTCGCCCGCCACCGGGAGGTCGTCATCGCCCAGCACCGTGACTTCGACGCCGACCTGGGCGCGGCCCACCGAACCGAGCCGCTCGAGGCGCCGCCCGTCGTGATCGTCCATGTGCTCATCGGCCGTCAACACCGTGATCGTCATCGGCGACTCGCCCTGACCGTAGATCTGCACCAGGCGCGGTCCGAGGACATCGAGTGCACGCAGACTGTCGGCAACGTACATCGGTCCGCCGCCGTAGATGATCGACTTCAGGTGCTCCGGTGCCGTGCCGCGTGCCGCGTAGGCGTCGACCAGCCGCATCACCATCGTCGGCGCGGCGAAGAACTTCGTGGCCGGGGTAAAGGCAAGGATGTGCTGTAGTTCGTCGATGTCGAAGCCCCGCGTCGCCGGGATCAACTGCGTCGCGCCGCTGGCGACATTCGGAATCGTATAAAGACCGGAGCCGTGCGACATCGGCGCGGCATGCAGAAGATGGTCGCCCACCGATGCGCGATCCACGTCCGCGAGGTAGTTGAGCGTCATCGCCAGCAGGTTGCGGTGAGTCAGCACGACGCCCTTCGGCCGCCCGGTCGTGCCGCTGGTGTAAAAAAGCCAGGCCGACTCGTTGACGCTCGACTCGCGGCGCGGCGACACCGCGCCCGACTTGAACAGGCGGCGATAGTCGCCGCCATCGACGTCGATGAAATCGGTGCGACCGCCGGTACGCGCTGCGTCGATGCTCCCCGCCTCGGCATCCGAGGTGATGAAGCACAGGCGCGCGCGCGCGTCGTCCAGGATGTACGCGACCTCGCGTGCGTGCAGCCGGGAATTGATCGGAATGGCGCAGGCGCCGATCGCCCAGCACGCATACAGAATCTCGACGTACTGCGCGCAATTCTTCATCAGCAGGCCCACGTGGTCGCCCGAGCGGACGCCCATCGCCTGCAGCCCGCCGGCCAGATCGAGCACACGTGTGGCGAGCTGCTCGTAGGACAGCTCGACGCGGTCGCGCTCGATGACCGCAATCGCACGCGGTAGCCGGCGCGCGGTGCGGAACAGGGTGTAGGCGAGGTTCAAGGGAATCTCCGGGACCGACGCCTATGCTAATCGGGCGACAGGCGACGGGTATTGTTATGCAATAATCCGCGCCCTCGGCGGCCCTTGCCGGGATCTTCCCGACCACGCGGGTGGTTAGCTCAGCGGTAGAGCACTGCCTTCACACGGCAGGGGTCACAGGTTCGAACCCTGTACCACCCACCAGATCACACGGCGCTCCACGTACTGGCGTTCAGCGCGGAATCTTGACCGCGGGATCGCCGATGATGACGTAGCCACGGGCGTCGTTATTGGCGGTCCAGAGATTCGCGAGTGCGACCGGATCCGCCTTGGCCCCGAACTTGATGTTCTCCAGTTCGCCGTTGAGGTTGACCGCCAGGTCGGCGTGCTTGGCGGCGAACGCCTCCAGCGCCGGACCGAGTCGCGAACCGTCCATCAGTGCGCCGAGGCAGTTCTCGAACGTATCGGTCTGGTTGCCCGCCCCGGGCCACATGAACGAATAACCCCAGGCACGTTCGACGTGCCCGACCGCGGCCAGGGCTCCACCGCCCGACAGGCTCAGCATGCGCCGAGGCAGATCAGCGACGAAGGCATGCGGCGCGATCTGCTCGCGCACGTTGTTCCGGTGCGCGTAGTCGTCCAGCTTGGGCGTGCCCGCGCTGTAGCAGGCGAAGTGGAACGCGATCATGCCTCCCAGTTGAGCCGACTCGGACAGATCGTCGGCGGAGAAGTAGAACTCGGGGGGTACGGCGCCGCGGTGCGCGCGCGGGCCTGGCCATTCCTGGCAGAGCAGTGCGCCCTGGTGGCGATCCTGCAATGCGTGGCCATTGGGAAAGCCCATGCCATGGCTCGCCGTGAACAGCAGGGCGGGAGGTTCGCTGCCGTTCAGAAGCGCCTGCAGGTTCGCCCGCGTCGCGTCGGCGGCGAGGAGGCGATTCACTTTCCAGCCTGCCGCCGCACGGGTCGCCTCGAGCGCGGCCGCCAGCGGTTCGACCAGCCGCTCGGCACTCATCGTCGTCGCCTGGTCGTCCGCGTTGCGGACGCCGAAGAAGCAGGCCTTACTGCCGGTGGTGGGCTTGGCAGCAGTGTCATGCGCGACGACGTTCATCGCATAGCGCGCATATTCTTCGACGGTGCCAAACACAATGCGACCGACCGCATAGTTCAGGCCGAGCTCGTACTGGAAACGGAATGAAATGGCCTCGGGATCACCGACGACAAGCAGGTAATAAGGCACCTTGTTCACCTGAGGCTGACCCGGTCCGACGCCGTGGCGGACCAGCCAGGCGCGCGCCGTGTCGTCGGGTCGAACTCCAGCGGCGCCGCTGAACTCCTTGTAACGGGCGCCAGCCTGCCCGGCGCGCATTTGCAGCAGCGGCGCGAGCGCCGTGTGAAGCTTCGGGTCGGAATCATGCGCAAACACCACACCCCAGCCGGCCTGGGCGAGATCCTGGGCATCCACGCCCCACGGCACGCCCATGGTCTGGGCGGTCTGGGCATGATGCCGCGCCCGGAGTTCGTCCATGCGTTGCGCATCGAGCGTTTCGCCCTGCGCGAGCTGGGCAACCTGTTCCGCGCTCAGCGCCGGCGTCAGATACGACCCGGTTACCGCGTCGACTCCGTTGAAGACAAACGTGTCCGCAGACATGGCGCGGTCAGTTCGCTACGGCATGACGCGCAACAATTGCCGGCTCACCGGGCACGTTCAATGAGTGCTCCGGAAGCGCTGTGCGCTCTCTTTCATGACGGCTCGATCGAAGTCCCAGACGAGGAGCTGTTCGCCGGCCGTGACCAGGAACTGGCCGTCCGCGCGCAACGCCATGGCGTCGAGCGGACGATCATCCGCGAACGCGATCGGAGTCGCCGGGCCGTCGAGCGTGCCCTGGCTCCATTCGAAGATCGCGCCGCCCCAGTCAGCGGAGACCAGGATGGCGCGGCCATCCGAGGCACCCTTGGCGCGGTCCGCCAGCGCAAGGCCGGAAACACCCCGCTGGTGGCGCTCACTTGAGGCCCCTTTCTTAAGCGCGGGCAGCGACCACTGGGAAATGACACCGTCCTTGCCGCCGGACAGAAGCGCGGATCCGTCCGACAGGAAGGCGAGCGAGACGATGGTACTGCCGCCATCCGCCGGCGCTGTGCGGAAACCTGTAGCGGGCCGGCCGTCCTTGATATCCAGAAGGCGGATTCGGCCGGACTCGCCGCCAGCGGCCAGGAGGTCGGATGCTGTACTGAAGGT
Source organism: Burkholderiaceae bacterium (assembly GCA_035429725.1). Classification (GTDB taxonomy): domain Bacteria; phylum Pseudomonadota; class Gammaproteobacteria; order Burkholderiales; family Burkholderiaceae_F; genus JALORV01. Next base: position 12,348 of record DAOMFI010000054.1, on the reverse strand, counting down.
CATGCTGGTGATCCGGTCCCGTCGCGTCGATGGGGCGCCGGGTTCGTCGCCGATGTCGTCATCGAATGCGCCATCGAAGCGCTGTTCCAACGCACCCCCATTCGCTCGCGACCATAGCCTCAGACGGGGGCCCCTGGCGACCGCAACGAGTTCGCCGTCGCGGCTGAACACCGGGACCGTCGCGGGGCAGGGCTGCGCCGGGCCGTCACCTTTGGCGATCAGTGTCGGCACTGGCGCCTTGCCGTCCTCGAGTTGCCAGCTCCGGACCTCGCCACTGCATGCGATGGTCACGAGGATCAATCCGCTCGGATGGAGCGCGAACCTCGTGCCCTTGCCCGCATCGATCTTCCACTCCGGCACAGCCTCGACGCCTGTGGCCTTGCGGCGCCAGAACTCGATGAAGTTGTCACCCCGCGCGGCGGCGATCGTGGACCCCTGAGGATCCATCGCGAGGGCATGCCATCGGCCCGTCGCGCCATCGCTGGCAACCAGCGGACTCGCAAGCAGCGTGCCGCGCTGCTCCATGTTGACCAGCTCGATGTTGCGCTTGCCCCCGGTGGCCACGACTCCCTTGCGCGAGGGGTGATAGGCCACGCTGTAGAGCCGCTCGCCCAGTCCCGGAACGCGCTCCACACCGATTTTGTTCGCCAGTTCGCTCAGGTCACTGGTTGCGCCAGGCAGGATCCAGCGCAGTAACAGTCCATCGACACCGACGCTTGCGAACTCGCGCCCATCGGGCGAAAACGCGATGTCATAAATGTGCGTCAGCGTGCTGTCATTGCCGTGCCGGCCTTTGGTCAGCCGCACTCCGCGGACGCCCTGCGGGCCTGACGACTGCAGGTCCCAGAGGTAGACGTTGCCTTCCGAGTCGCCCGCCACGAGGTAGCGCCCGTCCGGACTCGCCGCCACGCTATAAATCCCCACCCTCCGTTGCTGGATGTCGCTCACCGCGAACGATCGCTCCTGCCTGACGCCAACCGGTGCCGATGGAGAGGGCGCTGTGATGCGCCAGATGGCGATCTTTCCTTCAAGATCGGTCGACGCCAGCCGTTGCCCCTGAGCGTCATCGGGCAGGAACACAATGCGCTGGATCGGAGCAAAGTGATACTTGGAGCCGAATGCCGCCACGGCAGCCGGCTCGGCCGGGTTCGTCACGTCCCACAGAATGATCTGCTTGTCCCAGCCCGCGGTGGCCAGTAGCGTCCCTGTGCGGTTGAACCCGGCACTCGTGACCTGCTTGCGATAACCGGAATGTTCCGCGTTGAGGACCTTGAGCCGTTCCAGGCCGGAATCGCTGACACGCCACAGGATGATCCTTCCATCGAGGTACGTGGAGGCCAGCACCCCGGTTGCTTCATGCAGCGCGGCGGCGTAGGTCTCGGAGCCCTGATCCTCGCTCGCCAACGGCGCGGAGCCGGGCTGATCGAGCCGCCACAAAGAGGTGGTCCCGTCCCACGACCCGGCGACCAGGCGTTTGCCGTCGCTCGTGAACACGAGCGACCTGACGATATCGTCCCGGCTGCCGATCTTGCGTTCCAGCGAGCGCGGAAGCTTCTGCAGGGTCTCGCGCAGTGTGTTGTCGAAGAAACGCCAGAGGCTGTTGGTCTGGGTCGCAGCGATCTCGTCGTGGACCTGGATCAGCTCCCGAATGGACTCGGCGGGCGGCTTTCCAACTTCGCGCGCGCTCGAGATCTCGCGGCGGAGCTTCGATCGCCTGACATCTTCCTCGAGCTTCTTGTTCGTCGCACTGATCAGCTCGGCGTTCTTCTTCGCGACCGCCGCACTCTCTGCCGTGATCCTTGAGTTGTTGAGAATGAGGGCCCAGATCAGGACGAAGACGGCGGCCCCGGCGATCAGCAGATGCTGCTTGCGCTTGCGCTCTTTTGCCAGACGGTCGCGCTCTTCGCGCGAGTCTTTCAGGAACTTGCGTTCTTCGTCATTGAGTTCTTCGGGGTGCTCGGCGGCAAACCGTTCGGCCTCGATCAGTTCGTCGCCCCAGAACAGCATCTCCTTGTGGGTCTGCCCGGTATTGGCATACAGCTCTGCCTGCCGCTGAAATGGCTTGAGGTTGCTGCTGCGCCACCTTCGGTTGGCGGCGCGCAGCGGAGCAACCAGTCGGTCGTGTGCGAGTTCGATCCACTCGCGGTCGTTGCGCTTGTCGGAACGAATCAGGCGAGCGTCGATCAGCGCGCCGATGGCGCCATCGACCTTGCCCAGCACGACCGGCTCACGCAGCGCCTGTGCCCGGATGCCGGTTGACGTGATGAGGTTGTCCTCGATCCAGTCGCGCAGCACCTTTTCCGACATCGGGGCGGCTTGCGCGGCGTTTCTGAGGGCAGCATCGACGTAATCGCTCAGTGCCTGCTCGATCTCCGCCTGGTCGACATCGTCGGGCCTGATCGCCCGTTGCTCGCCGCTGACGATCTTGTCCCAGAGCCGCAGGCAGACCACCTGCAGTTGCACAGGCTCGACGAAGCGTCCGGCGCGCGACACCTCCTTGCCTTCCGGAGTGCGCAACTGGATTGTGAGCAGGCCTTCCACCAGGCGGGGCGCCGTTGCCGGATCCATGGCCGCACCGGCGGGCCTCGCAACGGGATCGAGCGCCCGCTCGCGTTCGAGGAGGTCGATCCGATAACGAAACGCCAGACCGGTCGGAATCAGATCCAGATAGGGCTGCAGCTCGGCGACATAGTCCTCCCGCATCGAGAACAGCGCCCACAACGTGGGTGGCGCGGTACTGGCGGGTTCATCCGCGCTCCCTCGGACGCCGGCCAGGACGTTGCCAAGTTCCTCAAGGAACTGCCGCTTCTTGTCGACATCCAGCGGATCGAGCGTGAAGAGCTCCTCGAACTGGTCCAGGACAAGCACCCAATGCTGGCGGTGGGCGCCATCGGCGGCAGCAGGGAATCGCTTTTCGAAGTAGGCGCCGAGCGACAGTTCCGCAAGCTGTTCATCTGTGTAGCGCTCCTCCGCGGGAAAGTGTCCCTCGAGCGACCGCATGGTCGAGAGCGCATAGCGGTTGACCTCCGTGCGCTTGATGATCTCGTCGTTGCGATAGGTCAGCCGTATGGTCGGCAGGGCCTGCAGTTTGTATCGTTCGCGCAGCCTGGGGATCAGCGCGGCCTGAATCAGCGAGGTCTTGCCGGCGCCGGACGGCGCGATGAGCAGGACGATGCGCTTGCTGACCAACAGGTCGACCAGTTCTTCGGTCTCCTTTTCGCGGCCATAGAGCTTCTGGCCTTCCCGAAAGGGGACCGGCCCGACGTACGGGTTCGCAGAAGGACCGCTCGTCGCAACGTTCGTCATGCCAGCTCCAGCACTGCCGTGCGGATCGTTTCCGGATCCATGCAAGTCATTTGGCAATGATCTCTTCCTTTTCGCACAGCTCGATCAGGCGTGCGAGAAACTGTTCTGCCGATCCCAGATAGAGACCGATCTGGGCCTGCTGCGTAAAAAAGCTGCTGAGATACTGGACCGCCCGATTGGGATCGATGATTCCCGCCTCGCTCGGGTCCATCTGGATGGCAACCCGGGCGCGCAGGTACGAAAGTGCGGCCCCCGGCTGCTTCAGCAGGCTGCTGAAAAGAACCCGGAAGTCCCAGTCGTCCACGTGGAAGCCCAGCAGCAGCAGGCCCGATGTCGCGAGCGCCGAACTGACCTTGGACGTCACGCTCATCGTGGCCAGCGCCTCGTTGCGCGTGACCGCGACGAGGAAGTCGAAGTAATCGTCCTCCGTGAGCACGAGGCTCGCGGGAAACTCGAAGTTGCCGAAGACGTGAAAGATCAGCGGTTGTTCGATGCTCGGTTCATACCCGGGCGGGAGCGCCGGACCGACAGGCAGCGGCTTGTTGTTGCTGGTGCGCCAGGTGCAGAGCTGGACCTGTGGCGTGCGCTTCTGCTCGCGCAGAGCGTCGCGGAGCAGGTTGTCGCGGTTGGCGTTGACGTAGATTTTCGCGGGCAGCCGCGCCAGCAGGCGGTGGATGTCGTTCGGGTTGCTGGCTCGCTGCAGCGCGCCGACGTGCGACACCAGTTCGTCGATGACCCCCGGTTTCAGCGGCTTGTCCCGCAACTCCGCGGGTAATTGCTCGCCGAACTTCTTCCGCATGAAGCGGGTGAGGTAGCCGCGCAGCTGTTCCAGCGTGTACATCGGCGTTTGCCGGTACCTGAGGTACTGCGCGACCTGCGCCAGGTCGTCCCGGTTGCGTGGCGCGAGCGGGAACTCATAGGTCTCCGCCCACTGCTGTGCGATGTCCCGCGTCGAGCCGAAAATGGGTTCGACGAGGCTCGGACCCAGCACGGGAACGAAGTCTCCTTCCCGCACGTCGGAAACCACGGCTTCCCACTTGTCGAAGGTGTCGACCTCGGGAGGGCGGCCCTGCCACAGGCAGCCGGTCCGCGAGCAGGTGAAGAGCGCCGGCATCCACCAGTCCTTGGCTTCACGTATGTCGTTGCGCGCGGCCGCCGTAGCGCGATCGATCTGCCCGTCCTTCGACAGCTCCCTGAAAAGGCGCCTGGTGAACTTGTCGACCGACTCGACACTGATGTCGCCCTGCATTGCGATGACGCTCGCCACGCCGTTCTGAACGAGCCGCGGGCCCAGCGCGCCGAATGCAACGCCGTCCTGTCCGCCTGCGCTCTGGCAGGAGGCCAGCACGATCAGGCGTGGCAGGGCGCTCAGGCCGGCGAGTTTCTCGACCAGCAGCTCGCCCTTGACGATCTCTCCGATGCCCTCGTCGTTCTCCAGCAGGAGCCGCGGTTCATCGTTGTCGATCAGGCGCCCATGGCAGACGAGATACAGAACGTGCGAGTAGCTCTCCCGCAGGTTCGACACGATGTTGAAGATCGTGGCCCTCGAACCGAGCTTCGAGACCGCGAACTCCCGCGCGCCCGGTTCCGCCGAGAGGGCTTTCTTCGTGTCGTCGTAAACCGCGTCGCTGTCGAGCTTCGGCTGGCCCCACTTGGTCTGGATGTCGCTCGGATTCGCAATGACGACGAGCGCTCCGACCTTGCCCGAACCACTCGATGGGCGGGACGAAAAGGTCTCGCCACTGACGAACCGGGAGAACCACACGTTCGACTGCGTCAGCAGTGGGATGTCCTGCATCGGGTCACGCAGGGTCTCCCAGCGGACCGCGTGGAGTTCCCGCGCATTTTTTTCGATGCTGAGCCGCATGCGCAGGCCTTCGCGGTTCCCGGCCGCGGCCCGCGCCCTGGCGTAGACCTCGCGGATCGCCCCCTCGCACTGATTGAAGAACATCTCGGTCAGTTCTTTGCCGTAGGCGTCCGGATCGAGTGCCAGCGGCTGCAGCCGGGCGACATCGATGTTGATGTGGATCGGCTCGAGGATGTAGTTCTCGCGGTCGCTGGTCGGGTCGCTGAACTTGCCGACGACGCGGTATTCGCAGGGCTTCTGCCACCACAGAATGCTCAGATCGAGCTCGCAACAGTTGTTGGCTGGCATGGATTGATTCGGGTGAGTCCGGCGGGCGCTCGTGGATGCAAGCTTAGAGCGCCATCGGCGATCGACGTGTGCGGTCACGCAAACTTGGGACGCGTACTGCGCACAGGCAGGCGATTCGCCGCACGGGTCATTGACTGATGCCAAGTGTGCTTGCGCGCGGGCGCACTTATGCTCCGGCTTGTCGATGTCGGGATCGAAAGGGCAGGGCAATACCGTATTGACCATTGCGCGGTCGGGCTGGCGCGTGGGATAACGTGCACTGGAAAATCCGATACCCGACGATGCCGAGGCAGGCTCCCGGTGCGTGCCGGAATATCCGCTCCCGGATGTTCCCGGCGGGAGCATCGATGAAACTCAGGATGGAGACTTGCGATGCCCGTCAATGATGTGCTGGTGCACGAAGCCCTGTCGCCGGTCAGCGAGACCTCGGACCAGCCGCCCGAACCCGGCATGGCGCTCTGCCTCTCGGGCGGTGGTTACCGCGCGATGGTGTTCCATCTGGGTTGCCTGATGCGACTGAACGAACTCGGTCTCCTGTCGCGGCTCAAGCGCGTCTCGAGCGTTTCCGGCGGGTCGATCACCGCCGGATTGCTCGGGCTGAAGTGGAAGCGATTGCAGTTCGTCGATGGCATTGCACAGCGGCTTGGAGCCGAAGTGGTCGACCCGATCCGCGCCTTTGCGCACGAAACGATCGACGTCAGCTCGGTGTTCAAGGGAATCTTCCTGCCCGGCTCGATCAGCGAGAAGGTGGCAGGGGCGTATCGGAGGCACCTGTTCGGCGACGCGACGCTGCAGGATCTGCCCGACGATCTGCGCTTCGTGATCAATGCGACCAATGTGCAGACCGGTTCGCTGTGGCGCTTCTCGAAGCCCTACATGCGTGATTACCAGGTCGGTGAGGTCAGGTCGCCGACCGTTTCACTGGCCACGGCCGTCGCCGCATCGTCGGCCTTTCCGCCCGTGCTTTCGCCGGCCAAGCTGGAACTGGACCCGGCGCAGTTCAGCCCGCCGAACGGCGAGCCGTATCACGCGCCGCCCTATACGTCCGAGGTGTATCTGTCCGACGGTGGCGTCTATGACAACCTGGGACTGGAAACCGCCTGGAAGCGCTACGAAACCATCCTGGTCAGCGATGCCGGGCTGGCAATGTCCGGCGATCCGGACCCGGGCAGTGACTGGGTGACACATGCGAAGCGCGTCCTGGACATGATCGACAACCAGGTCCGCGGCCTGCGCAAGCGCCAGCTCGTCGCGGCCTATCGCGCGGGCTTGCGCAAGGGCACATACTGGAGCATCCGGTCCGACCCCGGCGACTACAGCCCCGCCACGGGACTGCCGTGCCCGCCTGAACGCACCGCTGAGCTGGCGCGGGTTCCGACCCGCCTGGCCGACATGCCCGATGAGACGCAGGAGCGTCTGATCAACTGGGGCTACGCCATGTGCGACATCGCGATGCGACGCTGGGTCGACCCGGGTCTGCCGGCTGCGACCCGGTTTCCGTATCCGCGGGGAGTCTGAGGAACAAGAGGATCTCGGGCGGCAGCGGTCGCTGCCTCGCGTTTCAGGTTGCAACGGCGTGGCCGGAGGCACCAAGTGCTCAAGAACATCATCGGTGACTGGGGTGCGGGCCTGAGCGACGGCGACTATGCCTGCGCGCTCGCCGCGCTGGGTGTGCTCGAGGCGACCGGTACCGAGCAGCATCGCGCCAGTTCGAATCCGGCCGAGCTGCTGGCAGCACTCCGAAAGGAGTTCCGGGACGGTGAGAGCACGCCGGTCTGGCGCAGGGCGCAGAACCTCGGTCGTGCAAGCACGGTCGCCTCGTGGCGCGAAACGGTGCACACCGACGCCGCGGCACTCGCGTCAGCCTGGCGGCAGTACGTCCGGGAGTGCCGGCATCCGAGGCAGAGGCCGCGCCTGGCCGTGCCGGCCGACTGGCGCGCTCGTGGCGACCTGTTCGACTTCGACGCACTGTGGGCGTGGCTCAACCATCGCGACAATGAGCTGCAGGCGCTGCTCGTGGCGGATGGGCGCGCGACCCTGTCGCCGGCGCGCTGGCACTGGCCGCTGCGGGTCGGCACCACGGCCGGTGCCGAGGGCGAAAGGATCCTCGCCACGCTACGACAGGCGAGTCACGACATAGCGTGGGTCGCTCAGCTCTCGCAGTGCTACACGGTCGGCGCTGCGCGCGACTCGTGCGATCTCTTGCTCCTGACGCCCGCCGCGGTGGACGACATCCTTGCTCAGCCACGGACGCGTCTGCGCGCGAGTTTCGCGGTCTGCCTCGAGGTCCAGCCGCTCGAACTTGCGGCGATTGCTGGCCGCTACGCTGCGCTGCGCGAGCGGCTCCGCGCCGCTGGTGTGGCTGCTGTGCGCGTCCCCGGCCGGCCCTTCCCGCTCGCTGACTGGTTCGTCGCGGTACTGCGGGACGTCTCGCATGATCTGCCGATCCACGCTGCGGTCTGGGGCACGGGACAATGGCGCTTCGGTCTCGAACAGCTCTTGCTGGGAGACCCCGCCGCTCTCGACAAGTGCCGCATCCTTTCGATCGCCGAGCGACAGGACCGCGTCGTCGAGGCGCTTTCGCCGGCGACGGCGAGTGACGCTCTGCTGGCCCACCCTGACGCGACACTGGGCATCGACGTCGACGCAATGCCGACATTCGGTGGACCGGCTGGCGGCGACAACTTGCCTGCTGCTGCGGCCCCTCCGGCGCCGACTCCTTTCACCCAGCGCAATCTCGCCGACGCCTTGCGCAGCCGGGAGTTCGTCGCCGAGACGGTGGATGGTGTGCAGACCGTTCACGAGCTTGCCACGCAGGAAGGCGAAATCGAGCAGGCCCGTGTGCCGCGCTGGGTCCAGGCGAGCGCATGGCGGCCCGATGCGCCGGAGATCGCGGCCCGGGCGCTGGCGCCCCGGCAATGGAATCTGCTCGGCGTGCATATCGGCCCGACTGACGTGCAACGGATCGACGTGCCGTTTCCGGATGATCAGGTCGATTTTTCCCGTGGCGATGTCGTGGTGTCGGTGCAGGTGGAGCTGGCGGGCGCGCAGGTGTCGGCACTGGATGCCACCGATCCAACATTGATAGTTAACGCCGGGTTGCGTCCCGGCGACATGCGCGACGGCGGCGAACGGGCCGGAAAGCTTCTGCGTGGACCTCTGGCGAAGCTGCCGGTCGAACCCGAACGCAATATGGAATCGATCGTCGGCCTTGCTGCAGCGCCGCTGGTCCTGCCTCCGGCGGGGGACAGCACGCTGGCATTCTTCGCTGTGTGTCCGCAGGACGTGAGGGACATCACGGGTCGCATCGCGATCATCTACAAGAACCGCGTGCTGCAGACGGCCCGGCTCTCAGTCGGGGTCGACAGCGCCGCCACCGGCGGTGCGGGTCTTGACGTCGTCGCGGACGCTGCCATTCACCCGCGCGACGACGATCTCGACGAGCGTCGTGAATACGACGTCACGATTCAAGTCAGCGATGTCGGCGGGAAACTGCACCTTGCAATTCAGCACGATCAATCGGTAGCGGACGTGCAACTCGACGAACTCGAAGCGCCGATTCTGGATATCGGCGCGGCGCTGGAGCGGACTGCCGTCAACTGGGACTACAAGAAGTCCGTTCTCGAGCAAGGGGTGTTCGCCGAGACTCTTTATGCATTGGCCGACAATGGCGCCGCGCTCGAACAGCATCTGCGCAAGAAGTGCGGGGATGACATCGACGACTGGCGCCGAATACACCTGGTTCCCGTAACGAACAAGTTCCTGCCCTTGGAGTACGTGTACGACGGGCTGCCGCCGCAGCACGACGCCGCTATCTGCCCCAACATGCTCGGCGCTCTGGATCGTGGAAGCTGTGACCGCGCGATAGAGGGTGAGTCTCCGTGTCCCAACCAACGCAGCAAGGCGTTTGTTTGTCCGATGCACTTCTGGGGATTCAGTCGATTGATCGAGCGTAACGGTACGGTCGATGCGGTTCCAGGGTCGTCCCGCGAAGGGCGATCCGCGCCGTCTTCCGTGCCGACCAAGCAGCCATACGGCAGGGTGCAGTCGATTCTGTTTGCCGCCAGCAATCGCGCGTTCGCATACGAGACCACTGCACAGAAGCAAGCGGACGAGCGCGCCTCGCTCCTCGCGGCTCTGGGCGCACTTTCCGGATCGGTTGCTGACGTCACGGACTGGATGCGTTGGCGCGAAGAGGCCGCAAAGAAGCCCAACTTACTGGTGTTGGTGGCGCACACGGACAGGCAGCGGGGGACGCGAGTCCTGGAGATTGGCGAGAAGAAGTTCCTCGGTTACTCAGAGATCCAGCCGGACTTGAGTGGTGCGGCCGGCCAACCCCAGTTGCTGTTGCTGCTGGGTTGCTCGGCCGCAGACGTCACGGAAAACTTCCAGCCCTATCCCGAGCGATTTCGCGACGCAGGCGTGGACGTTGTGGTGGCGCCGATTGCGCCGATCCGCGGCAAGGACGCAGTGCCAATGGCGAAGCAGATCGCCAAGCGCCTCGCCGATCGACAGGCGCAGTCCGAACCCACGACTTTCGGCGAACTTCTGCCGGTGCTGCGTCGCGAGCTGTTGCGCGCAGGCCACCCGGGAGTGATGGGACTCGTGGGCTTTGGCGATGGCGACTGGCTAATCGGGGGTCAATGATGCTGACACTGCAGATGCTTCCTGCCGGCTGTGGCGATTGCCTCTGGCTTGAATACGGCACGGGCGCGGCGAAACGCGTCGTGATCATCGATGGCGGCCTCACCGAGACCGCGACGACGCTGCGCCAGCGCATGGAAATGGCGCGTCAGGAGCGCGGCGTCGCCACGCTCGAGGTGGAACTGCTGGTCGTCACGCACATCGATAACGATCACATCCTCGGCATCATCGATCTGCTGAAGGCGGAGACGCCCGGGCTGCGGGTCAAGGACATCTGGTTCAACGGGCGGCCGCAGCTCATCGGCCTGCCAAACCCGCCTCGAAGTGGCGGCCGCAGTGGTGGCCGCCGGCCGCGCAAATCGACAGCGGCCGGTCCGGCGGACCTCATGGGCGGTGCCGGTGACTCGGACGAAGTTGAAGGGGAAGACCAGGCCGACCTGGATGTCTCTGCCTTGCCGACCGCCGCCGACCTTCTCGGACCGAAGCAGGGCGATGAGCTGTCGAAGCTGCTGGCCGCGCGTGGGCTGCCGTGGAACAAGCACGCCCTTTGGAAGGGTGGTGCGGTGATGATTCCCGACAGTGGTGTCCTGCCCAGCGTGACACTCGAAGGCGATCTCAAGCTCACTGTGCTCGGTCCGACTGTCGAGCGGCTGTACAAGCTGTGCACAGTCTGGTCCGACATACTCGGCGGTACCGAGGCCGATGTGTCGTCGTCGCCTGCGCCCGACGACCTGCTGGGGCGCCGTGACTCCTGGCCCCCCGTGTGGAAAGACGGTGAAGGCAGCGACCCCTCCGCCGCCAACGGCTCCAGCATCATGCTGCTCGCGGAGTACGACGGCCATACGATGCTGCTCGCCGGCGACGGTTATGCGCCCGACATGGCGGCGGCGCTGGACCGTGTTCGTGCCGAGCGCCAGTTGACAACCCCGTTGCCCCTGTCGGCCTTCAAGCTGTCGCACCACGCCAGTGAGAACAATCTCACGCAAGAGCTCCTCGAGAAGGTCGACTGTCGCCGCTTCCTCGTCTCGACCGACGGCTCAGTTCACCGCCATCCGGACCACCAGGCGCTGCTGCGGATCCTGCGCTACGTCACGAAGCGACCGGAGATCCTGTTCAACTATCGCGTCGACACGACGCGCCCATGGGAAGAGTCGAAGGCGGCGGTGACGCGAAAGTTCCAGGACTATGACACCCGTTACCCGTCGGACGCTGCCGACGGCATGATCATCAGCGCCGACTGAGTCCGCTGCGTAGTCTGCTGAAACCAGCCGGACGCAATGTCCGCAGGTGCGCCACTCAAAGTTCTCAATAGCCGCCCGTAATGTTTCCAGCCTAGTCGGCGGGACCCGACCCAAAGCGCAAATGCGAGCCGCCGAAAAGCGGACGCGACTATTTCGCCGACAGCGGACCGACGAAAGAGTTAAACCGCGCTCGAAGAGCGTCGGCTCTCGAACGACGGGATAGGCAGCGCCATACTCACAGGAGTAAGTCGAGAGTTCCGTGAGTCGGGACCCCTTGCCACCGTGAGGAAAGAGACGCAATGGCTCCTCGGACAGCGGCGACGTCCTCGGGCTTCAAGGGCAGAGCCGGGCAGCTCCTCGCCGCGCACGTGACTTGATACATGTCCAAGACGTCTTGCTCGCTAGACTGGCCACCAGACCATGCATCGCCTTGGATGGCTTCCACAAAGCGTTCGACGGAGTCGCTCTCTGCCTCTTGCGCCATGCCGAAGCTGGCTGACTCTCCGTCTCGAACCCGATGCAGGAATCCTCTGGCCTGCAGAGTGTGCTCAACCGCGAAGTGCACCATGTCGTGAGGAATGATTCCCTGCTTCGGGCACTGTACTCGTTGGACTGAGCCATCTCGGCGCAGCACGTCCATCGTGTCGTACTTGCCAGAGCCCTTCGTAAAGACGAGTTTCATGATGGAGTGCTGAAACGTGAATTGCGCTGCCTAACTTGAATTTGTCGTTGCTCAAGCTACAGGATGAGTCGGCGCCTGCGGGACAAGTTGGCCTGTCACTTCAACTGCAATGCTCGGATTCTTCCGGGGAAATGCCACATTGGGTGCCGCGGCTTAGGGTACGAATGACAACGTGTGCGTGCTTGACCTCCGACTCCCGACGGTCGAGCGTACTGCCGACCGGCAGCTTTAGGGAGCGCTTCACGCTACTGAGAAAGTCAGCCTTTGGCCGCACGAGGTCTTCAGGCTCATCGATAGCCAGCCTCACGCTGACTTCGAAT
>DAOMFI010000053.1:0-19318 GCA_035429725.1 Burkholderiaceae bacterium | reverse complement strand
GATCAGCGGATGCAGGTTGCCGTCGCCGGCGTGGAAGACGTTGGCGCAGCGCAGGTCGTACTTCTTCTCCATGGCGGCGATCGCCTTCAGCACTTCGCCCAGCCGCTTGCGCGGGATCGTGCCGTCCATGCAGTAGTAGTCGGGCGAGATGCGGCCCACCGCCGGAAACGCTGCCTTGCGCCCGGCCCAGAAGCGCAGCCGCTCGGGCTCGGACTGCGAGACCGTGAGCTGCGTCGCGCCGTTGACCTCGAGCACGCTGCGGATGCGGTCGATCTCCTCGGCGACCTCTTCCGGAGTGCCGTCGGACTCGACCAGCATGATCGCAGCGGCATCGAGGTCGTAACCCGCCTTGACGAACGGCTCGACCGCCGCGGTGGCCGGCTTGTCCATCATCTCCATGCCGGCCGGGATGATGCCGGCGGCGATCACCGCCGCCACGGCATCGCCGCCTTTCTCGATGTCGTCGAATGAAGCCATGACGACCTGCTGCTTCTGCGGCTTCGGGACGAGCTTGAGCGTGGCCTCGGTCAGCACCAGCAGCAGGCCCTCGGAGCCGACGACCAGCGGCAGCAGGTCGTAGCCCGGGCTGTCCGGCGCTTCTGACCCGATCTCGACGATCTCGCCTTCGATCGTCACGCCGCGCACGCGCAGAACGTTGTGCAGCGTGAGGCCGTACTTCAGGCAGTGCACGCCGCCGGCATTCTCGGCAATGTTGCCGCCGATGGTGCACGCGATCTGGCTCGACGGATCGGGTGCGTAGTACAGGCCAAATTGCGCCACCATTTCGGAAACGGCCGCATTGCGCACGCCCGGCTGCACCCGCGCGGTCCTGGCCAGCGGATCGATCTTGAGTATGCGATTGAACTTGGCCAGCGAGAGCAGCACGCCCTGGCCGTGCGGCAGTGCGCCGCCCGAGAGCCCCGTGCCGGCGCCGCGCGGCACCACCGGCACTTTCAGGTCGTGGCAGGCGCGCAGGATCTGCACCACCTGCGCTTCGTCTTCCGGCAGCGCCACGACCATCGGCAACTGACGATAGAGCGTCAGTCCGTCACACTCGTACGGTCGGGTATCTTCCTCGCGCCACAGCACGCAATGATCAGGCAGGAAGCCGCGCAGCCGCGCTACGACGGCGCGCTGGCGCTCGATGTCGACCGGACCGGCACCCTCGAGCGGAATGCGCTCGGACAGCATCTGCGTCGGCGGGTGCGCAAGGTCAGTCGGAGCGTTCATGGCGATGACGGTAGCACGCGCGGTCGGGTCCGCGGAGGCCACAGATCAGGCGCCACTGTACCGCTGAAAGCGATCCCGCAGCGGGTCACCGTGATGGTCACACACTGCTTGAACGGCAACATCGCGGAAACGTTCGGCTGCTGTCATGCTGCGGCTCGCGAGGAGGAGAAGGCTTGGACCCGATGAGTGAAGTGTCGCGACGCCGGTTTCGATCGCTATGTGCTGGCGCCATCGCCATGGCGCTGCTGGCGGCGTGTTCCGCACCGCAGCCCCCTGCGGCGGCGCCGGCCGCGGCAGCCCCACTGCCGTTGCCGCCACCACCCTGGCGCGACGACGTGCCGCTGTCGGCGACATCGGGCCGTTGGCAGTGGACCGACGCGAGCCGCGACCGCGTGATCGCCGCCCAGTGGCACGCGCCAAGCGCGTCGGCGGCGCGGGCGCTGCTGCTCGTTCTGCCCGGGCTGGCGCAGGGCAGTTCGGCACCGCCGGCGCTGATCGAGGCACTGGTCGGCAGCGGCTTTGCCGTGGTGACAATCGGGCATGCCGGCAACGATGCTGCGGTCTGGCGCGGCCCGGAGGCACGTCGCGCCGACTTCACCGAGGCGGCGCGGCGCATGTACGCAGCGAGCGAGGCAACGGAGCGGGGTGCCGACGTGCGCTTCGTGCTGGATGCGCTGGAGAAGCAGCCGCCGCCGTGGCTGGCCGCCGGCGCTCTTAATCGCGTGGGGGTCGTCGGCATCGGTCTGGGCGCGCAGACGGCGCAATGGCTGCTGGGAGAACCGATGGCGCGAACGCAGACCCCGGCAAGCGAACCGCGGCTCGTGGCCGCTGCGTTGCTCGGACCTTACGTTGGCTTCGAGGGCCCGGCGATGCATCAACGCTATGAAGCGATCGTCGCGCCGCTGATGGTGGCCTATGGACTGACCGAGACCGACCCCTTCGGGCTCGGGATGACCTCGCAGCAGCGCCGCGCGATGGTCCTCGAATTGCGCAATGCGCGCGTCACCGAGCTCCGGCTCCCGACATCGTCATTGGCAGGTGCGCTGACGCCCGGTGCTGCGCCCGCTTGGGCTGCGGGAGGTCCGGCCGCGCCCGCCGGTGCGGGCCCGATGTCTCGCTCCGAGCCGCCGACACGTGGGACGCGCGGCCCCGGCAGCCCGGGCGGCGGTACGCAGCCGGGCAAGGGCAATCCCCCGAGTGGCGCCATGATGACGCCGGGCGGCGCGTCCGACGCGACGATGGCAATGAGCGGCGGGCCGATGGGCGTTGCGCCCGGCAGTGGTGATCGCGCCGCGCGGATCGCGCTGCTGCTGACGGTGCAGGCATTCTTCGAAGCTGAACTGCTCGGCAGCCGCGACGCGCGCGAGTGGCTGGAAGGCCCGCATCCCGGACCGGCGCAATGGACAACCTATGTGGCCGGCCGCCCGGTGGCGCGCGACGCCCGCGGTCGCAACGCTCAGTGACGGCGCGGCCCGTCAGCGCGCGGCGGCCGGAACGAAGCGCGCGACGATCGGGCGGTGGCGCTCGGACCAGCGATCGATCGCATCGGCCGTGCCACCGAGGACCTGCGTGACGAACGCCAGCGCCAGTTCGCGTGTGGCGGCCTTGACCTGCGGATTCAACTGCGCGCCCCCCGTGCCGGCGCGGTCGGTGAAGATGCTGTGCGAGCCGCCGTTGAAAACGGCAAGGGTCTTGCGGCTGCTGCCGATCGCTTCGAATACGGCGATGCGATCGTCGGCGCCCGAGTAGTACCCGGGAATCTGGATCACATCCTCGGTGGCGGTGATGTGCAGGGTCGGCACCGTCACAGGCTTCAGGATTCTTTCCGGGTCAGACTCGCCGTAGAACGGCGGTGCCGAGATCAGTATCGCGGCACGGAAGCGCGCGTCGCGAAGGTCGAGTGCGCGGCCGTCGCGCTCGACGCGCGCGCCTGCGGCGAGCAGCGCCGTATTCGCGCCGTAAGAATGTCCGGCAACGACAATCTGGGCGGCATCGATGCTGCCGGCGTACGTGCCTGCCAGCAGCTGGTCGAGGGCAAACCGGAGATCGAGCACACGATCGATGGCTTCGCGCTCCTGCGCGGCAGCATGCAGGCGACCGACGAGGGTGAACGGATTGCCGAGCCAGAGCGCCCGGTCGCTGCCGACATGCTGCACATGCAGGCTGGCGATTCCGTTGGCGGCGAAGTGGCTGCCGAGGTAGCTGTAGCCGCGCCGCGAGCCGCCGATGCCGTGCGAGAACACCACCAGCGGAAGGCGCGCACCCGGCGCGATCTTCGCTGGCAGATACAGGCGCACCGGCACAGCGCGGCCGCGTAGCGGGTCGTTCCAGTCGTATTCAACCGCGCCATAGGCCGGGACCGCGGCAGCCGTGGCCGTCGCCGCTTCATCCGGAACCTGCGCCGCAAGCGGCGTGGCCACCAGGGCGAGCGCGAACGCGCTGCCGCAGGCGGCCAGCAGGCGACGACGCAGCATGAACTGAGAGGGCGACATCATTCGGCTCCTGCCCCGCGCGGTGCCGATGGCATGGCCGCGGGCTTCGTTCGCGAGAAGCGGCGGCGCAGCCACGCCAGCGCGTCATCGACGTAAGTGAACACGACCGGCACCACGAGCAGGCTGAGGAAGGTCGACGTGATCAGGCCGCCGATCACGACGATGGCCATCGGCGCCCGGAAGCTCGGGTCGGTGCCCAGCCCGATCGCCACCGGCATCATGCCGGCGCCCATCGCGACGGTCGTCATTACGATCGGCCGTGCGCGCTTGCGGCAGGCATCGACGATCGCCTCCCAGCGCGACAGGCCGTGGTCACGCCGCGCCAGGATCACGTAGTCGATCAGCAGGATCGAGTTCTTGGTCGCGATGCCCATCAGCATGATGAGCCCGATCATCGACGGCATCGAGAGCGCCGATTGCGTCACGAAGAGCGCGAGGAATGCGCCCGGGATCGACAGCACGAGCGCGACCAGGATCGTCGCCGGCTGCACGAAATCCTTGAACAGCAGCACCAGCACAATGTAGATGCACAGCACGCCGGTCAGCATCGCGAGACCGAAGCTCGCGAAGAGTTCATTCATCGCTTCGGCGTCACCGATCGTGGTCTGGATCACGCCGGGCGGCAGCTGCTGCAGGCTCGGCAGCGCAAGCGCCTGCTTTTCGACCTCGCCGAGCGGCTGGCCGTTCAGCTCGATCTCGAAGTTGATGTTGCGCAGGCGGTCGTAACGGTCGATCTCTGCCGGTCCGCCGTCGATCGACAGCTGCGCAACGTTGCCGAGCATCACAGGGCCATGTTTCCCGGGCACCGGCAGGCGCTCGATCAGACGCAGGTCCTGGCGGGCCTCAGGCGGCAGCTTCACGACGATCGGGATCTGCCGCTGGGAGAGGTTGAGCTTGGCGAGCCCCTGGTCGTAGTCGCCGGCGGTGGCCACGCGTAGCGTGTCGGCGATGGCCACCGACGTCACGCCGAGATCGGCCGCCCGCGCGAAGTCAGGCCGCACGACCAGTTCGGGCCGCACCAGGCTCGCGCTGGTCGTCACGCCGCCGATGCCGGGGATCGTGCGCAGTTCACGCTCGACCTTGCGGGCATGCTCCGCGAGCACGGCGCCGTTTTCACCCGCCAGCACCAGCACGTATTTTTCCTGCGCGCCGGCGAGTCCGACCGTGATACGGGCGCCGGGCAACTGCGTCAGCGCCGCGCGCAGTTCGCCTTCGATGGCCTGCTTGCTGGTGCCGCGCCGCTCGCCGCGCGGCGTCATGTTGATCGTCAGCGTGGCCTTGCGTGCCTCGGCAGCGCCGCGCGGCTCGAACGGGTTGGAGCCCGCCGCGCCGCCGCCGACCGCGGTGTAGACCAGCTTCACATGCGGGTTCTTCTCGACGATCGCGCGTGCCTGCTCGGCCGCGGCCAGCGTCTGCTTGAATGTGCTGCCGGGAGGCAGCGTGATGTAGACCTGCGTCTGCGACAGGTCATCGGGCGGAATGAATCCCGTCGGCAGCAGCGGCACCAGTGCGAACGAACCGAAGAAGAAGAACGCGGCGCCGAGCACCGTGGCCACGCGATGCTTCAGGCACCACTGCGCCCAGCGCAGGTAGACCTGCAGCCAGCGGGGCTCGCCGTGCTCCCTGGCCGGCTTGTGCAGGATGTAGGCGGCCATCATCGGCGTCAGCATGCGTGCGACCACCAGCGAAAAGAACACCGCGATCGCCGCCGTCCAGCCGAACTGGACGAAGAATTTTCCCGGCACGCCGCTCATGAAGGCAGTCGGCAGGAACACGGCGATCAGCGTGAAGCTGGTCGCGATGACCGCCAGACCGATCTCATCGGCGGCTTCCATGGCCGCCTGGAACGGCGTCTTGCCCATGCGCATGTGGCGCACGATGTTCTCGATCTCGACGATCGCGTCGTCGACGAGGATGCCGACCACGAGCGAAAGGCTGAGCAACGTGATGACGTTCAGCGAGAAGCCCATCAGGTACATGGCGCCGAAAGTCGGCAGGATCGACAGCGGCAGCGCCGCTGCCGACACCAGCGTCGCGCGCCAGTCGCGCAGGAAGAGCCACACGACGAGAACCGCGAGCAGCGCGCCCTCGATCAGCAGCCACATCGAACCGTCGAAGTTCTCCTGCACCGGGTCGACGAAGTTGAACGCCTCGGTGATGCGAATGTGTGGGTGCTCGGCCTGCAACTTGGCCAGCTGGGCGCGCACGCCGTCGGCGACGTCGATCTCGCCGGCGCCGCGCGA
Source organism: Burkholderiaceae bacterium (assembly GCA_035429725.1). Lineage (GTDB taxonomy): Bacteria > Pseudomonadota > Gammaproteobacteria > Burkholderiales > Burkholderiaceae_F > JALORV01. The sequence goes on along the minus strand of DAOMFI010000053.1, from coordinate 13,353 downwards.
GCGCGTGATCTCGAAGCCCACCACCGGCCGGCCGTTGAGCAGCGCGGCCGAGCGCTGCTCCGCCACGGTGTCGCTCACGGTGGCCACCTGGTCGAGACGGATGCGGCGGCCGTCCGACAGGGCGATGTCCATGGCCGCAAGTTCGTAGGCCGATGACACCGTGCCGATCGTGCGCACCGACTGTTCGACGCCGCCGATGTCGGCGCGTCCGCCCGACGCTTCCTGCTGGATCTGCCGCAGCTGGCGCGAGATGTCTGCGGCCGAGGCGTTGAGCGCCATCAGCCGCGCCGGGTCGAGCTCGACCCGGATCTCTCGATCGACCCCGCCGACGCGTGCCACCGCGCCGACACCGCGCACCGCGAGCATGCTCTTGGTGACCGTGTTGTCGACGAACCATGAAAGCGCTTCGTCGTCGAGGCGGTCGGACGCGACCGTGTAGGTGAGGATCGGTGCGCCAGAAAGATTGACCTTCGAGATGATCGGGTCGCGCAGGTCGCCCGGCAGGTCGGAACGGATGCGAGTCACGGCGTCGCGCACATCGTCGACCGCTTCCTGCGTCGGCTTCTCGAGCCGGAACTCGACTGTGATCGTGGCGGTGCCGTCCTGCACCTTGGTGTAGATGTGCTTGATGCCCTGCAGCGTCGCGATCGAGTTCTCGATCTTGCGCGCAACTTCGGTTTCCATCTGCGCCGGCGCAGCGCCGGGCAGCGATGCGACGACGGTCACGGTCGGTAGATCGATGTCCGGGAACTGCTGGATCTTCATCGCCTTGAAACCGGCAATGCCGATCAGCGTGAGCATCACGAACAGCAGGATCGCCGGGATCGGATTGCGGATCGACCACGAAGAGACGTTGATGGCCATCGTCGTCTCTACTTCTGGGCCGACTTGACCGGCGCTGCAGCCGCTTCGACGACGCGGACCGTGTCGCCGTCGGCCAGGAACCCGCCGCCGGTCTCGACCACGCGCACGGACGGCGGCAGTCCGGCAACGACCTCGATACGGTCACCGAGTCGCCGTCCGACTTCGACCTTGGACTGAACGACCTTGTTGTCGGCGCCGACCAGGAACACGTATGTGAACCCGTCGCGCAGGACCACGGCGCTCTGCGGCAGAGTCAGCGCGCCGCCGCGACCGAGCTCGAACTCGCCGCGGGCAAACGTCCCAGCGCGTACGGCACCGCTGGCCGGGAGATCGACGTACACGATGCCGTTGCGTGTTGCCGGATCGACTGACGGCGCGACCGCGCGCACGATGCCTTCGACCTTGACGCCGCTCGCCGTGGTCAGGGTTGCGCGTACGCCGGGTGCAAGTTTTGTGAGCTCGGTGCCCGTGACCTCCGCCCGCCACTCGAGGCGGCCGCCACGGATCAGACGGAAAAGCTCCTGGTTCGGCTGCGTCAGCGAGCCGACGGTCGCATTGCGGGCGGAAATCACGCCGTCGTCAGGCGCAAGGATGCGCGCCTGCGCCAGCCGCACTTCTTCGGCCTGCACGCGTGCGCGCGCGGCCGCCAGACGCGCCGCCGTCGTCTGCTCCGCGGTCAGGACCTGGATCGTCGCCTGCGGGCTGATGAAACCCTGCGACTGCAACTGCTTGGAACGATCCGCGTTGGCCTTCGCCTCGGCGAGTGCGGCCTCGGCCTCGGTCACCGAAGCGCGTGCCTGCGCGAGGTCGGCCAGGATCGCGTCGGTCGCGAGCTTCGCGAGCGGCTGGCCGCGCTTCACGGCATCGCCGACGTTGACCAGCACTTCCGTCACGCGCAGCCCGGACAGCTCGGCGCCGATCACGGCTTCCTGCCACGCGACGATGTTGCCGTTGGCGGCCAGCGTCTGCGGCCATTCGGCGGTCTGCGGTGTGACGAGCGCGACCGTCAGCGCGGGGCGGGCGGCTGCCTTGGCAGCGGCCTTGGCGGGCGAGTCGTCGGCGTTGTTGCCGCACGCGGCGACGAGCAGGGTTGCGGCGAGCAGGCCCGTGGCCCTGGCCGCCAGCCCGATCGTCCGTCGGCCAGATGCGCTGCGTGCAGTGCGGTCAGGGCCGCCGGGTGCGGGTAGCTGTGTCATGTCACGACTCCTGTGCCGCCGTGCGTTGCCGGATCTCGTAGTCGAGCAGTGCACGGCTGTATCCGACCAGCCGATCGAGAATCTGCTCCATCGCCCGCGGCCGATCGAGCACTTCCGGCGCGAGCAGCTTGATGAATTCGCGTGACATGCAGTAGTCGTGTGCCATCGCGACGATCGCAAACGCCAGCTGGCGGATGCCCGCGTCCGGTGCGGCCAGGCCGGCGTGGCGCGCCAGCACGCCGGCCAGCGCGTTGTGCGCCGGGACGATCGACTGCAGCGTGATCTCGCGAAACACGTCCGAGGGCTCGACCATCTCGCGCAAGTGCAGGCGCATGACATCGGCGTCGCCCGGGGCCTTCGCAGCGGCCAGCGGCGCAAGAAAGGGCGCGAGGAACATGCGCAGGGAGGCTTCCAGGTCGAGCGCCGGGTCATCGAATTGATCGAAGGCGGCCACCATCTCCCGGATCGGCTGCAGCAGCGCCGCGCGGTACAGACCCTCCTTGTCCCCGAAGTAGTAGTGGATCGATGAAATGTTGACGCCCGCGGCATCGCAGATCTCGCGGGTCGTCGCTGCCGCATAGCCCTTGGTCGCGAAGATGCGCGTGGCCTGAGCGATCAGTTGCTCGCGCGCAGTTACCAGGCCGCCTTCCGCGCTGCGCGCGTTGGGAAGAGAACTTCGGAGCCGCGTGCGCTCGCTGCCGCGCTCGGGGTCGCGTGCAGGTAGATTGGCGCGGAGGCTGTCTGCGCTGGTCGTGGCGGGGTGGGGGTCGCGTTTCATGCGGCGCAGCATAGCACGGGTCAATCGATTGATTGAAACATAGACTGATCAGTATTTACTCCAACTTGATCGTCTATGCGCGCCTTGGAATGCGGTGCCAGGCCGGGGCGAGCCGATGCAGTCTGAGGCGCTGGCCGCGGCGGGCCCACGCCGCCCTAGCGTCGTGCCAGCGTCGTCACAGATTCGATAAAGCGTCGAGAAAACCTCGAGTCAGCGGCGCAGGCGGCAGGAAGCCGCGCCGACTCGGGCAAGCGCTGCGAGTTTTGATCGTCCGGAGTCACCCGGAGTCAGCCGGAGTCCGTCGGCGTGCCGGCGGACCCCCCGAGTACTAGTTCACCGGCCAGATGCCGGCGGCGCGCAATCCCGGATTCATCGAGTCCGGCACGTAGAAGTTCACCTGGATCCGGTCACCGGCGTTCAGCGTCGACAGGTCATAGACGCCGTCGGGCACCTTCACACTCGCCGTCGAACCATCCGCCGCCTTCAGCTGCAACGTGCGCCCGGAAGTGTCGACCGACACCACCGTGAACACCTCCACAGGCTGGCCGCCTCCACCGCCCGGATTGCGGATGCCGGGTCGTGGACCGACACCGCCGCCGCCGACGCGCGCCCATCCGGGCGTCGCGGCAAGGAGACCGAGTACTGCGGCCGTCGTGAACAGGCGTCGATTCATGCTGCACTCCCTGAAGTTGGTCGTTGGCCCGCTAACGCGGCCGGTTGCACGTGATGCGCACTTTAGACCGGAGCGCGCCGTAACGCATGATCAGGGCGGTCATGCGGACGACCGGTGGCCGTCCGCATCGTGACGGTCCGGTTGTTAGGCGGCCGCCTGCTGCGCCCGATCGATGCGTGCGGCCAGCCGCGCGCTCCACGCGGTCGGCTTATGCACCAGCCGCTCGGCCAGCAGGTGGCGGGCGCGCGCGCTGTCGCCGCAGCGGATCGCGGCGGTGATCAGAGTCAGCGTCAGCAGGTCACGTTGCGCGTGACTGCCGCCGAAGCGGTGCGCGATGTCCCGCACCGGATCGATGCGGTCGATCGCTTGGGCTGGTCGTCCCTGCGTGTAGGCGAGCAGGCCCTCCGCCAACGGCAGTCCAACCTCGCGCGACATCGCGGGGTTGTCGCCCGAGCCGCTGGCGGCCGTGGTGCGCAGCTCTGCCAGGATGCGATCGCAGTCGGCCGTGCGGCGTGTGGCGGCGAAGCTCATCATGGCGTGCAGGTCATTGAAGGCGTAGTACCCGCGCTCCTCGCCAGCCTTGCCGTGCCAGCGATCGGCCACCCGTTCGAATCGATCGCCTACGTTCACGCCTTCTAGATGCAGACGCCACAGCAAGGCGCTGCAGTCGATCAGCACGAGCACCGCGTCGGCCTGCGGCCCATCGAGCTTGCGGTCGTACAGTTCCAGCGCCGCATCAAACTCGCCGCGGTCCATGTAGAAGAGCGCGAGGTGCCACCAGTTGTGCGGGGCGAAAGCATTGTCGCTGCTCGCCCAGTCGGCCTCCCGCGTCGTCAGCCAGGCGATGCCGTCGTCGATGCGCCCCTGCATTTCCATCACGTGCGCCACGGCGTGCACTGCCCAGCCATCGGTCGGCAGCAGGTCCAGCGCGCGACGACCGGCCGCCTCCGCTTCGGCGTACTGGTTGCACTCCTCCAGACCGAAGGCGTGCATGCCGAGCACGTACGAGTAGCCCGGTAACGAACTGTCCCAGGCCGGCAGCACGCGCGAGACGCGATTGCGCAGATTGAGGGCGTCGCCGCGCAGGAAGTCGAACAGGTGGGCCGTCTGCAGCGCCAGCGCGTCGCGCGGCCATTCACGCAGGACCGCGTCGAAGCTCCGGCAGGCGGCATGCCACTGGCCGTTGACGAGCTGGCGACCGGCGACGATGAGGGCACGCTCGCGCGGATTGGCGCGGCCGAAGTATGAGGCGGCGCGGGCTACCGCGGCCTGGGCCGCCGGCAGATGGCGGCCCTCGGCCGTCGTGGCGAGGACGAACGCCCTGAACAGGTGGCCAAGCACGAACGCCTCGTCCTCGGCGAGGGCGGCATCGATGGTGGCGATCGGATCGCCACGGTAGGCATGGAACTGGGCGAGGGCAGTCTCGAAGTGAGCGAGCGCAGCGGCACTGTTCGTGGAAACGGCCAGTCCGCGTTGGTCTTGAAGCATCGGTATCTCCTTGCGTGAGGTGAGGGTAACTTGAAAGAGTGGGGCAGCGTGCGATCAAGAGGCTGCCCGTGCGGCGGGCGTGGCGCGCGGGACTCCGCAGCGGAGCGGATCGCCGGTCCGTGCCAGCGACGACACCTGCTGCTGTCGCGAGTAGTGCAGCGCCATCGCATCGATCGCTCCGATGGCGCCGGACGACGCCAGTAGCGCCGCCACGACGCCGGCGCCGCGTACGAGCGGCGACCGTTGCAGCGGGAAAGGGACAGGGCAGTTCATCGTGGCCTCCGTAGGGTTCAGGTGCTGGAGGCCGCATCATTGTCGGAACGGCGCTTCAGGTCCTTGGTGCAGCCTGAAACGTCTTGAAAGCGTGGCCGCGCAGTAAGCTCGGGGCCTCGACCCAGCTGCTTGCCCCTCGTGGACTCCGCAGACGGCATCTTCCGTTTCGGCCGCTTTCAGCTTGACCCGGTGCGCCGGGTGCTGCGGGTGGATGGCACACCGGCCCGGCTCGGCGCGCGCGCGATCGACGTCCTGTTGGTGCTGGTGCGGCAGCGCGACCGGATCGTCAGCAAGGACCAGTTGCTGGATCTGGTCTGGCCCGGCCTCGTCGTCGAAGAGAACAACCTGCAGGTGCAGGTGTCGTCGCTGCGCAAGCTGCTCGGCCCCGAAGCCATTGCCACGGTCCCCGGTCGGGGATATCAGTTTGTCGCCGATCTGGACGACGATCGCCCCAATGCGACCGCCGCGCGTCCGGCACGCGAGGCGACGGTGTCGTTGCCTGCGCCGAGAACCGCGCTCCCGGCGAACCTGCCGCTGCTGATCGGCCGTGAGGTGGACCTTGCCGAAGTGCGTGCCGTGCTGGCCACGCACGCGCTCGTGACCCTGACCGGTCCGGGCGGCATCGGCAAGACGCGACTCGCGCTGGCGGTGGCTCAGGCCGAGCTGTCGCGTCACGCCGACGGTGTGCGCCTGGTCGATCTGGCAGCGGTGACCGATCGGGCGCGCGTTTCGGCGGCCGTCGCCTCCGCGCTTGGCATCGAATTGCCGCCAGGTCAGTCGGCGGCGTCGACCATCGCTGGTGCGCTGCGCGAGCAGTCGCTCCTCGTGCTGCTCGACAATTGCGAGCACGTGCTGGACGAGGTCGCGGCGCTGGTGGACACGATCCTGCGGCGCGCACCGCGCGTCCATCTGCTGGCCACCTCGCAGGCGCCGCTGCGCGTGGCCGGCGAGCAGGTGATGCGACTCGCGCCACTGGCGCTGCCGCCGGCAACGGACCCCGTCAGCCTCGCGCACGTGGAACGATATGGCGCGCTTCAGCTTTTCGTTGCGCGCGCCCGGTCCGCGCAGCGTGGCTTCGAACTGAAGGCGGAGACGCTCGCGACTGCCGTCGAAATCTGCCGCCGGCTCGATGGCATTCCGCTTGCGATTGAACTGGCGGCGGCGCGTCTGCCTCTGCTGGGCCTGACCGGACTGCGCGACCGGCTGGATGAGCGACTGCGCGTACTCACCGCCGGTGCGCGCGAAGCGCCGGCGCGACAGCAGACGCTGCGCGCCACGCTCGAGTGGAGCCACTCCCTGCTGGAACTCGATGAGCAGGTGCTGTTCCGGCGGCTCGGGGTGTTCGTCAGCGGCTTCTCGCTGTCGCTGGCGCAGCGCGTCGTCGTCGACGCGGACTCTGATCCCTGGTCGATGATCGATCGCCTCGGCACACTGGTGGAGCGTTCGCTCGTCGTGGCCGAGGGCGAGGGGGTGCCGCGCTATCACCTGCTGGAGTCGGCGCGCGTCTATGCGCTTGAACAGCTGGAGGCATCCGGTGAGGTCGAAGCCATCGAGCGCCGCCATGCCGAGGCGATGCAGGCGCTGGTCGAGGACTTCGATGCGGCCATCGCGCACGCGCCGCGCTTCGATGTGCTGGTGCAGGCGATCGAGCCCGAAATGGACAACCTGCGCGCGGCCCTGCGCTGGGCGATGTCAACTCCCGCTGCGCGGCCCATCGCCCTGGCGCTGCTCGCCGCGAGCAATGCGTTGTGGGTCGAGCTCGATCCCTTCGGCGATGCGATCGGGCACTACCAGACGGCGCGCAACTGGCTCGACGCATCGGTGCCCGCGCCGCTCGAGGCGCGCTTTCGTCTTGCATACCAGGCCATGGCGCGCATCCGGCTGTTGAGTCCTGTCGAATGGCGCGACAGTGCGTGGCGCGCGCTCGAGCTTTACCGCACACTCGATGACCGCGTCGGACTTTACAAGGCGCTGTGCGGACTGGGCGGCGCGCCGCGCGAGGTCATCGACGAGAGCCAGGCCGCGGCGCTGCTGGCGGAGGCCGAGCGCATCGAGGATCCGGCCTGGTCACCGCGCCAGCGCGCGCGCCGACAGCTTGCACTCGAGTGGTTCCACGACCTCGGCGGCCGCTTCGAGGCCTGCCGCGAAGCCGGCCTCGCCCATGTTGCACTGGCGCGGCAGGCCGGTGCGCTCGGCGCGATCCCGGCGCTCAGCAACCTCGCAGACACCGAGTTCGTGCTGGGCCATCACGATGTCGCAATCGCGCTGTGCCGCGAAGCCATCCGCACCGCGGCGGCCATCGGGCGGCCGGCGACGGCAGTGCATGCGTACGGGAATATGGTGCCGGCCCTGCTGGAGCGCGGCCAGCTGGACGAAGCCGAGGCGGCGATCCGCGACGGCCGCGCGCTGCTGATGCGAGGACTCGGCACCGCCTTTGTGCTGCTGCTGTCAGTCGCGCTGCTGGCCGAGCGACGCGGACAGGCGGAACTCGCCGCCGGCGTGCTCGGCTGCGCCGACCGGACCTACGCGGAGGGCGGGCACCATCTGCACCCGCCGGAGCGGCGCATCCGCGCCGCTTTGCTGCCTGCGCTGGACGCGCGCCTCGGAGAGCAGCGCCTGGCGGCGCTCATGCAGGAAGGTGCGCGCTGGTCGGAGTCGGACGCGTTCGAGCGTGCCGGTTTCGTGTGATTTGCATGCCAGTCTTCGGCCGGACAGCGAGAGTCCGACCGAAGTCACTCACCTTGAGAACGCGAGGCGTCGGCGCCTTCGAGGTGGAGAAGGCACGGTTCACCGTCCAAGCCTCCTGAAGCCGTCGCTGCTCGGGCGGTTGTGCATCGCCTGAAATCAGTCGTCCTCGGCGGCAACAACACGGGTCTGGCAGCAGGTCAACTCGTCAATGCGGGCCGTGGCGTCTGCCGAAAGTGCCTGGAAGCGCGGGCGAGTTCGAAACTGTTGCGACCCTGTTTCACCGTCCAAAACGACGGATCACCCTGCTCAGCGCTGCGTATCTTCGACGCCATCGCGGCTGTCACGCACCGGCATGCAGCCCGCGTCCGCTGACCCGAACGCTTCAAGAAAATCCGCTTGCATGAACCAGATGCGCTTTCTTCCTGCCTGCCTCGCCCTTGCCGCAGCACTGTCCGGCTGCTCCTCGGGTGACACCGCCGTCGACAGTGCCCCTCCCGCGCCAATTCCCACGCCACCCGCGCAGGCCTGTGTGCAGTCGCTCTGGATCGCGCCGGCTGGCAGCGACGACACCGGCACGGGTTCCGCCGAAGCTCCCTTCCGGACGCTCGAGCGTGCCCAGGTGGCCGTGCGTGCGCACCCGCAGCGCGGCCAGTGCACGCTCGCGGTCAATCTTCAACCTGGCACCTACCGGCTCACCCGCACGTTCGCGCTCAGCACGGAGGATTCCGGCACCGCGGAGCACCGCGTTATCTACCGCACCGCGCCGGGAAGTGCCGCCCCTGCAGTGATCTCCGGCGGCGTGCCGGTGGCCTTCAACTGCAACGGCGCGGACTGCGTCGCGACGGTCCAGGGACTGCCGGCGGGACTGCTGCCACGCCAGTTCTACGTTCACGGCGCACGCGGGGTGCGTGCGCGCTCCAACCCCGGCGGGCCGGTCAATCCCCTCTACATCCGCGTCAGCGGCGGCTATTTCGGTCCCGCGCTCACGCATCCCGAACTCGTCGAGGCCGTCTCCCTCACCCAGTGGAAGATGATGCGCTGTCCTGTCGCGACCTACGCCAACGACACGCTGGTGATGCAGCAGCCCTGCTGGGGTAACGCCAACAGCTTTCCTGTGCCCTGGAACTTCCAGCTGCTGAGCTGGCTGGAAAACGCTCCCGAATTCATGACGGAGCCGAACATGTGGTACTTCGACCCGTATGCGCGCACGTTGAGCTACAGGAACCCGCAGGCCAGCGTGCCAACCGACGGTGTGCTGCCCGTGCTCGAGACGCTGGTCAGCGTGAGCGGAACACCGCAGGCGCCTGTCACCGGGATCAGCTTCGAAGGCCTGGTGTTCGCGCATGCCGGATGGACCGGCCCGAACGGCAGCAGCGGCTACGTGGCCGACCAGAGCGGAGTCCTGCTTCAGGGCGACGGCTACGGCCCCGCGCCGATTGGCCACCAGAAGACCGTCTACCCCACGCCCGGCAACATCGTGGTGCGCCACGCGAGCGACATCAAGTTCGAGGGCAACACCTTTCGCCATCTCGGCGCCGTGGCACTCTGGGTCGCCGCCGGCACGCGCGACGTGCGCATCAGGCAGAACACGTTTTCGGAGATCGCCTCGGCCGCCATCCAGCTCGGCGGCGTTAGCGTCGAGGACGCGCGTCCGCAACCAGGCTTCGAAGTGCGCGGCACGCTCGTTGAGGACAACGACATTGCATTCACCGGCCAGGACTACTACGACAGCGCCGCCATCTTCGTGGGCTTTGCCCAGGACACGCTGATCAGCCACAACACCATCCGGCACGTTCCGTGGAGCGCGATCGCCATCGGCTGGGGCTGGGGGCTGTATGACCAGTCCGGCTTCCCAGGGCTGCCGAAGGCCACACCGGCCTACTGGGGTTCGCACACCTCGCCCACGGCCGCCCGCAACAACCGCATCGTCAGCAACCGCTTCGAAAGCTTTCTCGAGAAGCTCTGGGACGGCGGAGCCATCTACGCCAACGGCATGCAGGGCCCGGACCAGAACAACGGCTTGCTCATTCAGCTCAACGTCGCGCAGGACAAAAGGCCGGCGGCCGGGAGCAACATCTACTACACCGATGGCGGCGCGCGCTTCATCACCCTCGACCGCAATGTTTCGGTGGCCAACCCGGTCGGCACCGTCGACTTCGGACCCTGTCTCACCGGCTCATCGCTCGCCGCCGAACTTTGTGTGCTCACGGGCGTGCTGCCGTATGGCAGCGACATCGGCGGCTGCCTGCCCGTCGGCGATCTCGTGTACACGGGCAACTATTTCCTCAACCCGGTCGAGTTCTTCGGGCCGACGCTGTGCACTAACCCGGCGATTCCACCGGCGCCAGTCAACGTGCTGTTCTCCGGCAACGTACCGGTGCGCTCGGCGGCGGATGTACCGGAGTGGATCCTGCAGCAGGCGGGCCGACGGACGCCTTAGTGCAGAGCTGCCTGCATATCGTTTGCAGCTAGACCTGAGGACATCTGGCCGCCTGCAGACCGCCGACACTGTTGAGTCACTGGCTTGCGATCCGCATCCGGCACTCCAACCGGCCGGTTCGCCGGGAGATGTACAGCGGCTAGCGGAAGTTCACCGGCAGCTGCAGAATCGCCTCAATGCATTCACGCTGCGGCCAACTCCATCGTGAAGAATGGCAATCCGGGGCGACTGTTTTCGCTCGTCAGCCTGGTGGTAGTCCAGGCCATCACACTTGTCCTCGCGGGATGTGCAGCCAGCGGTCCGGTCTTGATTCGCGGAGAGCTGGCGTCCCGAGAGCGCATTGCCCTGACGGCCGAAAGCGTCGCCATCGTGGAACTTACTTTGGCCGAGGATGGCCGTGTCATCGCCGAACAGCGTCTTCCCCTCGCGGGCCGACAGATTCCGCTGCCATTCGAACTGCGGGTACAGCGCGCAGCGTTCGAAGGTGGAGCGAGCTACCTCGTGCGCGGTGCCATCGCCCTGAAAGGCAGGACCCACTGGCTCAGCGATCCGGTCGAAGTGAGGGTGCAGCCCGGCCCCATTGAAGTCGGTACGTTGATCCTGAAGCCCTATGAGCCCGTGGCGTTCAGCTCGCCGCTGGTATGTGGCGATCGAAAGGCGAGCGTAGGCGTCGGTCGGAGCGGGCAGCGGGAATTCCTGCAACTCACCGTCGGAGGCGAACGCTTCGAGTTGTACGAGACGATCACCGCCTCAGGATCGCGGTACGAGGCGGTCGATGACGCAAGGACCTACGTCTGGTTCAAAGGGCAGCGTGCCACGCTCACGGTGCGCGGCGTGACTTATCCCGAGTGCATGGTCGCCAACTAGCACGCCTCGTCCAGGGTGAGTGGCGCTGCTGGATGGCCAGAACTGGTGTTCTGAAAAGAGACGTCCAAGGCCGCCATGCGCTGCAGGGTACAGTTAGCCTGAATGCGGTCCTCTGCGCACCCATGCGGAGCGGGACAGCGCTTCGCGATATTTCGTCAACGGCCTTTACTCCGAAAACAGGAATCTCATGATGCGTCGAACGACGATCGGTCATGCAACGTGTGGTGCAGTGGCAGCAATGGTTCTCGCGCTCGGTCCGATCGAAGTTGCAGATGCTTGCTCGCGCATCTTGTGGAATGACAACAAACTTGCAGTCGTGGTCGGTCGAACGATGGACTGGCCGGAGTCGACGGAGCCCGTTCTCACCGTCTTCCCGCGTGGCGTCAAGCGAAATGGCGGGCGCCTGGGGCCAGACGTGGTGGTCAAGGAAAACGCGCTTTCCTGGACAGCCAAGTATGGAAGTCTCGTTACAACGATCTACGGCGTCGGTACCGCCGATGGTCTTAACGAACGCGGCCTCGGCGCCCATATGCTGTTCCTCAACGCAACCGACTTTGGACCGCGCGATGCCAGCAAGCCAGGCGTCCATGCCGGTCTTTGGGCGCAGTACCTGCTCGACAACGCGGCGACGGTCACGGAGGCACTCGCCTTGCTGGAGAAGGTGCAGATCGTGATGACCGAAGCCCGCGGAACCAAGACCACGGTCCATCTTGCCATCGAGGATGCGAGCGGCGATTCCGCCATCATCGAATACATCGGCGGCAAGCGCGTCATACACCACGGCCGTGAATTCAAGCTGATGACGAATGACCCGCCTTATGACGAGCAGTTGGCCTTGCTGAAGAAGATGGACTTTTCCAAGCCCAGCAGCGACACGCCGTTGCCTGGCAACGTCAAGGCTACCGACCGCTTTCAGCGTGCCGCCTACTACTCGTCGATGCTGCCGGAGCCCAAGACCGGGCGCGAAGCAGTGGCAGGCGTGCTGGCGATTGCCCGCAACGTCTCGGTTCCATTCGGCGCGCCCTACAAGGGCTTCGGCATCTACAACACCGAATACCGTACCGTGACCGACCTGACGAACAAGCGTTACTTCTTTGAACTGACCACCAGTCCGAACGTCATCTGGGTGGACCTCGCAAAGTTCAAGCTCGCGTCCGGCTCGCCGGTCATGGTCCTGCATCCGGACGACATCAGCCTGTCCGGTGATGTCTCGGGAAAGTTCAAGGTTGCCAAGGCGCCTTTCTGAGGTTACGCACTGTTCAATGCGGGGTCGCCGCCTTCGTTGCTCGAGGCCGGCCACATGGCTGTGGCTCGATCTGCACTCGCGTCAGCAGGACGCGGCCAGGAACTGCCACGGCGGCCCGATGGCCGAATCGTCTTCGGCGCGGACGTAAAAAGGGGTCCTCATCAGTCAAACTTTGCTAAATGAGTCGGCGGCAGTCGGTCGACTTCCGACTTGGCGGCTTGACCAGAGAATTGCCTGAAGGCGGATCCCCTCACACCATTGACTCCTGAACAACGGAAAGGGCCTCCCGTGACCGCATTTCGTGCCTTGCTGATCGCGCTGTGGGTGATTCTCGCTGGCTATACGGCCATCGTCATCGCGAACCATGGCACGGGTCTTCTCAGAGTCTTCTTCGGCGACATGGCGGCCATGGGCTGGCCGGGTCAGTTCAACCTTGACTTCATGTTCCTGCTGCTGCTCTCCGCGCTTTGGGTTGCGTGGCGGCACCGATTCTCGAGCGCGGGGTTGCTGCTTGGCGTGCTTGCCGTGTTCGGCGGCAGCCTGTTCTTGACCGCTTACCTTTTCGTTGTGACCGGGCAAGCCAAAGGCGACATGAGGGAAGTGCTGCTCGGAAGGGCGCGGGCAGGAGTTATCGGGTCGGGCTGACCTATTGCCGCTGGGGCAGTGCGCGGTCGAGGCTGTGTGGAAGCGTGCGCGCTTCACTCGCTCACGAAGACTCTACGCTATGGAAAGACACAGGATCGACGAACGCGGCCGACGGAAGGGCAAACCGACCTCTGAAAACGCGACGATCTCAAGTTTTCAAACGGCTCGGTCGTGCGCTGCCGCTGGCATCACCGC
>DAOMFI010000052.1:0-19739 GCA_035429725.1 Burkholderiaceae bacterium | reverse complement strand
CTTCTGCAGCGCCCGATGCTCCGGCCCGGCCGGGCACCGACGTGATTCCCGAGGTGCCGATCACCGGCGCGCTGATGTATCAGTTGATGGCAGCTGAACTCGCCGCGCAGAAAGGAGAACTCGGGGCCGCTTACTCCATCTACCTGAAGCTCGCGCGCGAAACCCGGGATCCGCGACTCGCGCGCCGCGCCACGGAACTGGCCGTCCAGGGCCGCGCCATCTCGCAAAGTGTCGAAGCGGCGGAACTGTGGCGCCAGCTCGCACCGGAGTCGCGCGACGCCGGGCAGGCGCTCGCGCTGCTGTATGCGAGCAGCGGCCGTTTCGACGAGGCGTATCCCCTGCTCGCCGCCGAGGTCAAGGCCGCGGCTTCGCCGGCAGCAGAGCTGGCACGCATCCAGCGCAATCTGGCACGTGTTTCCGACCGCAAGGGCGCGTTCACCCTGCTCGAGCGCCTGGCGCAGCCGTACCTCGATGACGCCGATGTCAGGCTGGTGCTGGCCGGCGGCGCACAGGCAGCTGGCCTGGCGGCCCGCGCCATCGACGAAGCGAAAGCGGCGGTTGCGCTGAGGCCGGACTATGAGCGCGCCATCCTCGCGACCGCGCAGCTCCTGCAGACGACGGATCGGCCGGCGGCATTGGCGATGCTGGAACAGCGGGCGACCCAGCCCGGCGCGTCAGCTGACCTGCGCCTCGCCTACGCACGGCTGCTGGTTGCCGACCGCAAGTACGGCCCGGCCCGCGCGCAGTTCGAGCAGCTGCTGCAGGCCGACCCGAAGAACGCCGACCTGGTCTACTCGCTCGCCTTGCTGTCTCTCCAGGGCAACCTCAACAGCGACGCCCGCACCTACCTGCAGCGCTATCTCGCGCTCGTCGAAGGCCAGGACAGCAGCGAGCGTGATCCGGACCAGGCCTATCTGTACCTCGCGCAGATCGCGGAGGAGGAGAAGCAGTACGCCGAGGCGCTGCAGTGGCTGCGCAAGATCGAAGGCGGTGACGAATACGTGCAGGCGCGGGTGCGTGAGGCTCTCGTGCTGACCAAGATGAAGCGCACGGAAGAGGCGCGCAAGCTGCTGCGCAGCGTACAGGCGGGCTCCGCCGACGAGCGCACGCAGCTGCTGCTCGCCGAGGGGCAGTTGCTGCGCGAGATGCACCGCTACGACGAGGCCTACAAGCTGCTGACACAGGCGCTCGAGAAGTCGCCGGATAACGTGCCCCTGCTCTACGACGCCGCCATGACCGCCGAGAAGCTCGATCGCATCGACGCCATGGAGCGGCACCTGCGCAGGGTCATCGAGCTGCGACCCGACTATGCCCATGCGTACAACGCGTTGGGCTACACCTTCGCGGATCGCAACATTCGCCTGCCGGAGTCGCTGCAGTTGATCGAGAAGGCGCACCAGCTCGCGCCGGAAGATCCCTACATTCTCGATTCGCTCGGCTGGGTCTACTTTCGTATGGGCGATCTCGCCGCGGCCCGCAAGTACCTCGAGCTGGCCTATAACGCCAAGCCCGACGCCGAAGTAACGGTGCATCTGGCCGAGGTGCTGTGGGCGAGCGGCGAGCAGGCGCGTGCGCGCCAGCTCCTCCGTGACGTCCGCGCCAAAGAGCCGGGCAACGAGTTGCTGAAGTCGACGGTTGCCCGCCTGCGCATCGGCCTGTGATGCCGCGCCTGGTGCACCGGGTCGGGATCGCGGCGCTCGCGCTCTGGCTGGGCGCCTGCGCGACTCCTGCCGCGCCGCCCGAGCGCGTTTACTCGGGGCGCTTTGCGGCCACTGCCGCCAGCGCGGAGCGGCGCGAAACGGTCAGCGGTCTGTTCACCGTCGAAGTTCGCGGCGCACGGCAGACGATCGATCTCTCAACGCCCGTCGGCACGACGGTCGCGCGGATCGAAATCGAGCCCGGAAGGGCCACGGCGACCGGACCACAGCTGCAGACGGCGAGCGGCCCCGACGCGGATCAGCTGCTCGAGGGCCTGACGGGCTGGCGGCTGCCGGTGGCGGGTCTCGCTGACTGGATCGACGGTCGACCCAAACCGGATCGCCCGGCGGCCACACAGCGCGACGGTGAACGCATCAGCGAAATCGTGCAGGACGGCTGGACGATCCGCTACGCGGAATTCTCGTCGGTCACGCAGCGTCCACGGCGTCTGGTGCTCGAGCGTGCCGCCGTCGGTGCCGGTCCGGCGCTCAGCGTGCGCGTGATTGTCGATGAGCCCGCGCCGTGAGGCCGTGTTGATCGCGCCAGCATTGGACTCCCGAGTTCAGAGCGCTGCGGTGATGGGCTGAAACGATGGAACGCGCGCTTGCCCTGCCGGCTCCGGCGAAGATCAATCTATTCCTGCATGTGCTGGGACGCCGCGCCGACGGTTATCACGAACTGCAGACGGTATTTACACTGATCGATCTGGCGGACTGGATCGACGTCGAGCGCCGGGGCGACGGCAAGCTGCAGCGCACGGGGGATCTCATCGGCGCAGCCGACAACGACCTCGCGTTGCGCGCCGCCCGCCTGTTGCAACAGCACACAGGCACCCGCTTTGGCGCCGACATACAGGTGCTGAAACGCATCCCTGCCGGCGCCGGACTCGGCGGCGGCTCGTCGGACGCTGCCACCACCCTGCTTGCACTGAACCGACTCTGGAACACCGGGCTGGATCGCACCCAACTGGCGGCGCTGGCGCTGGAACTGGGCGCCGATGTGCCGTTTTTCGTGAGCGGTCATAACGCCTTTGCCGAGGGCCGCGGCGAACGTCTGAGCCCGCTCGCTTTGCCTGCCGCCCACTACGCGCTGATCTGGCCACAAGTTCATGTTTCGACTAAGGAAATCTTCGAAGACCCCGGTTTGACACGAAATACCAAAGCCACGAAAATGGCGAGCTTTTCTGCGGCGGTCGGGCTCGATCACGCGGTCGTGGGAACGAAGTCTGTGGATTCCCCGGTAGCGGAGTCGTTTTCCGGAACGCTTTTTGGTGCCAACGACCTCGAAACGGTCGCCCGGCGCAGGTTTCCGGAGATCGATCGGGTCGTCGGGCATCTTGCTCAATTCGGTCCGGCGCGGATGACCGGCTCGGGTTCAGCGGTCTTCATGGTTGCGCGCGACGCAGCAACGGCACGCGCCGCCATCGCGGACCTGCCGTCCGGATGGATCGGTTGGGCGGTGCGCGGATTGACGGAGCACCCGTTGCGGGCGTGGTAGCCGGCAGTGCGTGGAGTAGCAGGCGCGGCCGCAGTGCAGGTCGCGAAAGAAGTGCAGTGCAGGTTTCAGCGCTGGGGAGTCGCCAAGCTGGTTAAGGCAGCGGATTTTGATTCCGCCATTCGAGGGTTCGAATCCTTCCTCCCCAGCCATTCATCAAAGCGCCGGAATCAGCGCGGCACCGAGTCGATGCCGCGGTTCCGGTGACCGCTTTCTGCAGTGCGCCCGCCGAGGTCGAACGGGCGCCCTGACCGGCATCGAGCAGGAACCGCCGGGTTGGCGTCGCGAGCGACTGAGTCATGGCCTTGATGGTCCCCGACAATCTGATGGTGTTCACGGGCAACGCGAACCCGAAGCTCGCGCATGCCGTGGCACAACAGATCAACATACCGCTCGGCAAGGCGCAGGTGTCGCGGTTCTCCGACGGTGAAGTGATGGTCGAGCTGTTCGAGAACGTGCGCGGCAAGGATGTCTTCATCCTGCAGCCCACGTGCGCGCCGACCAACGACAACCTGATGGAGATCATGATCATGGCCGACGCGCTGAAGCGCGCCTCGGCCGGACGCATCACTGCCGCGATTCCGTACTTCGGCTACGCGCGGCAGGACCGGCGGCCGCGCAGCGCGCGCGTGGCGATCAGCGCCAAGGTCGTCGCCAACATGCTGCAGGTGGTCGGCATCAGCCGCATGCTGGTCATGGACCTGCACGCCGACCAGATCCAGGGCTTCTTCGACATCCCGGTCGACAACATCTACGCGAGTCCTATCCTGCTCGGCGACCTCTGGAAACACAACTACGACAACCTGGTCGTGGTCTCCCCCGATGTGGGTGGCGTCGTGCGCGCACGGGCGCTCGCCAAGCGCATGGACGCAGAACTCGCAATCATCGACAAGCGGCGGCCGCGCGCCAATGTGTCCGAGGTCATGCACATCATCGGCGAAGTCGAAGGACGCAACTGCGTGATCATGGATGACATGGTCGACACGGCCAACACGCTGTGCCAGGCCGCGCAGGCCCTGCGCGACCAGGGCGCCCTGCGCGTGATGGCGTATGCGACGCACCCGGTGCTGTCCGGCAAGGCGGTCGACCGCCTCACGAATTCGGTCATCGATGAACTGGTCGTCACGGACACGATCCCGCTCGGTCCGGCCGCGGCGGCGTGCCCAAAGATCCGGCAGCTGTCCTGCGCGGCCCTGCTGGGCGAGACCATATCGCGCATCGCGCGCGAAGACTCGGTGAGTTCGCTGTTTATTGAATAGGCGCGCAAAAGTGCACCCCTACTTTTGCGCGGAATAGCTGGAAAAAATCGCTGGCGGAGCCAGACGATTTTTTGATGGAACTGCAACGCAAGGGCACTCGCCCCGCGTTCGGCACGAGGCAGGCACCCGCCTTCCTTGGAACCGTCTGTTGTGACTGGTCGCGGTCCGCGGACGACAACTGGAGTGTGAAATGAAAGTCGTTGCCAACAAACGAGATGCGCAAGGCACGAGTGCGAGCCGCCGCCTGCGCCATGCCAACAAGGTGCCTGGCGTCCTGTACGGCGGCACCGGAGCCGCGCAGGCGATCGAGGTCGAGCACAACCCGCTCTTCCACGCGCTGCGCAAGGAAAAGTTCCACGCGTCGATCCTCGACATGGAACTCGACGGCCAGTCCGAGCGCGTGCTGCTGCGCGATTTCCAGATGCATCCGTACAAGCCGCAGGTGCTGCACGTCGACTTCCAGCGTGTCACGGAGAGCCAGAAGATCCACATGCGCATTCCGCTGCACTTCGTCGGGCAGGAGGAATCCCCGGCGTTCAAGGTCGGCGGTGGGTTGATCAGCCACGTGATGTCCGAAGTCGACGTCGCCTGTCTGCCCAAGGACCTGCCGGAATTCATCGAAGTCGATCTCTCCGGGCTGCAGGCTCACCAGACGGTGCGCGTGCTCGACCTCAAGATGCCGACGGGCGTGAAGCCGGTGCTCAAAGGCAAGGAAAACCCGGTCGTCGTGGCGGTGTCGACGCACGGCGAGCAGGCCGAGGAGGAAGTCGCCGCGCCGGTGGCGGCCGCCGATGTGCCGGCTACGGCGCAGAAGGCGCCGGTGGCGCCAGGCGCCGCACCGGCCAAGGGCGGCAAGGAAGAGAAGGAAAAGGGCGGCGACAAGAAGAAGTAAACGCCCCGGCCTCCCAGGCCAACCGGACGTGCCTGCACGTCCGGCACAATCGAGCCCGCTGCCTGAACGGCAGCGGGCTCTTTCTTTTCTGCAATGACAGACGAACTCGACCCCGCAAAGGGCATCCGCCTCATTGTCGGACTCGGCAACATCGGAGCCGAGTACGAAGCCACGCGCCACAACGCCGGCTACTGGCTGGTCGATGCCGTCGCGCGCCGGGGAGGTGTCCGCTTCACGAGCGAGCGCAAGTTCCACGGTGACGCGGCACGGCTGCGTCTTGGCGGCCACGACGTCTGGCTGCTCAAGCCGACGACGTACATGAACCGGTCGGGCCAGGCCGTCGTCGCGCTCGCGCTGTTCTACAAGATCCTGCCGACGGAAATCCTCGTCGTGCACGATGAACTGGATCTTCCGCCCGGCGCCGTGAAGCTCAAGCGTGGCGGCGGCACCGCCGGCCACAACGGTCTCAAGGACACGCAGGCGAAACTGACGACGGCCGACTTCTGGCGGCTGCGCATCGGCATCGGACACCCGCGCTCACTGCAACTCGAGCAGGACGTCGCCGACTTCGTATTACATCCCCCGCGTCGCGAAGAACAGGCCGCCATCGACGAAGCGCTGGAACGCGCGGAGTCGATCGTCGAGCTGCTGGCCGAGGGTCGCTTCGAGGCGGCCATGCTTAGGCTGCACACGAAGCAGGGAGGCGCGGCGCCGCAGGAGTCCTGACTGTCCCGGCGCAGCAGCGCCCGGCGGTTTCCAGCGCAGCAGCATGACGATGTCCACAGCATGGATCGAAGTACGCGCCGGTGAGCGCGCGCGCCGGCACATCGCGCAGCAGGGCCTTGCACCCGCTGACATCGCCTGCATTCCGGCCGCCGCTGGCGGACCGAAGGGCCTCGTGCTGATGCCATTCGATCGCCTGCTGCTTGGCGAATGGTTGCCGCCCGCGGCGCAGATCGAGTTTGTTGGTGCATCCATTGGCGCGTGGCGCATGGCGGCGCTGGCGCAGGCCGATCCGCTCGCCGCCCTGGACCGGCTGCAGCACGCCTACGTGCATGAGCAGAACTATGGTCAAAGCCCGACGCCGAAGCAGGTCGCCGCTGTCTGCCGGGGGCTCGCCCGCTCCGTTCTTGCCAACGGCGGCCTCCGGATCCGCGCCGGCGCGTCCCTCTCTGTCCTCACCGCGCGCGCGCAAAGGGGACTGCAATCACGCGGTCGCGGTGCGTTTGCGCGGGCGGCTCTTGCCAACGCGGCCGGGCGGCGCCACCTCGCGTCGCACCTGCGGCGCGTGGTCTTCGCGGCCGGCACCGCGTCGCAGTTCCGCACACCGTTTGACGCTTTCGGCCTCGAACGCATCGCGCTTTCGGCGGCGAACACCGAAGATGCGCTGCTGGCTTCGGGCTCGATTCCGATCGTGTGCGACCCGGTAAGCGACATCGCGGGGGCCCCACCCGGCGACTACTGGGACGGCGGCCTCATCGACTATCACCTGCTGCTGCCCTATGCGGATCTCGAGCGACTGGTGCTCTACCCGCATTTCGTGCCATGGGTGACACCCGGATGGCTCGACAAGTACCTGCCCTGGCGCGCCCGTCCGCGCGGCCACGATTGGCTGTCCAACGTACTGCTGATCGCGCCCTCGCGGGCGATGCTCGAGCGCCTGCCCAAGGGCAAGCTGCCGGACCGCAATGATTTCTACCGCTACGGCACCGATCACGCCGCACGCATCAGGGCGTGGGAACAGGCTGTCGCCGAGGCACAGCGCTTCGCGGACGCGGCTATGGCCTGGCTGCAGTCGCCAGATCCGTCGAAGGTGCAGCCGCTCTAGGCTGAACCGGCCTGAACGTTCGTTTCACTCGCGGTCCCCTGCCCGGGCGCATCGTTGCCTTCGGGCCGCCGGTCGACGCTGAGGGGTCGGTCACGCGGCACCGCTGCGAAGTACGCCTCAAGCGTGTTGTCCCCCAGCGGCTTCACCATCACCCGCAGCGTATGACTGAGATCGCCCAGCACATAATCGTGGCGTTGGCAGACCTCGACGTAGCCCTGTCGTAGCCAGAAGCGGTGCGCGCGCTGGTGTGCTGCGACCACTCCGAGGCGCAGCCAGCGTGCGCCCTGCCCGAGCGCCCAGGCCTCGTAGGACGCATGCAGTTCGGCCGCGAAGCCCGTGCCGTGCCGCGACGTTTCAACGATGAAGAAGCCGAGGTGGGTGACGCCCGGCGCAAGGAGGTCGGTCGCCACCGAGACCTCGCCGATCACCTGACCTAAGTCACGCGTGCGGATCAGCCAGGTCGTCAGCGCGGTGTACGGCATGTCGGCGGGCGGCCGGAAGTCGAATCCCTGCTGCGCGGCATCGGGTTCAGGCGCGTGGCCATGTGCAACTTCGTAGTACTCGGGATTCGCCTCGTAGAACGCCTGCAGTTCGGACGCCGCGGACCGATCCGCCTCGGTCGCGATCCAGTCCGCGTCGGCCCGCAGCGGGGTCAACCGAGGTCCCGCGCCATGACCAGCTCGCCCGCGTCCTCCTTGCCCGTATAGCGGAAGCCGAGCGACTGGTAGAAGCGGGCGAGACGGTCGGCATCCTTGACGTGTGACACCAGCAGCCGTTCGGCCGCAGGCCGGGTGCGTACATGTTCGACCAGGCGTTCGACCGCATGATGGCCGTAGCCCTTGCCCTGGTAACGACGGTCGATCATCAGGCGCCAAAGGAAGAACTCACGCTCCTCGGGCGCCTCGACCAGAGTGTGGTCGTGGAGCATCACGAAGCCGACCAGTTCGTCACCGGCGTGGATGGCGCGGAACCACGCTTCCGGCGAAAAGTAGGCCTGCGCAATCGACACGGCGTTCGGCGCAACCTGCTTGCCGCCGTCCCCAGCGTCGAGCTTGCATACGGCGGACACGGTGTCCTTCGTCACTTCCCTCAGTTCGACGGTCATGGTCATTGGGAAAGTCTTCCAAGGCTTGCGATAATTGCACGCTTTCGCCCGCGCGGCGCACCGGACATCTCCCAATGGCCCTGAAATGCGGCATCGTCGGCCTGCCCAATGTCGGCAAGTCGACGCTCTTCAACGCACTGACAAAGGCCGGCATCGCGGCCGAGAACTACCCGTTCTGCACGATCGAGCCCAATGTCGGCATCGTCGAAGTGCCCGATGCGCGTCTGCAGGCGCTCGCCGCGATCGCGAAGCCCCAGAAGGTGCTGCCCGCCACGGTCGAGTTCGTCGACATCGCCGGCCTCGTTGCCGGCGCGAGCAAGGGCGAAGGCCTGGGCAACCAGTTCCTTGCCAACATCCGCGAGTGCGACGCGATCGCGCACATCGTCCGCTGCTTCGAGGATCCGAATGTCGTCCACGTCGCCGGCAGGATCGATCCGATTTCCGACATCGAGGTCATCAACACCGAGCTGGCACTCGCCGATCTGCAGACGGTTGAAAAGCAGCTTGCGCGCTACACCAAGGTGGCCAAGAGCGGCGGCGACAAGGAAGCAAAGCGGCTGGTCGATGCGCTCGAGAAGATCCTGCCCGCGCTCAACGAAGCAAGGCCGGTACGTTCAGTCGACCTCTATGAAGAAGAGAAGGCCGTGCTGCGCCCGCTCTTCCTGCTGACGGCGAAGCCGACGATGTACGTCGCCAACGTCGAAGAGCACGGTTTCGAGGGCAATCCCCTGCTCGAACGTGTGCGCGCGTACGCCGCGAAGGAAGGCGCGCCGGTCGTGGCGGTATGCGCGAAGATCGAGGCCGAGATCGCGGACCTGCCCGACGAGGACAAGGAGATCTTCCTGGCCGACATGGGGATGCACGAACCGGGACTGAACCGGCTGATCCGCGCCGGCTACACCCTGCTGGGCCTGCAGACCTATTTCACCGTCGGTCCGAAGGAAGTGCGCGCATGGACCATCACCGCTGGCAGTACGGCTCCGCAGGCGGCCGGGGTGATCCACACCGACTTTGAGAAGGGCTTCATCCGCGCGCAGACCATCGCCTACGAGGACTTCGTTGCCCACAAGGGCGAACAGGGCGCCAAGGAGGCCGGCAAGATGCGCGCGGAAGGCAGGGAGTACGTCGTGCGCGACGGCGATGTACTCAACTTCCTGTTCAACGTCTGAGTCCAACGATGGCTGCCTCGATCGCACAGTTGTTCCTGTACCCGGTCAAGGGATGCCGCGGCATCGAGGTCGAGCGCGCCACGCTGGCCGCGACCGGTCTCGAGGTCGACGGCATAGGCGACCGCGAGTGGGTCGTCGTCGATGCCGACGGCGAATTTCTGAGCCAGCGCGAACTGCCGCGGATGGCGCTGATCGAGACGCGCCTGACGTCGACCGCGCTCCGGCTCAGAGCCCCCGGCATGCTGCAGCTCGAAGTTCCCTTCGCGAGCGAAGGCGACGTCGTCAATGTCACGGTCTGGAACGACACGGTGGCCGCCGTTACGCAGGGAGAAGTCGCAGATGCGTGGTTGTCGCGCTATCTCGGCCAAACGTGCCGCCTGATGCGCTTCGATCCCGAAGCACGGCGCTTGTCGAACGTGCGCTACACGGGAGCGACGGCGGCGCCCTACAAGTTCGCCGATGCGTTCGCGCTGCTGGTCGCGTCGACCGCCTCGCTGGCCGATCTCAACGCGCGGCTCGCCAAGCGCGGCATCGCCGAGGTCGGCATCGAACGCTTCCGCCCGAACATCGTGCTGAACGGTGTCGATGCGTTCGAAGAGGACTATGTCGAGCGGGTCGCGCTGGGCGATGCCGAGCTCAAAGTCGTGAAGCCCTGCGTGCGCTGCTCAGTGCCGAACGTCGATCCTGCGACCGGTGAGCCTTCGACCGAGCCCGGCGACACGCTCGCCATCTATCGCGACAACGCGCGCGCTGGCGGCATCACGTTCGGCGTCAATGCGATCGTCGTGCGCGGCGCCGGCTGCACCCTGGCACGCGGCGACGCCGCCAGCCTGACGATCGGCTTCGGTTAGGTCGGCATTGCTCGCCTGAGGCCGTGGTAGGTCCAGGCGCGCCATGCTGCTTCGAGCGGCCCCTGGGCATAGCGGGCCAGCCACCAGCGACTGAACACCACCTGCAGCCCAAACACGCCGAGTGCCAGTGCGCTCACTTCGGCATAACCGGCGCTGATCCCGAGGGCGAGGCCCCAGCCGGAAAGCAACGCTCCCATCGCCACCGATTGCAGCAGATAGTTGGTGAGCGGCATTCTTCCGGCGGGCGCGAGCCAGGTCACGACGACGTCAGGCGCACGCCGGAGGAACACGACCGCGTAGAAGATCGAAAGCGCCGGCCCCAGGAACTGCAGCACCAGCACCCAGGCGGGCGGCAGAACGTTCTCCTCCAGCGATACGTGGGTGGCGGACCAGATTCCATAGCCCAACGCGGCGGGCAGGCCGACAGCCAGTCCCAGAGCGGCGGCCCGGCTCCACGCCGGGGTGTCGAGATCCTCGAGCCAGCCGGACCGGTGCGCGAGCACTCCCGTCATCATCAGCGCGACGACACCGGGCAGGGCAAGCAGGTTGGCCTGCACCTGCCATACGAAGAGCCCCGCGCGCAGCGGCCACTGATCCAGATACCCCAGCCGCACGCTCGTCTCGAAACTCAGGCGGGCTTCCTCGATCCATTCAACGGGCGCGCTCGCCGGTGCACCGATCGACGGCACGATGAGCAGCAATGTCCAGACAGCGGCGAAGGCCCACCATGCCAGGGTCGCGCGCGCGATGAAGGCGACGTCCCGATCCGCGTACAGCAGCAGGATGAAGCCCGCCAGCGCGTAGGCGTGCGTGATGTCGGCAAAGTAAAACAGCAGGCCATGACCGATGCCGAACACGAACAGGAAGAGCAGGCGGCGGCGATACGCCGCGCGCGGATCCGCTACCGTGGTCTTCAGCTTCGCATAGAGCAGCGAGAAGCCCGCCCCGAACAGCATGCCGAACAGCGGCATGAACTTTCCCGCGACGAAGGTAGCCGTGACGAAGTGGGCAATGCGGTCGAGGGTGCTCGCCCCGGTTTCGAGAAAGCCGATCGGATTGATTGCGCCGTAGAGATAGGACTGGATGTTGACCAGAAGAATGCCCGCGAGGGCGACACCGCGCAGGGCGTCGATGCGCGGGTCCCGCGCGCTTGTTGCTGTCAAGGCGGCATCAGCTCTCAGATGAGCCCGCGCCGCCCATCTGCTCGATCTTGACCTTGAGCCACTTCTCGACCGACGGGAAAACGAACTTGCTGACATCGCCGCCGAGCGTGGCGATCTCGCGCACGATCGTGCCCGAGATGAACTGGTACTGGTCCGACGGTGTCAGGAACATCGTCTCGACGTCAGGCAGCAGGTAGCGGTTCATGCCTGCCATCTGGAATTCGTACTCGAAGTCGCTGACGGCACGCAGGCCTCGCACGATGACCCGCGCCTGCTGCTCGCGGACGAAGTCCTTCAGCAGACCCCGGAAGCCCGCTACTTCGACGTTCGGATAATGCGAGAGGACTTCGCGGGCGATGGCGATGCGCTCATCGAGCACGAAGAACGGCTTCTTGGCGCGACTGTCCGCCACGCCGACCACCAGCTTGGAGAAGAGCCCCGCCGCACGCCGCACGAGATCCTCGTGGCCGCGCGTCAGCGGGTCAAAGGTGCCGGGATAGACGGCGATCACCATGGCATTGTCTCCTCAGCGGCCCGCTCCGCGGCCCGGCGCCGGGGATTATTCATGCAGTCGGCGGTCGCAGCAAATGAAACGAAACATGCCCCGCCCGGCCGCTCCGGACAACTTCCAGGCCGGCCTGCTGCGCCTGCTCGGGCGCTAGGGCGGCTGGAGCCTCGAGGTACAAGAGTCCCCCTGCCGCCAGCAGCCGCCGCGCCACGGCCAGCGCCGGACCCTGCAGGCCGGCATCAAATGGAGGATCGAGGAAGATCACGTCGAACGAGCCCGGCGCGAGCGCTGCCGCCACGGCAAGTCCGTCGCCGGCCCGTACCTCGACTGCGGTGGCCGCCAGCCGCTCGCGCGTCGAACGCAGCGAGTGCAGCGCCTGAGGATTCGATTCGACGAGCAGCACGGAGCGCGCCCCGCGCGAGGCGAGTTCGAAGCCGAGCGCACCGGTACCGGCGAAGAGATCCAGACCACGCAGCGTTGAAAAATCAGGCCGCAGGTGCTGCAGCCAGTTGAAGAGCGTCTCCCGCACCCGGTCAGGCGTCGGGCGCAGGCCGGCGACATCGGGCACCGGCAGCGGCGACCGCTTCCACAGACCGCCGATGATGCGCACCTGGCGCGGTGCCCCGCGCAGACGCTGCTGCGCCGTCATCGAAGCGCGAGAAGGCTTTGTTACACTCGAATGCGACTTCGCGGCAACCGTTCCGCACTGTCGATTCAACACTCCTTCCGACCGTTTCTCCCGCATCGTTTGATGATAAGCCCCGCTTCTGCCGACGGCGCCAAGGGCGGATGGCTCGCGCGGCTCAAGCGCGGACTCGACAAGACACGCGTCAACATCGTCGGACTTTTTTCCGGCGGAGTCATCGACGACGCGCTGCTCGAGGACCTCGAGATGGCGCTGATCGGCGCCGACGTCGGCGTGGCGACCGCCAGCAAGTTGATCGAAACACTGCGCGCGGAGATCAAGCTCAAAGGACTGAAGTCGGCCGACGAGGTGCGACTGGCCCTGCGCGACGAGCTGGCGCGCCGGCTTGCGCCCGCCGAAGGCCGCTTCGATCTCACGCACGAGAAGCCCTACGTCGTCATGGTTTGTGGTGTCAACGGCTCCGGCAAGACGACATCGATCGGCAAGCTCGCCAAGTGGTTCGCCGGCCAGCATCGTTCCGTGCTGCTGGCGGCCGGCGATACCTTCCGCGCGGCGGCGCGTGAGCAGCTCGCTATCTGGGGCGCGCGCAACCAGGTCGAGGTGATCGCGCAAAGTGGTGGCGACCCGGCCGCCGTAGTTTTCGACGCGGTTTCTGCCGCGAAGGCGCGCGGCGTCGATGTGCTGATCGCCGACACGGCGGGGCGCCTGCCGACGCAGTCGCACCTGATGGAAGAGCTGAAGCGCGTCAAGCGTGCGCAGGATAAGGCGTTGCCCGGCGCACCCCACGAGGTGATTCTCATCGTCGACGGCACGAATGGCCAGAACGCGCTCGCGCAAGTCCAGGCCTTCGACGCTGCGGTCGGCCTGACCGGCCTGGTGGTGACGAAGCTGGACGGCACGGCCAAGGGCGGCGTGCTGGTGGCCATCGCAGCATCCCGTGGCGACAAGCCGCTGCCCATTTTGTTCATCGGTGTCGGCGAAGGCATCGACGACCTGCAGCCGTTCTCCGCCGCCGAGTTCGCCGACGCCCTGGTCGGAACCGGGGCAGCTTGATGAACCTTGCCGCCGTCGACCTCGGATCGAACAGCTTTCGTCTCGAGATCGGCCGTGTCGACGGCGCGCACATCGAGCGTGAAGGCTACTGGAAGGAAACGGTTCGCCTGGCCGCCGGGCTCGACGAGAGTCACAAGCTCAGCAAGAAATCCATCGATACCGCTCTCGAGACCCTGGCGCGCATGAACGAGCGGCTGCGCGGCATGCCGCCGCAGCAGGTCCGCGCGGTCGGCACCCAGACCCTGCGCCTCGCGCGCAATGTCAACGACTTCCTGCTGGAGGCGCAGAACACGCTCGGCTATCCGATCGAGGTGATTTCCGGTCGCGAGGAAGCCCGGCTCGTGTTCGAAGGCTGCATGCACACGCTGCCGCCGTCGAACCTGCGGCGCCTTGTCGTCGACATCGGCGGCGCCTCGACGGAAGTGATCGCCGGTCGCGGCTTCGCCGCGCAGAACGCCGAGTCCTTCAAGGTGGGCTGCGTCAACACCTCGCTGCGTTTCTTCAAGGACGGCCGCATCGATCGCGCGTCGCTGAAGAAGGCGCAGGTGGCGGCCGCGGCGGAGTTCGAGGAGGCGATCGATACGTTTTCGCGCCGGAACTGGGACGAGGCATACGGTTCGAGCGGCACCGTCGGAGCCGTATCGGAGATCCTGCGCGCCGAGGGCTGGTCCGACGGCCGGGTCACGGCCGAAGGGCTGCTCAAGCTGCGCCACGCGCTGCTCGAGGCTGGCGAGATCAAGCGCATCCGCTTGGCGGGCCTGAAGCCGGACCGGCAGGAGGTGCTCGCGGGCGGCGTCGCAGTGCTGTCAGCAGTGTTCGAGACGCTCGGCCTCGACGAGATGCGGCCCGCGCGCGGCGCGCTCCGTGTTGGCCTGCTCTACGACCTGCTGGGACGGAAGGAACAGAAGGACCTCCGTGACGCGACGGTTGAACGCATACTCGAACGATTCAGCGTCGATCGCGCCCAGGCCGCGCGCGTGGCTGGTACTGCCAAGAAGTTCTATGAGGAACTGCTGCCCGCGGCCTCGGAAGAGATGAAGAAACGGCTGGCGTGGGCGTGCCTGCTGCACGAAGTCGGCTTCACGATTTCGCACAGCGACTATCACAAGCATTCGGCGTATCTGGTGCAGCACACCGACCTGGCCGGATTCTCGACCTCGGACCAGGAACGCATCGCCCTGCTGGTGCTGGGACAACGCGGCAACCTCAAAAAGGTCTACGAGGCGCTCGAGGACCGCGAGCGCTCGGCCAAGATCCTGGCGCTTCGACTGGCAGTCATCCTCAATCACGCACGGCGCGATGTCGAGCTGCCACGCTGGTCGCTGAAGTTCGGACGCTCGATCGAGTTCGGGCTCGACAGCGACTGGCTGCTGCGGCACCCCCTGACTCACTACCTGCTGGAAGAAGAAGCAATGCAGTGGGGGCGCGTCGGCATCGCCTTCAGCATCAGGCCGCTCTGACGGGTGCTACAGCAGGTCCGGGCTGATGACCGCACGCAGGACGGTCTGCTCCTCACCGTCGCGCTCGCGCGAACTCAGCCACCAGACGCCCGCCTTCCTGACGGCCCATTCATGCACCTCGCCGGCAAGCAGGAAGCTCGCAACGTGCCCCAGCGTCGGCTGATGGCCGACCACGACCACCGGCACCTTCGAGCGCGGCCAATCGGCCGCCAGCAGCACGTCGCGCACGCTGGCACCGGGGGCAACGTCCTCGACTGTCTTGAACTTGCGGTGCGTGACTTCCGCCAGCGCTTGCGCGGTCTGCTGCGCGCGCGTCGCGGGACTGACGAGGATCCGCGCACTGTCGGGCAGTTGCGCATGCAGCCACTCCGCGACGCGACGCGCCTGCTTTTCGCCGCGCGGCGTCAGCTTGCGGCCTAGGTCCGGTTCGCCGATCTCGGCTTCCGCGTGGCGCCAGAGGATCAGCTCCATTTCAGCTCGTCACTCGTTCGGCCAGCAGGCCCAGCAACTGCTGCTGGGCTGAAATTGCATTGGCGCCGCCGCGCGGGGGCCGGTAATCACCGTTCGCGGTGAGCGTCCAGGCGTCGCGGGTGTCTTCGAGGTAAGGCTTCAGGCCCTCGTCGATGACCCGGCGCGCGAGTTTAGGCTCGAGCACGGGCCACGCGACTTCGATTCGCCGGAACAGGTTGCGCCCCATCCAGTCCGCGCTCGACAGGTAAACCATGGGCCTGCCGTCATTGCGGAAGTAGAAGATGCGGTGATGTTCGAGGAACCGGCCCACGATCGATCGCACCCGGATCGTCTCCGACAGACCCTTGACGCCGGGCCGCAGCGCGCAGGCGCCGCGCACGATGAGGTCGATCTTCACGCCAGCCTGTGACGCGGCATAGAGCGCCTGTATCGTCGCCTCGTCGGTCAGGGCATTCATCTTGGCGACAAGGCGGGCCGGCTTGCCGGCCCGTGCGAGTTTCACTTCGTCCTCGAGCGCGGCGATGAGCCGCCTATGCAGCGTGAATGGCGCCAGCCAGAGCAGCTTCAGGCGCTCGACCTTCGTCAGGCTCGTCAAGTGCATGAACACCTTCTCGACGTCGGCGCAGAGATCCGCATTCGCGGTCAGCATGCCGAAGTCGGTGTAAAGCTTGGTCGTGGTCGGATGGTAGTTGCCGGTTCCCAGGTGGGCGTAGGGAACCAGCCGCGACCGGCCGCGCGACTCTTCCCTGCGCAACACCAGCGTCATCTTGCCGTGGATCTTGAGGCCGACGACACCGTAGACGACCTGCGCGCCGACGGCTTCGAGCCGTTCGGCGAGGTTGATGTTGACCTCTTCGTCGAAGCGCGCCTTCAATTCGACGATGACGGTCACTTCCTTGCCGCGCCGCGCGGCTTCCTCGAGGATATCCACGAGGATCGAACTGATGCCGGTGCGGTACAGCGTCATGCGGATCGCGACGACCTTGGCGTCGGTCGCGGCCTGGCGCAGGAATTCGATGACCGGCTCGAAACTCTCGTACGGGTGGTGCAGCAGGATGTCGTTGCGCCGGATCGCCTCGAAGAGGTCGGCTCCGGCCGCAAGCTTGGCGGGCCATGCGGGTACAAAGGGTGTCCAGCGCAGCTGCGGCACGGTCAGATGATCCACCAGCTGGTTCAGTCGCACGAGGTTGACAGGCCCGTCGACGCGAAAGACCGCCTGCTCCGGCAACTGGAACTGCTCCTGCAGCAGGGCCTGCAGGTGTGGCGGACAGGTCGCGAGGACCTCCAGGCGCACCGCATTGCCGAAGTGGCGTTGCGTGAGTTCCATGCGCAGCGCCTGCCGCAGATTGTGTACCTCGCGCTCATCGACACTGAGGTCGGAATCACGGGTGACGCGGAACTGCGAGAACCCGCCCAGTTCACGGCCCGGGAAGACATCCTGCAGGTGCGCGCGTATCACCGATGAGAGCATCACGAACGCCTGCTTGCCCGGGACCAGGCCCGGCGGCAGCGGGATCACGCGCGGCAGCACGCGCGGCACCTTGAGGATCGCGATCGTCGACGGACGCCCGAACGCGTCCTTTCCTCCGAGCTGAAGGATGAAGTTGAGCGATTTGTTCAGAACCTGCGGGAACGGATGTGAAGGGTCTAGCCCGATCGGTGACAGCAGGGGCCTCACCTCGCGCATGAAGTACTCGCGTACCCATGCCCGTTGCGCTTCATTGCGCTGGGCATGGTTGAGCACGACGATATCGCGCCGTTCGAGTGCCGGCCCGATCGTCTGGTTGAAGAGCGCGTACTGCTGCTGCACCAGCGAGTGGGCCCGCTGCATGATCTCGGCATAGGCCGCTGCCTGCGGCGAGGCGCCGCGCGACTCGCGTATTTCCTCGCTGAGATCGGAGATGCGCACTTCGAAGAACTCGTCGAGGTTCGAAGAGACGATGCAGACATAGCGCAGACGCTCCGCCAGCGGGACGGTCGCCCGGGTCGCCATGGCAAGCACACGTTCGTTGAACGCGAGCATCGACAGCTCCCGATTCAGGTAGAGCTCGGGGCTGGTCTGCAATTCGAGCTTTCGATGAGGCGGCTTGCGCTTGTTGCGGCGGACCATAGTGAGTTCGTGTGACGCGTCGATGACAACCGTACAATCGAGACGTTCGTCGCGACGACCTGACACGAATCATTCTAGGCGTCGGCCCATCGCCCGCTGTTCCGCCGTATGGATGCCTACTCGAACCCGGACCTGCCGCCACTGATCGTCTTCGACCGGGTCGACAAGCGTTATGGCAGCCGCAGCGTCCTTGCGCAGCTCAGCTTCTCGATTGCCCGCAACCAGTTCGTGCTGCTGTCCGGACCCTCGGGCGCCGGCAAATCGACGGTCCTCAGGCTGATCGCCGCACTGGAACAGCCCAGCTCCGGCTCGATCACCGTCGCCGGCGAACCCCTGGGACGCCTGAAGCCGAAAATGTTGCCGCTGCTGCGTCGATCCATGGGCATCGTGCTGCAGGATCTCATGCTGCTCGACGACCGCAACATCCTGCAGAACGTCGCCTTGCCCTGCGCCGCAGCCGGCATTGCCTGGCGCGAGGCACTGGCGCGCGCCGCCGCAGCACTGCAACGGGTCGGCCTCGACGAAACCGCGGGAAGGTCCTATCCACGCGAACTGTCGGGCGGTGAGCAGCAGCGCGCGGCACTCGCACGCGCGCTGGTCAATCATCCCGCGCTGCTGCTCGTCGACGAGCCTACTGCGCATCTCGATCCGCTGGCCGCCGCGCACGTCGTTCAACTGCTCGAGCAGTTCGTCATTGCCGGCGTGACCGTCGTCATGGCCTCGCACGGTGAGAGCGTGGCGATGCCATCCCGCGCGCGCGTCATCGCGCTCGAATCCGCGCAGGTCGCCGCATGAGTAACCGTGTTGTAAGTCAAGCCGAATGAAGGTTGGGGTTCCATGGAGTGCGGTCGCGGGCCATTGCGTTGAGGATGGTCAGCAGTTTGCGCATGCAGGCGACCAGGGCGACCTTAGGCAGCTTGCCGGAGGCGATCAGGCGTTGGTAGAAGGCCTTGAGGACGGGGTTGTGGACGGTGGCCGACAGGGTTGCCATGTACAGCACGCGTCGCAGTTCGAAGCGTCCGCCTTGAATGCGACGGTGACCATGTGTGGAGCCGGAGTCGTTGGCGATCGGTGCCACACCGACCAGTGCGGCGATGGTTCGCCGATCGAGGCGGCCGAGCTCCGGCAGCTCGGCGATCAGAGTGGCGCTGGCGATGGGCCCGATGCCGCGGGTGGACTGCAGCAGGGCGTCGAGGTCGGCGCAGTGTGTTCGGACATGGACGATCATCTGGGCTTCGACATCGTCGAGCTGTGCGCGGATTGCCTGGATCATGGCTTCCAGGCTGGGACGGACGACGTCGATGGCCAGCTGCAAGCGCTGACGCTCGGACACCATCATCGTGGTCAGTTGCCGTCGCCGCGTCACCAGTGCCGCCAGTTGCTTCTGCTGCTCGTCGACCAAGGGGCGGATGAAGCGGGCCAGATCATCGCGCCGCAACAGCACCGCGCCCAGATCGGCCAGCGTCCTGGCATCGATGCGGTCGGTCTTGGCCAACCGTCCCATCGACTTGGCGAACTGGCGCGCCTGATGCGGGTTGACCACGGCGACCGCCAAGCCAGCCGCCTGCAGCGCGCAAGCCAGCGCCGCTTCGTAGCCGCCCGTGGCCTCCATCACGACCAGGTTGGCCTGCAGGGCGACCAGTGCCGCCCCCAAGGCCGAATGCCCGTCCGGATCGTTGGCGAACTGCTTGACGGGCAGTATGGCGCCTTGCACTGCGACATCGACCTGGGCTTTAGCCACATCGATGCCCACCACCACTGAGATAGCAGACATGGTCTTCGGCTCCCTTGCTTGTGCATGCGCGCTCGACCGGGGCGCGCGTAACCGTTCGGGCTTCGGGAAGACCAGCGCGGTCGCCGTGCGCAATCGACTCATGCACGGGCTCCAACACCCCAGCGCGCACCATGCTGCACGGACCGGTCCGGCCACCTCATCGGCCGCCAAACTCTACCGCGCTGGCCATGACTAAACATACAAGCGCGCACGGTCGCTCCGACGCGCTCATCCCGAAGCGCAACGCGCGGAGAACAG
>DAOMFI010000051.1:0-20230 GCA_035429725.1 Burkholderiaceae bacterium | reverse complement strand
CCTGGCCCTTGCCGCGCGCGATCATGCGCTGCGCGACTTCCTGCGCCATGAAAAACGCACCCTTCACGTTGGTGCCGACCACGAAGTCGAAGTCGACCGGCGTCACGTCGACCAGCCGCTGCGTCGTCGAGACACCCGAGTTGTTGACCAGGATGTCGATCGGTCCGACTTCGCGCTCAGCCTGCTCGACGGCAGCGCGGACCGAATCGAGATCCGTGACGTCCAGCGGAACGACGTGCGCGGCACCTCCCGCCGCTTCTATTTCCGCCCGCAGGTCCTTCAGACGTTCGATGCGACGCGCCGCCAGCACCGTCAGCGCTCCGTTGGCGGCCAGCACGCGCGCGAACCGGCTCCCGAGCCCGCTGCTCGCCCCCGTCACAAACGCAACTTTTTCCTTGAGGTTGGTTCTCATCTCCGGCCCCTGCGTACGTCCCGGACATGATCGCACAGTCGATTGCGGCCTCTAATCAATCTCCGGGACAATCCGTGTCTTGGCGCAACGATCGTGACGAGGGCGAGATGAGCGGGCCGCAGGCAAGTGAACGCGAAGCCATGGAGTACGACGTGGTCGTCGTCGGCGGCGGGCCCGCGGGCCTCTCCGCCGCCATCCGGATCAAGCAGCGGGCGGCCGAGCGGGGCGCGGAGTGTTCGGTCTGCGTGCTCGAGAAGGGATCGGAAATCGGCGCGCACATCCTCTCGGGCGCCGTGATGGATCCGATCGCGCTCGACGAACTGTTTCCCAACTGGAAGGAGCTCGGCGCACCGCTGACGACCCCGGTCAGCGAGGATCGCTTCTACATCCTGACCGAGACCAAGGCGATTTACAACCCGCACTGGCTGCTGCCCGACTGCTTCATCAACGACGGGTACTACGTCGTCAGCCTGGGCAATGTCGTGCGCTGGCTGGGCCAGCAGGCCGAGGCGCTCGGCGTCGAGATCTTCCCTGGATTCGCGGCCGCCGAAGTTCTCTACGACGACAAGGGCGCCGTGCGTGGGGTCGCCACCGGCAACATGGGCATCGGCAAGGATGGGGAGCCGACGGGCAACTTCCAGCCGGGCGTCGAGCTGATCGGCAAGTACACCCTGTTTGCGGAAGGCGCGCGCGGTCACCTGGGCAAGCAGGTAATCGAGCGGTTCAATCTGCTCGAGGGCCGCGATCCACAGACCTGGGGCATCGGCATCAAGGAAGTCTGGGAGGTCGAGCCGTCCAAGTTCCAGGCAGGGCTGGTCGTGCACAGCGCCGGCTGGCCGCTCGATAACGCGACCTACGGCGGCGGCTTCCTCTACCATTTCGACCAGAACCTGGTTTCGATCGGCCTCGTGGTCGGTCTGGGCTACAGCAACCCCTATCTGGAGCCGTTCCAGGAGTTCCAGCGTTACAAGACCCACCCGACGATCCGCTCCTTCCTCGAGGGCGGCAAGCGCCTGTCGTACGGCGCGCGCGCGATCAACGCCAGCGGACTGCAGAGCCTGCCCAAGCTGGCCTTCCCGGGCGGTGCGCTGATCGGTTGTGACGCCGGCTTCCTGAACGCGCCACGCATCAAGGGCTCGCACGCGGCCATCAAGACCGGCATGCTGGCCGCCGACGCCGCCTTCGACGCGGTCTCGGCCGGGCGCAGCCGCGACGAACTGGTCGCCTATCCCGCCGCATTCGAATCGAGCTGGCTGCACGACGAGCTGCACCGGGCGCGCAACTTCAAGCCCTATCTGGACAAGGGCCTCGTCACCGGTGCCGTGCTGTGGGGCGTCGACCAGATCGTCTTCCGTGGCAAGGCACCGTGGACGCTGCACCGGACGAAGGCCGATCACGAGAAGCTGAAGGCGGCCGCCGAATGCACGCCGATCGAGTACCCCAAGCCTGACAACCGGATCACGTTCGACAAGCTTTCTTCGGTCTTCCTGTCGAATACGAATCACGAGGAGAACCAGCCTGCGCACCTGACGCTCAAGCAGGCGACTGTCCCGGTACAGATCAACCTCGCGCGCTTTGCCGGGCCGGAACAGCGCTACTGCCCCGCGGGCGTGTACGAATTCGTGAAGAGCGACGACGGGTCGGACAGGCTGCAGATCAACTTCCAGAACTGCGTGCACTGCAAGACCTGCGACATCAAGGACCCAACGCAGAACATCGTCTGGGTCGTGCCCGAGGGCGGCGGCGGGCCGAACTACGTCAACATGTAGGCGGGCGCCGTCGAGGTAACGAAGGACGCCTACGGGCGACTCCAACATTTGCACGGGACTGTGAGTAAGTTCGCTCACCACATCAAGTAACGGTCCTGCGCCATGCGGCCCGCTGTCGTCAAAGCAAGTTCGACCTAGTCGCGGCAACCGCCCTCGGAGCCGCGGGACCGGGCACGCAGCAACAAGGCAGTACTGGCCGCGAGTCCGCCGGCGCCCGGCACAGCAAACGCCCAGCAATTGATCGTCGTCCGACCAGTGCATGCCATTGACGCGGATCGAGCGATGTATTAGATTTGATTACACTCTTAACGGGAGGCCGCAAATGCGGGAAACCATCACGATCAGCGTTCCCGAAGAGATCAAGGCAGAAATCGACCGGATCGTGCAAGAGGAAGGCATCTCGCGCAGCGATGTCGTGCGCGAGTCGTTACGCGACTACCTGTTCGTCCGCAGCTTCCGTCGGCTCCGCTCGCGTTTGATGGCCAAGGCGCTGGCACGAGGTGTTGTCACTGACGAGGACGTGTTCGGCCAGGTCTCGTGAGGCTGCTGCTCGACACGAACGTCCTGATTGCCGCGTTCGTTGCACGCGGCGCGTGCAGTGAACTGTTCGAACACTGCGCTCGCAGCCATGCGTTGGTTACCTCGACCGCGCTGCTTGCAGAACTCGAAACAACGTTGCGCCGCAAGTTCGGCGCTACGGTCCGCGATGCGCACGCCGTGGTGGCACTGCTGCAGCGGAAGGTGGACCTGATTGATCCCCGCCCGCTGGATCGCCCCGTGTGCCGCGACCCGGACGATGACAAGGTGCTGGCTGCTGCACTCTCCGGTCGCTGCGATTGCATTATCACCGGTGACAAGGACCTGCTCGTCCTTGAGTCCTTCAAGGGCATCCCGATCGTGACTCCGATGATGTTCTGGAAGGTGGAGGCTGCGGCTCCTGGCGACGATTGAGCTGGGCCTAACAGCCTTCGGGCTTGGTGGAAACTTGTCCAAACAGCTGCGCCCGCATTGCTACGGCTACGCCTCCCCGAATTGCCTTGCAACCCCCTCGCGAGCTTTCTGGAATGGAGGTCCGGTTGCTTAACTTGTCCAGTTGGCAGTACTGCAAGACCGCCTCGACGAGATCCGGTACCTGTTTTGCTTGAACCGGACGGTCGTTTGGCCGACGATGGGTCCTTCGGCGTTGCCACCAAGTCGGGGAGAACCTCCATGTCGTACTCGAGCTACCACAAGCGGGCCATTTCGAGCCGCGAACTGCATCCCGAAACGCAGATGATGTCGTACGGCTACGACCCGTTCCTCTCGGAGGGCGCGGTCAAGCCGCCGGTCTTCCTGACGTCGACCTTCGCGTTCCGCACGGCCGAGGATGGCGCGGCGTTCTTCGACGTGGTCGCGGGTCGCAAGCCCCGGCCCGCGGACACCGGAGCAGGTCTCGTCTACAGCCGCTTCAATCATCCGAACCTGGAGATCGTGGAGGATCGCCTGGCGCTCCTCGACGGTGCCGAGGACGCCATCGTGACCTCGAGCGGCATGGCGGCGATCGGCACCGTGCTGCTGACGTTCCTCCGGCCCGGCGATCAGGTCGTGCACTCCACGCCGCTCTACGGCGGCACCGAAACACTGATTCGCAAGATCCTGCCCGAGTGGGGCATCGGCGGACATCCCTTTGCCGATGGCCTGTCGTCGGAGCAGATGGCGGCCGCGCTCGAAGCGGCGGCTGCGCGCGGGCGCGTGGGTCTCTTCTACCTCGAGACACCAGCCAACCCGACCAACGCACTGGTCGATCTCAAGGCCGTGGTGGCGGCGATCGACGCGTTCGAACGCAAGCACGGGTATCGCCCGATCTCGGCGTGCGACAACACGATGCTGGGCCCGATCTTCCAGCACCCGATCCGCGAGGGCATCGACCTGTCGGTGTATTCACTGACCAAGTACGTCGGCGGCCATAGCGACCTGGTTGCGGGCGGCGTGACCGGGCGCAAGGACCTCGTCGGCAAACTGCGCCTGCTTCGAGGCGCCTTCGGCTCGCAGCTCGACCCGCATTCGTCGTGGATGATCGCGCGGTCGATGGAAACGCTGGTACTGCGTATGCGGCGCGCGGCTGCCACCGGCAGCCGTGTCGCCCACTGGCTGGCGGAAAACCCGATCCGCAAGGTGCAGGTGCTGCATCCGCAGCTCATTGCCGACGAGAACTACCAGCGGGTCTATCGCGGGCAGTGCACCGGGGCCGGCTCGACCTTTTCTTTCGTGCTCGATGGCGGGCGCGACATGGCGTTTCGCTTCATCAACGCGCTGACGCTGTTCAAGTCCGCCGTCAGCCTCGGCGGAACCGAGTCACTGATCTGCCACCCGGCGTCTACCACGCACTCCGGCGTGCCGCTCGAACTGCGGCAGCAGATTGGCATCTCCGAGGGTCTGATCCGCGTGTCGATCGGCCTCGAGCACGAGGAAGACCTGATCGCCGACCTGGAGGGCGCGCTGAAGGTCTGCTGAGCGAGGTGCCAATGCCGCGCACGGCGGGGCAGTCCGCGTCGCCTTGCGGCAGGACGCCCTGCCCGGCCTTACGCCTGCTTGAGCGCGCGTTCGAGCCAGTAGGTGCCGACGATCGTCTTGACGTCGGTGATGGTGCCGTCGCGGATCCAGTCGAGCAGCTGCTCCCAGGGCGCGGTGAACACTTCCAGCACTTCGCCGACATCGAGCTGGGCGCCCTCGTGCGTGAGGCCGCGGGCAAGGAAGACCTCGATCTTTTCGTCACTGTAGGCGATGGCGTTGTGAAACCCGCCGAGATAGGACCAGTCACGCGCGACGTAGCCGGTTTCTTCCCGCAGTTCGCGCTGCGCACACACCAGCAGCGCTTCGCCCGGATCGATTTTGCCGGCGGGGAACTCGATGAGGCTGCGGCCGAGTGGATAGCGGAACTGCCGTTCCAGCACGACGCGGCCATCGTCGAGCAGGGGGATCATCATCACCGCGCCCGGGTGGCGCAGGTACTCGCGCGTG
Source organism: Burkholderiaceae bacterium (assembly GCA_035429725.1). Lineage (GTDB taxonomy): Bacteria > Pseudomonadota > Gammaproteobacteria > Burkholderiales > Burkholderiaceae_F > JALORV01. The sequence continues at coordinate 15,049 of DAOMFI010000051.1, read as the reverse complement.
CTCACATGGCCATCGGCCGCCCGCACATGATCGACGAAGAGCCGCAGGAACACGCCGTCGTAGGCCAGGCGGCTGTCGAGCGTGCTCTCGGCCAGCGGATCGTCACCGCCGGCAACCGACGGCAGCGTGGGATCAACCACCGATCGTGCGCATCATCGCATCGGTGCAGAGCTTCAGCAGGTACTGCGGCAGGATGCCGAGCACCAACACCAGCGCACCGTTGATGGACAGCGCCACGCGCATGTCGGTCGTCGCCGCGATCGGCGCCGGCGCTCCGGCCGGCGGCTCGTCGAAGTACATGGTCTTGACGACGCGCAGGTAGTAGAACGCCCCGACCAGGGAGAACATCACGGCGATGATGGCCAGCCAGACCATGCCGCCCTGCAGCCCGTCGCCCAGCAAGGCCTGCAGGACGACGAGCTTGGCATAGAAGCCCACGGTGGGCGGAATGCCGGCGAGCGAGAACATCAACAGCAACATCACGAAGGCGTACCAGGGACTGCGCCGGTTCAGCCCCTTCAGGTCGGCAATCTCCTCCGCCTCGAAGCCGCGACGGGCCAGCAGCAGGATGACGCCGAAGGTGCCTAGCGTCGTCAGCGCGTAGGTGATCAGGTAGAACATCGCCGCGCTGTAGGAATTGACGGCCGACGTCGCGTTGCCGCCGACCACACCGGAGAGCATCGCCAGCAGCACGAAGCCCATCTGGGCGATCGTCGAATAGGCCAGCATCCGCTTCAGGTTGCTCTGCGCAATCGCCGTCAGGTTACCGAGCACGAGTGACGCCACGGCCAGCACGATCAGCATCCGCTGCCAGTCCCCCGCGAGCGGAAGCAGCCCTTCGACCAGGATGCGGAACGCAACGGCAAACACCGCAAGCTTGGGCGCAGAGCCGATCAGCATCGTCACCGGCGTGGGCGCGCCCTGGTAGACATCGGGCACCCACATGTGAAACGGGACCGCGCCGAACTTGAACGCCAGCCCGGCGACGATGAACACCGTGCCGAACACCAGCGATACCCGGCTGGCGACGTGCCCGGTCACGACCCGGTCGGCGAGCTCGTTGATGTCGAGCGTGCCGCTAGCGCCATAGAGCATGCTCATGCCATAGAGCAGGAAGCCCGAAGCCAGCGCGCCGAGGACGAAATACTTCATCGCGGCCTCGCTCGACACCGCATGGTCACGCCGCAGCGCCACCAGCGCGTACAGCGAAAGCGCCTGCAGCTCGAGCCCGAGGTAGATGACCAGCAGGTTGTTGGCCGAGATCATCAGCATGATCCCGAGCAGCGCGAAGAGCGACAGCGTGAAGAGTTCGCCCTTCCAGATGCTGCGGTCGCGCGCGTACGACTGCGAATAGACCAGCACCAGCGCGACGGCGACGACTGCGACCAGCTTCAGCAGGCTTGCCATCGGATCGGTGACGTACATGCCGCCAAAGGCGTAGGTGACGACGCCGGCGGAGAGGAAGACCCAGCAGATGGCGCCGACCAGCGTCAGGATGATGAGGGTCGCGACATAGGTCACGTTGCGGCGCGCATCGGCCACGAACAGATCGCCCACCAGCAGTCCGCAGGCAGCCACCAGCAGCACGATCTCGGGCAGGGCGGCAAGGGTGTTGAGCGGTTGCATGCGCGGGGCCTATCGGATCGCGACGCCGGCCGCGAGCTTTGACTCGGCCACGTGCTTGAGCAGATTGGCGACGGATGCGTCCATCAGGTCCGTCACCGGTTTCGGATAGAGGCCCATCCACATGACCGCCGCGGCGAGCAGCAGAAGGATCAGGAACTCGCGGCCATTCACGTCGGCCAGCGCGGCCACATGCCGGTTGGCTACCTCGCCGAACACGACCCGCTTGTACATCCAGAGCGAGTACGCGGCGCCGAAGATCAGTGTCGTGCCCGCGATCAGGCCGATCCAGAAGTTGAACTTGACCGCCCCGAGGATGACCATGAACTCGCCGACGAAGCCGCTCGTCGCCGGCAAGCCCGCGTTCGCCATCGCGAACAGCATGAAGAAGGCGGCGAACTTCGGCATCGTATTGACGACGCCGCCGTAGTCGGCGATGTTGCGGCTGTGCATACGGTCGTACATGACGCCGATGCAGAAGAACATCGCGCCCGAGACGAAGCCGTGCGAGATCATCTGGACGATCCCGCCCGCGACGCCGATCGCGTTGAAGATGAAGAAACCGAGCGTCACGAAACCCATGTGCGCGATCGATGAATACGCGACCAGCTTCTTCATGTCGGTCTGGACCAGCGCCACCAGCCCGACGTAGACCACCGCGATCAGCGACAGCGCGATCATGAAGCCCGCGAGTTCGTGCGAGGCGTCGGGCGTGATCGGGAGCGAAAAGCGCACGAAGCCGTAGGCGCCGAGCTTGAGCATGATCGCCGCCAGCACGATCGAGCCCCCGGTGGGCGCCTCGACGTGCGCGTCGGGCAGCCAGGTGTGCACCGGCCACATCGGCACCTTGACCGCAAACGCCATGAAGAACGCGAGGAAGAGCAGGATCTGCGGCATCCTGCCGAGCGGCGTCGCGTGCCAGTCGAAGATCGCAAAGCTGCCGTCCGACGCGTAGTAGAGGTAGACGAGCGCGACCAGCATCAGCAGCGAGCCCAGCAGCGTGTAGAGAAAGAACTTGAATGCCGCGTAGACGCGGTTCGCGCCGCCCCATATGCCGATGATGATGTACATCGGGATCAGCGTGGCCTCGAAGAAGACGTAGAACAGCAGCCCGTCAACCGCCGAGAACACGCCGACCATCAGGCCCGACAGGATCAGGAACGCGGCGTAATACTGGGCAACGCGGTCCTGGATCACCTCCCAGCCCGCGAGCACGACGATCACGGTGATGAACGCCGTCAGCAGCACGAACCACACCGACAGTCCGTCGATGCCGAGGTGGTAATGCGCGTTGAAGCGTTCGATCCAGACCGCCTTCTCGACGAACTGCAGGTCGGCACTCGCGGGGTCGAAGCCCGTGTAGAGCGGCACGGTCACGAGCAGACCAAGGAGGCTGCCCGCGAGCGCGACGGCGCGGATGACATTGGCGTTGCGGTCACGCCCCGCCGCCAGGATGGCGAGGCCGAAGGCGATCGGGATCCAGATCGCCAGGCTGAGCCACGGGGTTGCTGTCTGCATTGTTCTTGTTATCCCGCCGCGCCTAACGGCCGAAGGTGACGAACAGCGTCACCATCGCCAGCAGGCCGATGATCATCCCGAAGGCATAGTGGTAGATGTATCCGGACTGCAGCAACCGCGATACGGCGGCGAACCAGCCGACCACGCGCGCACTGCCATTGACGGCAAGGCCGTCGATCAGCGCCACGTCTCCGCCCTTCCACAGGCCACGCCCCAGCAGGCGCGCGCCCCCGGCAAAGACGATCTCGTTGATGCGATCGAGGTAGTACTTGTTCTCGAGCAGGCGGTGCAGGCCGCCGAACCGGCGCTTGAGCGACTCCGCGAGATCCGGTCGCACCAAATACAGGTAAGCGGCCAACAGCACCCCGGCCAGCGCAAGGTAAGTTGGCAGGCTCGCGAATCCATGAAGTCCCATGCCCACCGCGCTGCGCACGTCGTGGGCAAGCCTGGCCATTGCAGGATGCCGTGCGGCGTCCACGAAAATGGAATTCCCGAAGAATCCGCCGCCGAGGAGCGTCTCCAGCGTCACGAAGCCGATGATTATGGACGGGATCGCGAGCAACACCAGCGGCACCGTCACCACGTTGGGCGACTCGTGCGGCTCGACATGGGCTTCTTCGTCGTGATGATGATGGTCATGGCCTTCCTCATGCGGGCGCTGGTCCCAGCGCGGCTTGCCATGAAAGACAAGGAAGTACATCCGGAACGAGTAAAACGCGGTGATGAACACACCGAGGGTTAGCGCCCAGTAGGCGAAGGTCGCTCCCCAGTGGCCCGCCTGCGACGAAGCGCCGGTGGCGATGATGATCGAATCCTTCGAGTAGTACCCGGACAGGAATGGCACGCCGATCAGCGCCAGCGAGCCGATCAGCGAGGTGATCCAGGTCACCGGCATCCGGCGCCACAGTCCGCCCATGTAGCGGATGTCCTGGTTGTGATGCATGCCGATGATGACCGACCCGGCCGCCAGGAAGAGCAGCGCCTTGAAGAACGCGTGCGTCATCAGGTGGAAGATGCCGGCGGCGTAGGCCGAGGCACCGAGCGCCACCGTCATGTAGCCGAGCTGCGACAGCGTCGAGTACGCCACGACGCGCTTGATGTCGTTCTGCACGATACCGAGCAGGCCCATGAAGAACGCAGTGATCGCGCCAATGACGATGACGAACGACAACGCGGTATCCGACAGCTCGAACAGAGGCGACATGCGGGCGACCATGAAGATGCCCGCCGTGACCATCGTCGCGGCGTGGATCAGCGCCGAGATCGGCGTCGGGCCTTCCATCGAATCCGGCAGCCACACGTGCAGCGGGAACTGTGCGCTCTTGCCCATCGCGCCGATGAAGAGGCAGATGCAGACGACTGTCAGCAGCAGCCAGGGGCTGCCGGGCAGCAGCTCGATCGTCGTCGACGCCATCCCCGGGGCCGCAGCGAAGACTTCCGCGTAGCGCAGCGTGCCGAAGTAGGCGAACACGAGCCCGATCCCGAGCACGAAGCCGAAGTCGCCCACGCGATTGACGAGGAAAGCCTTCAGGTTGGCATAGATCGCCGTCGGCCGCTTGAACCAGAAACCGATCAGCAGGTAGGACACCAGCCCCACCGCTTCCCAGCCGAAGAACAGCTGCAGGAAGTTGTTGCTCATCACCAGCATCAGCATGCTGAAGGTGAAGAGCGAAATGTACGAGAAGAAACGCTGGTAGCCCGGGTCGTCGGCCATGTAGCCGATCGTGTAGACGTGGACCATCAGCGAAACGAAAGTGACGACCACCATCATCAGCGCGGTCAGCGGATCGATGAGGAATCCCACTTCCAGCTTCAGCCCGCCGACTACGGCCCAGGTGTAGAGCGTCCCGTCGAAGGTGTTGCCCTTCAGGACGTCACCGAGGATGACGAACGACGCGATGGTCGCGACCAGCACGCCGGCGATCGTCACCGTGTGCGCGCCGGACCGCCCGATCAGGCGCCCGCCGAAGCCGGCGACGATGGCGCCCACCAGCGGCGCCAGCACGACCAGCAGGTAGAGCTTCTGCATCGCGACCATCAGTGCCCGCCCGGCCGCCCGAAGGGCACTGAGGCCTTGCAGGCCGCGGCGTTGCGAGACGCAACGCCTCCTCGTCCCGTCCTTGCCGGCGCAGGCCGGCAAGGAGCCGCGGTCCTCGGCCCCCTCGGGGCTGAGCCCGGACAGGCAGCAGGCCCTGCGGCCTGATGCGTGCCTGGCGAAGCGGTTCGGCTTGCATGCCGAACCGTGGACGAGCGAACGAAGAGAGCGTGGGGGCCCATCATTTTCAGCCCTTCAGCGAGTCGAGTTCCTCGACATTGATTGTCGAGAGATTGCGGAACAGGATGACCAGCAGCGCCAGGCCGATCGCCGACTCCGCCGCGGCCACCGTCAGGATGAAGAACACGAACACCTGCCCGTGGTAGTCGCCGAGGTAGTGCGAGAAGGCAACGAAATTGATGTTGACGGCGAGCAGCATCAGCTCGATCGCCATCAGCAGCACGATCAGGTTGCGACGGTTGAGGAAGATGCCGATCACGCTGATCGCGAACAGCAGCGCCCCCACTCCCAGGTACCACGACAGCGAAACCAACGGCCCCTCCGCTCGTTGCCCGTTCTTCTTCTGCCGCTCAGCCCTTGCGGGTCTGGCGCGCCTCTTCGTCACTCGGCATGTTGACTAGGCGTACCCGGTCGCCCCGCCGGACTTTCACCTGCTGCGACGGATCCTGCCGCTTGCTGTCCTTGCGTCCGCGCAGCGTCAGCGAGATCGCAGCGATGATCGCCACCAGCAGCAAGGCCCCCGCGATCTGCAGCGGGAAGACGTACTCCGTGAAAGTGAGCCGCCCCAGCGCCTCGATATTGTTGACGTTGGCGATACCAGGCCCGGGCTCCGTCAGGCTGTGCCAGCGAGGTTGCGACAGCACCAGCCACATCTGCAGAACGATCAGCGCGGCCACCAGCCCACCGGCCCACAGGTGCTTCCAAAGACCCTGCCGCAGCCGGTCGATGTTGACGTCCAGCATCATGACGACGAACAGGAACAGCACCATGACCGCACCGACGTAGACCAGCACCAGCGCGATAGCGAGAAACTCGGCCTGCAGCATCATCCAGAGGCAGGCCGCGGAGAAGAACGCCAGCACCAGGAACAGCACCGCGTGCACCGGGTTGCGCGCCGTGATCACCCGCAACGCCGCCAGCAGCATGACGCCGGAGAAGATCAGGAAAAGTACGGTTTGCGCGTTCATGTCGAAGGTGGGTCCGGCGTGCCTGCCTAGCGGAACTTCGCATCCGAAGCGCGGTTCGCGGCGATTTTCTGCTCGAAGCGATCGCCGATCGCAAGCAGCATCGGCTTCGTGTAGTACAGGTCGCCCCGCTGCTCGCCGTGGTATTCGAGCATGTCGGTCTCGACGATCGAGTCCACCGGGCAGCTCTCCTCACAGAAGCCGCAGAAGATGCACTTGGTGAGGTCGATGTCGTAGCGCGTCGTGCGCCGCGTGCCGTCGGCGCGCTGCTCGGACTCGATCGTGATGGCGAGCGCCGGACACACCGCCTCGCACAGCTTGCAGGCAATGCAGCGTTCCTCGCCATTCGGGTAGCGCCGCAGCGCATGCAGTCCGCGGAAGCGAGGGCTGAGGGGAGTCTTTTCTTCCGGATACTGCACCGTGATCTTGCGCGCAAAGGCATAGCGTCCGGTCAGCGCCAGGCCCTTGATCAGCTCCTTCAGGAGCAGGCTGTCGAGGAATTCGCGGATGGCACCCATCGTCAGGACCGCCCGGCCGTTCCGAAGGAATTGATGGCCCCCTGAGGGGGCAGCAAACGAAGTGAGCGTCGGGGTCTCATAACTACTTCCAGATGTTCCACGGCGTCTGCATCCAGACCGCGACAACGACCAGCCAGACCAGCGTGATCGGGATGAACACCTTCCAGCCGAGCCGCATGATCTGGTCGTAGCGGTAGCGCGGGAACGAAGCCCGGAACCAGATGAAGAGCGACACGACGAAGAAGACCTTGGCGAACAGCCAGAACCAGCCCGACAGCGCTTCGGCCCACGCCGGGAACTGGACGCCGAGCAGGCGACCGAGATCCACCGGAGCCGCCCAGCCGCCGAGGAACATGATCGTCGCCATCATCGACAGCAGAATCATGTTGGCGTACTCGGCCAGGAAGAAGATCGCGAACGTCATGCCCGAGTACTCGACCATGTGCCCGGCAACGATTTCCGATTCGCCCTCGACCACGTCGAACGGGTGGCGATTCGTCTCCGCGATGCTGGAGACCACGTAGATCACGAAGAGCGGCAGCAGCGGCAGCCAGTTCCACGACAGGAACGCCAGGCCCCGGTCGGCAAAGATCCCCGTGTTCTGGCGCTCGACGATGCCCGTCATGTTGAGCGTGCCGGCAACCAGCAGAACCGTCACGAGCACAAATCCCATCGCCAGCTCGTAGCTCACCATCTGCGCCGAGGCCCGCATCGCGCCGAGGAACGAGTATTTCGAGTTCGAAGCCCAGCCGGCGATGATGACTCCGTAGACACCAACCGACGTGATCGCCATGACATAAAGGAGGCCGGCGTTGACATTGGCCAGGACCAATCCGGGGGCGAAGGGAATCACGGCCCACGCGGCCAGCGCGGGCATGATGACGATGACCGGCGCAGCGAAGTAAAGCCACTTGTCGGCCTGCGTCGGCGTGATGACTTCCTTGGTCAGCAGCTTCAGTGCATCGGCGATCGGCTGCAGCAGTCCCATCGGGCCGACGCGGTTCGGACCGACCCGGATGTGCATCCAGCCGATCAACTTGCGCTCCCAGTACGTCAGATACGCCACCAGCAGGAGTATCGGCACGACGATCGCAACGATCTTCGCCAGCGACCAGACGACCGGCCACGCTGCGCCGAGGGCCTGGCTGCCGAAGGCGGTCAGAACTTCCATCAGGCGCGCTCCAGGCGCACCGGCCCGAACATCGGCCCCAGCGCTGCCGTCGACGGATGGGCCGCAGCGACGCGCACGACTCCATCGGCCACACGATCGTCGATCTGAAGTTCAAGCAAGGCGCTGCCGCCGCTCTGGCTCACCCGAACCTTGCTACCCGCCTCGAGGGACAGCGCTGCAGCCGTACGCGCGTTGACACGCGCACGCGGCGGCCGCGCATCGGCCGTGGCCTGCAGCGGTGGCGAGCGGCGCACGATGCTATCGGTGAAATAGATCGGCACATCGGCGACGCGTTCGAGGCCCCCGCCCGCTTCCGCCGGCAGCGCCAGCGCCGCGGTGGTCGCATTCGAGAGGCGTGCAGCGATATCCGCGGGCATCGCTGCATCCCGAACGGCCTCGGACGACTCGAAATCGAAGCCATCGAGCTCAAGCAGATTGCCGAGCACGCGCAGCACTTTCCATCCCGGACGCGTTTCGCCCAGCGGGCGCACGGTGCCATTGAAGCCCTGCACGCGACCCTCGCAATTGATGAAGGTCCCTGCGGTTTCCGTAAAGGGCGCAATCGGCAGGATCGCGTCAGCGTAGTCCAACGCCCCGTTGCGATAAGGCGAGAAGGCTATGACGGTGTCGGCCTGCCGCAAAGCCCCGAGTGTCGCGACCGGATCGGCCGTGTCGTACTCGGGCTCGAAGTTCCACAGCAGATAGGCCCGCCGAGCCTGTTCGACCATCCGGCGCGCATCAAGGCCGCCGGCGCGCGGGCGCGCTCCGACGAGTTGTGCACCCACGGAGTTGGCGCCTTCCACCAGGACACCCAGCGTCGCGCCCGTTGCCTGGGCGATCCATTGCGCCCACGCGCGCAGGGTCCCGGCCACGGGGTGCTGCATGGCCGAGTTGCCGAGGAAGACGGCCTTGCGCTCGCCCGACAACAGGCTCGCGGCGATCGCCCGTGCCGCATCGTCGGGTACCAGACCCGACACCGGCGCCGTCAGGCCACGCTGCTCGGCGATGGCCACGGCGATCTTGGCGAGGTCGTTTGCCCAGGCGCCCGGACGCGACACCGCCTTGTGCGCAACGCGCATCAGCAGGTCGTCGTCGGCCGCGTGCAGGACCGAGAGCTGGCAACCACGCCGCACGGCATGGCGCAGGCGCGCCGACAGCAGCGGATGATCCTTGCGCAGGAACGAGCCCACCAGCAGCACGCGATCGAGCGTATCGATGTCCTGCACCGGCAGGCCGAGCCAGGGCACGCCCTGCTCCGCCGCGTCGCCGCTGAAGTCGGTCTGCCGCAGGCGGTGATCGATGTTGTCCGACCCGATCCCGCGTACGAGCTTCGCCAGCAGATGCAGCTCCTCGAGCGTGCTCGAGGGCGCCGCCAGGGCGCCGATCGCCTCCGGTCCGTGCTGCTGCTTTACCTGCAGCAAAGCGTGGCGCACGTACTCGAGCGCGTCCGGCCACTCGACCTCGCGCCATTGCCCGCCCTGCTTGAGCATCGGCCGCTGCAGGCGATCAGCTGCATGCAGCCCCTCGTAGGAAAATCGATCGCGGTCCGACAGCCAGCATTCATTGACGGCCGCGTTCTCGAGCGGCAGCACACGGAGCACGCGCTGATTCTTGACCTGGACGATCAGATTGGAACCGAGCGAGTCGTGCGGGCTGATCGATTTGCGCCGCGACAGTTCCCACGCGCGCGCTTCGTAGCGGAACGGCTTGCTGGTCAGGGCTCCGACCGGGCACAGGTCGATCATGTTGCCGGACAGCTCGGAGTCCACCGAACGGCCAACGAAGGTCATGATCTCCGAGTGCTCGCCGCGTCCGGCCATGCCGAGTTCCATGACGCCGGCGATCTCCTGGCCGAATCGCACGCAGCGCGTGCAATGGATGCAGCGCGTCATCTCCTCGGCAGAGATCAACGGTCCCATGCTCTTGTGGAACACGACTCGCTTGGCTTCGGCGTAGCGGCTCGCCGAGCCGCCGTAGCCCACCGCGAGATCCTGCAGCTGGCACTCGCCGCCCTGGTCGCAGATCGGGCAGTCCAGCGGGTGATTGATCAGCAGAAACTCCATCACCGACTTCTGCGCCTGCTTGGCGCGCTCGGAGTGGGTGCGAACGACCATCCCGGTCGTCACCGGCGTCGCGCAGGCCGGCAGAGGCTTCGGCGCCTTCTCGACTTCGACCAGGCACATGCGGCAATTGGCGGCGATCGACAGCTTCTTGTGGTAGCAGAAGTGCGGCACGTAGATGCCGAGGCGGTTCGCCGCCTCCATCAGCATGCTGCCTTCCGGCACCTCGACCTTGCGGCCGTCGATCTCAATTTCTACCATGCGTCGCTCGTGTACGCGATGCGCGTGCGCGCATCGCACGTGCACTCGCTCCGAATAGTTAGACGGGCGGGCTTCGGGCGGCCGGGCGCCCGCCCGTTGCGCAAGATCACGAAGTGGCAGAGCGGCGTCATGCGTACTCGGGCACCAGGCAGCTCTTGTGTTCGATGTGATGCTCGAACTCGCTGCGGAAGTGCTTGACGAAGGCGCGCACCGGCATCGCGGCCGCGTCGCCCAGCGCGCAGATCGTGCGGCCCTGGATGTTGTCGGCGACCGAGTTCAGCAGGTCGAGGTCCTCGGGCCGGCCTTGTCCGTGCTCAATCCGGTGCACGACGCGATAGAGCCACCCCGTCCCTTCGCGGCAGGGTGTGCACTGGCCGCAGCTTTCCTCGTAGTAGAAGTACGACAGGCGCTCCAGGCAACGCACCATGCAGCGTGTCTCGTCCATGACGATCACGGCTCCCGAGCCCAGCATCGACCCGGCCTTGGCGATCGAGTCGTAGTCCATGTCGGTGGCCATCATGACGTCGCCCGGCAGCACCGGCATCGACGACCCGCCCGGGATGACGGCCTTGATCCCGCGCCCGCCGCGCATGCCGCCGGCGAGCTCCAGCAGCTTCGCGAACGGTGTTCCCAGCGGAACTTCGTAATTGCCGGGATGGGTCACATCGCCGGAAACCGAGAAGATCTTCGTGCCGCCGTTGTTGGGCTTGCCGAGCGCGAGGAAAGCATCGCCGCCCTCGTTGATGATGTAGGGCACCGCAGCGAAGGTCTCGGTGTTGTTGATCGTCGTGGGCTTGCCGTAGAGGCCGAAACTCGCCGGAAACGGCGGCTTGAAGCGCGGTTGCCCTTTCTTGCCCTCGAGCGACTCGAGCAGCGCGGTTTCCTCGCCGCAGATGTAGGCGCCGAAGCCATGCGCCGCGTAGAGATCAAAGCTGAACGTCGACCCGAGGATGCCCTTGCCGAGGAATCCGGCGGCATAGGCCTCGTCGAGGGCCTCCTGGAAGCGCTCGTACTCGGCCCAGATCTCGCCGTGGATGTAGTTGTAGCCTGCGCTGGCGCCCATCGCGTAACCGGCGATCGCCATGCCTTCGATGACGATGTGCGGGTTGTAGCGCAGGATGTCGCGGTCCTTGAACGTGCCGGGCTCGCCTTCATCCGAATTGCAGACGACGTACTTCTGCCCGGGAAACTGCCGCGGCATGAAGCTCCACTTGAGACCGGTCGGGAAGCCCGCCCCACCGCGCCCGCGCAATGCCGATTTTTTCAGCTCGGCGATGACGGCATCGGGCGGCATGTGGCTGTCGAGGATCTTGCGCAAGGCCGCATAGCCGCCGCGCTGCTCGTAGTCCTTCAGGCGCCAGTTGCCGCCATCGAGGCCCGCGAGGATGACGGGCTTCAGGTGCCGTCCGTGGAAACAGGTCTGCGCGCTCACTGACCGATCTCCGCGCTACGCGTTGCCGCGAGCACCTGCGTGGGTCGAACGGTCGCCGCGCTCATCATTTGACCCGCTTGAGTTCGTCAAGCAGCGCGTCGAGCCGCTCGTTGCTCATGAAGCTTTCCATGCGCTTGTTGTTGACCAGCAGCACCGGCGCGTCGCCACAGGCGCCGAGGCACTCGCCTTCCTTCAGCGTGAACTGGCCGTCAGCACTGGTTTCCCCGAAACCGATGCCGAGCCGGCGCTTGAGGTGCTCTGCCGCGTGGTTTGCGCCGGAAAGCGCGCACGGCAGATTGGTGCAGATCGTCAGCTTGCAGCGGCCCGTGGGGCGCAGGTTGTACATGTTGTAGAACGACGCCACCTCGTAGACCGCGATCGGCGCCATGTCCAGGTAGGCGGCCACGGCGGCGATCACGTCCTCAGGCAACCAGCCATGCTCGTCCTGGGCAATTGCCAGCGCCGCCATCACGGCGGACTGCTTCTGCTCGGCGGGATACTTCGCGACCTCGCGATCGATGCGCCCGCAGGCTTCGGCCGAGAGAATCCCCTGGGGCTTCGGCACTGCGCTCATCCATGCCCCCTACGGCCCTTCGGGCCGGTCCCCCCAAGGGGGAGCGAGCGCCTTGGGAACGGCCCGGCGGCGCTCATCGGTCGATCTCCCCGAAGACGATGTCCTGCGTGCCGATGATCGCCACCGCGTCCGCGATCATGTGGCCGCGTGCCATCTCGTCCAGACCCTGCAGGTGCGCAAAACCCGGCGCGCGGATCTTGAGGCGATACGGCTTGTTCGCGCCGTCAGACACCAGGTAGATGCCGAACTCGCCTTTCGGGTGCTCGACCGCGGCATAGGCCTCGCCGGGCGGAACGTGAAAACCCTCCGTGAAGAGCTTGAAGTGGTGAATCAACTCTTCCATGTTGGACTTCATCTCGACGCGGGACGGCGGAGCCACCTTGTGGTTGTCCGTCATCACCGGTCCCGGATTGGCGCGGAGCCACTCGATGCACTGGCGAATGATGCGATTGCTCTGCCGCATCTCCTCCACCCGCACGAGGTAGCGGTCGTAGCTGTCGCCGTTTCGTCCGACCGGGATGTCGAAGTCAAGGCGGTCGTAGACCTCGTAGGGCTGCTTGCGACGCAGATCCCACTCGACACCGGAGCCGCGCAGCATCGGGCCGGTGAATCCCATCTGCAACGCGCGCTCGGGCGAAACCACGCCGATTCCGACCAGCCGCTGCTTCCAGATGCGGTTGTCGGTCAGCAGGGTCTCGTATTCGTCGACGTACTTCGGGAATCGGCGCGTGAAATCCTCGATGAAGTCGAGCAGCGATCCCTGCCGGTTCTCGTTCAGGCGCCTCGTGTCCTGTTCACTCTTGTATTTGTTGGCCGTGAACTGCGGCATTGCATCCGGCAGGTCGCGGTAGACGCCGCCCGGCCGGTAGTAGGCGGCGTGCATGCGCGCACCCGACACCGCCTCGTACATGTCCATCAGGTCTTCGCGCTCACGGAAAGCGTAGAGAAACACCGCCATCGCGCCGACATCGAGCCCGTGCGCGCCTAGCCACAGCAGATGGTTCAGCAGTCGCGTGATCTCGTCGAACATCACGCGGATGTACTGCGCGCGCACCGGCACCTCGACGCCGAGCAGCTTCTCGATCGCCATGACGTAGGCGTGCTCGTTGCACATCATCGAGACGTAGTCGAGCCGATCCATGTAGGGCACCGACTGCAGGAACGTGCGCGTTTCAGCGAGCTTCTCGGTCGCGCGGTGCAGCAGGCCGATATGCGGATCGGCGCGCTGGATCACCTCGCCATCGAGCTCGAGCACCAGCCGCAGCACGCCGTGCGCCGCCGGATGCTGCGGTCCAAAATTCAACGTGTAGTTCTTGATATCCGCCACGATCAGCGTCCCTGGCCGTAGGCGTCTTCGCGGATCACGCGCGGCACGATCTCGCGCGGCTCGATCGTCACCGGCTGATACACGACGCGCCTTTGCTCGGGGTCGTAACGCATTTCGACGTGGCCGGAAATCGGAAAGTCCTTGCGGAACGGGTGGCCGACGAAGCCGTAATCGGTAAGGATCCGGCGCAGATCGGGGTGGCCCTCGAACATGATGCCGAAGAGGTCGAACGCCTCGCGCTCATACCAGTTCGCACAGTTCCAGACGCTGGTCACCGAAGCGATCAGCGGGAACTCGTCGTCCGCGCAGTAGCTGCGCACGCGCACCCGCCAGTTGTGCTTCACCGACAGCAGGTGCATGACGACCCCATAGCGCGGCCCATTCCACGAGCCATCACCGTAGCTGGAGTAATCCATGCCGGCGAGATCGATCAGCTCCTCGAAAGCGAGACCGGAGCTGTCGCGCAGTGCGCGGGCAACTTCGAGGTGATCGGCACCGCGCACGACCGCGGTGACCTCACCCAGCGCCACGATCACATCCGCGAGCTTTTCTCCGAGAGCCTCCCGCAGCGCCCCGACCAATGCTTCCGTTCGGCTCATCGGGCAATCGTGTTCGTGCGGCGGATCTTGTTCTGCAGCTGGATGATCCCGTAGATCAGCGCCTCGGCCGTCGGGGGACAGCCCGGCACATAGACATCGACGGGAACGATGCGATCGCAGCCGCGCACGACCGAATAGCTGTAGTGGTAATAGCCGCCGCCGTTGGCGCACGAGCCCATGCTGATGACCCAGCGCGGCTCCGCCATCTGGTCGTAGACCTTGCGCAGCGCCGGCGCCATCTTGTTGCACAGCGTGCCGGCGACGATCATCACGTCGCTCTGCCGCGGGCTCGGCCGGAAGAAGATGCCGAAGCGATCCAGATCGTAGCGCGCCGCCCCCGCATGCATCATCTCGACGGCACAGCAGGCCAGCCCGAACGTCATCGGCCACATCGAACCGGTCTTCGACCAGTTGACGAGCTTGTCCACGCTCGTCGTGACGAAGCCCTCGTTGAGAACGCCCTCGATGCCCATCAATGCTCCCGGCGAACCCGCTCGGCACCTGCAATGCAGGTCCGGGTCCCGGCAACGGGAACGGTGTCAGTCGGCTTCATTCCCAGTCCAGCGCACCGCGCTTCCACTCGTAGATGAAGCCCACCGTGAGAATGGCGAGGAAAGCCATCATGGACCAGAACCCGACGCTCCATGCGCCAAGGTCGCCAAGCACAACAGCCCACGGGAAGAGAAATGCGATCTCGAGGTCGAAGAGGATGAAGAGGATCGCGAC
>DAOMFI010000050.1:8291-20629 GCA_035429725.1 Burkholderiaceae bacterium | reverse complement strand
GCTGCAAAAGTGATCGCTCACCGGTCTCTCGATCGTTGGCATGAATTGACAGGCCGTTCAGTGCGTAGCATTGTTTTGACATGAGGCGAGAGGCGATTTCATTTCTTGTGACCTGCGTGCTGTGCGCGACAGCGACCAGCGCCTCGGCACAACTTTATAAGTGGGTCGACAGCGGCGGTGTCGTCAACTACGGCGATTGGCCGCCTGCGGGAGTCAAGGTGCAGCCCGTGACCGGAGGCACGTTGAGCTCGGTGGCCGACCGTGCGCTCGTTGGATCCTCCACCCGCGCGCCGGACGCCCCACGCAGTGCCCCACGGTCGGCTCGGCCAGCTGTCAGCGCGCGCAATGAAGTCTTGCCGACGAGTGCACCCAGTTCGTCCGGCGGCGCCGATGGCGCTGACGCCTATGACCCCTACGACACCTACGGGTGGCGGCCGGCCGTTGCGGCCGAAGCCGAAAGACGGTTGGCGACCGCGCCGGTCGTAAAGCCGATGTTGCCGATCCACCCCGCCATACCGGACATGCCGCTGCGGCCGCGCAGATGACGAGCTGACAAGCTCGACTTCGCGTTGTGGCCAGTCGCTGCCACGCCCTATGGTCGCCGCAATGAACCGAGAGCGGACTGCCTCAACAGACCAGTGAAATTCTTTTGCCCGAGGGCACACGCGGCACTTTTGGCGGCATCCTTGTGCGCCTTGGGGGGCTGCGCCACGCACTCTGCCTACACCGACCTTGCCGCGGAGCAGGACCGCTGTGCGGGTTACTGGCGAAGCACAGGTGACCCGGACCGCGCAAGCGAAATGAGCCGGCGCGCTTTCGAGTCTCGGCAGGCGAGCGCGAACGTAGGTTCGTGGGAGGACTTCTTCGGAACCATCTTCATTGACCTGTTGCGCGGCGGCTCGTGGACGAAACCAATGGATGCGCCGCGCCATCCCGGCGACGGCAAAGGGTGCCAATAGGCGCTGTCATCCATTGGCAGCCGCTGGGCTTGTCGAAGCGGGTTTGAGATACGCGAACCAGAAGAGCCCGGTTCGACCGGGCTCGACCAGTGATGCGGCGCCTCTACGCAGCCTCTATCGTGTGACTGACGAGGCGTTTCCGGCGACGAGGGTGGGCGACTGCTTCGCGGCCATCAGAAGCGCCCGGTCTGCATCTGCCAGGCCCGCTACGGCGCTGAGCAGCGATAACGTCGTGACGGAAGCGGCCACAAATGCGGCGGCGGAGGTGGTGAGCTTGCGGAACATGGCGATCTCCTCTTTCTTGTTGTCCAAAGGGTGATCGCATTACATCTGCATTGCCTCAGATTCGCGCGGGAGTATTGCTGCGAACCGACCAGGAATATTCAACGGAATCGCTGCTGTTGGCGGACCGGACCGGCTTCGTGCAGCCTGCTGCCACTTACAGACGCCAGCGATGCGAGGCGGATTGGCCTGAAGGCAGGCGATGACGGCCCCGCGGGGCCCGAACTGGAACGCTAGTGACGCACCAGCCTTCGTAACGCATTCCGTCCCAGGCGCCGCTCCAGCGCGCCGGTCGAGGCCGCCCTTAGCAGTCTCTGAAACGTAGGGCATTCGGCATGGCTCGGCGCGGGACACGCTGCCGCGTGACGCAGCCCGTCTCTCATTGCTTTCAGTCGCTTGATGGTCGCGTCGATCTCGTCGGCCTTATCCGCAAGCATCTTGCGGTCGATGCTCGCTTTGCGCTGTGGCACGAACATCGACCTGATCTCGTCGAGCGAGAAGCCTGCGGCTTGCCCCAGGGCGATCAGCGCCAACTGGTCCAGCACACCTGGGGCAAAGCGGCGCCGCAATCCCTGGCGCCCGCTTGACGCGATCAAGCCTCTTTCTTCGTAGTAACGCAACGTCGAGGCAGGTACCCCGGAACGCTTCGACACTTCGACGATGTCCATGCGCTAAACCCCTTGACTTCAAGTCGACTTGAACTTGTAGAGTGCCTTCATCGACCTGGATCGTCAAACCTAAGGTGAATGCCATGAACACGTTGCTGCAGGACCTCCCTTTCATTGTGCTGATCGGCATCGGTGCGACGGCCGTCATGGATCTCTGGCTCGTGCTTCTCAAGCGGCTGGGCGTGCCGACGCTCAATTTCGCCTTCATCGGCCGGTGGATCGGCCACTTGCTGCAAGGCCGGTGGAAGCACGACGCTATTTCGAAGTCGCAGCCTGTCCCGGCCGAATCGATCATCGGTTGGCTGGTTCATTACGCAATCGGCGTCGCGTTCGCCGGCATTCTGGTGGGCACGGCCGGAAGGGCATGGATCGATTCGCCCACACTCCTTCCGGCACTGGCGCTCGGCGTCGGCACGGTCGTTGCGCCGCTTTTCGTCATGCAGCCCGCCATGGGCGCGGGCATCGCATCGTCGCGCACTCAGGCGCCGCTGAAGAACTGCCTGCGCAGCGTCATCAATCACACCGTCTTCGGCGCTGGCCTCTATCTGGCGGCCATGACCCTTCACCTCGTCGTCCAATGACCTGAATCCCGCAAACAAGGAGCCTCCATGCCATCCCGCAGCGTCACCAGGAAGCATCTCGCCGTCATCTACCACAGCGCTCACGGCCACACCGAGCACATCGCGAAGCACATCGTGCAGGGCGTCCGCGATGTTCCCGAAACCGAGGCGCAGCTGCTGCAGGCCCACCAGCTCGCCGTCTCGCCTGACGATCTGCTTTTCTTCGATGGCCTTGTCCTCGGCTCGCCGACCTATCTGGGCGGCGTTTCCGGCGTCTTCAAGACGTTCATGGATGCCACGGGACGCCTCTGGCGGGAGCAGAAACTCAGAGGCCGGCTCGCGGCCGGCTTCACGGTGTCTTCGTTGCCCGCCGGCGACAAGCAGTCGACGCTTCTGTCGATGTTCGTCTTCGCCATGCAGCATGGAATGATCTGGGTCGGCAATCCAGTCATACCTGAACAGCATCTTGGCGTGCCCTATGACGAGGCGGCCAATCGACTCGGGTCGTGGTCCGGGCTGATGGCGCAGGCGGGGCACGCTGCGCCGGCAGATTCCTTTGCGCCTGGCGACGTGAAGTCGGCGCTCCTCTTTGGGCGGAATGTTGCCAAGGCGCTTCACCGGCTGACACCGTGCGTCCGCACAGCGTTGGAGGCCGAGGTGACCGCATGATTCCGAAGAGCTTCGCCCCCGCATTGTTCGCACTCATCCTGTCAGGGCTGATGTCTTTCCTGGTGTCGGGGCTATCGACGTTTCGTGCGACAGGGTGGCTTCCCGGCTTCGTCGGTCTTTGGGTCGCCTCGTGGCTGTCGGCATGGCTCGTCGCATTTCCGCTCGTGATGGCCGTGTCGCCGCTGGCGCGACGCATCGTTCAGCGCCTGACGGACAAACCGCGATAACCCGGCGGCGCGCTGCGCGGCCAGCTCTGTAGCTCATACTGCGTCACCCCGGCCAAAACTCCCGAAGCCAGCCATTGCGGCGAGTTCGGCAAGTTTCGCGAGAGCATGCGCCGCAACACAATCGCCGCACCAACGTTCGAGAGAAGCCATGACCCGAGTCGATCGAGTTCTCACTGCCATTGCGCTTCTGGCGATTGGCGCAAACGCACTGGCTGATTCGCCAGCAGGTCCCGCCGAAGGATCCATTGGCTTCCAAGTCGCGCGGGTGACCGATACGAACGGCAAGTCGTTTGGAGTGGGCGTGTGGTACCCCGCCGGCGCCCAAAGTTCGAGTTCCGCCCAGAGCGGACCCAACGTAATGGGGGCCGTTCAAAACGCTTCCGTAGCTGGAATGGGCTTGCCGCTGGTCGTCATTTCGCACGGGAATGGCGGCGGCATGACGAGTCATATCGATCTGGCAATGGCACTCGCGGGCGCAGGCTATGTCGTTGCGGCGCCGATGCATCCCGGCGATAACTTTCAGGACTCCAGTTCGTCCGGGCTGGCGTCCCTGTACAGCGACCGCAATCGCCAGCTCCGCTTGACCATCGACTACATGCTGACGAAGTGGCCAAGGCAAGACGCCATCGATGCCAAAATGGTCGGAGCGTTTGGCCTCTCGGCCGGTGGGTTCACGGTCCTCACCGTCGCTGGAGCGCAGCCGGACATGCGGCTCATCCCAAAGCACTGCTCGCAGTCACCCGAATTCATCTGCGAGGTTCTGCGCCACTACAGATCACCTCTTCTGGACGCCGACGCGCCAGCTGCGGAGCCGATGCAGGCAAGTCCGGTCGTCAGGGCCATCGTCGTCGCAGCCCCTGGGCTGGGCTTCACGCTGACTCCGGCAGCAATGGCGGGTGTGAAAGTCCCTGTACAGCTGTGGAGTGGCGAGAAGGACGACAAGGTCCCTTACGTCACGAACGCCAAGTTCGTCGTCGAAGCACTTGGCACCAAGGTCGAGTTCCATTCGGTTCCCAATGCCGGACACTTGTCGTTCCTCGCCCCATGCGGACCGGCAAAGATTCCCGAAGTCTGTACTGACCCTGAGGGCTTCGACAGGGCAGCCTTCCATGCAAGCATGAACGCAGAGGTCGTGAGGTTCTTTAACACCAACCTGAAGCACTGACTGCACGGCCTTGCGGTGGATGTCCGGAATTCGGCGTCTGCAGTTCATCGAACCCGATCGACCCTGGCCAACTATCGAGTCGCCGCCTTTGCAGGAATTTCTGGAACCGCCATGTGCGCTCGCAATGGGCTGCGAGGTTCACGAGCTGGCGCATGCGTTGCTCCATCGGACCTCCGTTCGGAGCGTCCGCCGCGGCAGCCCAGGCGGAAGCCTTCGCTGTGGCCGGCGGGCTTTGTCGGTACACATGCAGCCATGGGGCCCTTCCCGGGTCGGCTCGAAAGCACACAGCACGAACGCGCCGGTCCGTCGCCCGTTACTGAGCACCATATAGAACGAATCCGGCCCAGTGCACCGGGTCGCTGAAGCGTCGGTCCATGGCCATGTCGCGCTTGGTACGCGCCAACGCCTCCGCCGGCGGGACGTTCGCCTTCAGGCGTCCGAACAGTCGCGAGACGAACTCCGCCGCGCTCGCGTCTGGCACTCGCCAGAGCGTGACCACCGCATTACGGTTGCCGGCAATCATCAATGAAAGCGGCAGTCCCATCACGCCGCTGCCAGACCGCACCTGTCCCACCCCCGTTTCGCAAGCCGACAGCACAATGAGTTCGCTGTCGAGGTCATACAGCGGAAGCTCCGCCGCCGTCAGATAACCGTCGTATCCGGCCGAGCCGGGCTGTCTGAGGACAATCGCCGACAGCATGGGATGTGTCAGCGATAAGTAGCCGTGCGTGGAAAACAGCAAGAAGCGATACTTGGCGAGTTCGCCACGGCGATTCAGGTCCGCCAGGCGCTCCTCGGAGGCATCGTCGCCGAGCAACAACAAATGTGGCGCGAAGAGTCGGCTGACGGACTGCGCCTCGCGTGCGGCCCCCGGCAATGGGGACCAGGTCAGGCCCAGTGCATCGAAGGCGCGTTTCGTCGCGTTGTCGTCGCGGCCGATCTGTGCGGCGGCACTGCGCAAAGTGGCTGTACGCAACGCCTCGCGTGGTCCGAGCGAGGCTACCTCCGTACCGCCTGTCTGCGCGAAGGTCGGTGACCCGACGGCGAGCAGCGGCCTCTGGTTGCGCGCCGCGGGCGGCCGCTGCCGCAGCAGACCGTAGATCGAAAAGGACTGCACGTAACTGACTGCATAGCGCGCGCCGATCGGGCCGCCGCCGGCTTCGATCAGCTCGAACGGCAGCAGAGCCAGTGCGCCATCGGGCGAGATGACCAGCTTTCGCGTCTGCCTTGGACACGCAGACATCGCCGGCGCCAGGACCTTCGAAAAGTCGGCCACCTGGGCATCGACGCTGCGGTCCGCCTGCGCTGACCAGACGCTGCGCAGCTTCTGCACGGCGTCGTCGATTTCCTTTGGCGGCGGCAGTGAGAAGTACTGCATCGGCGTGGAGCGGCCGACGACGAAGACTCCGGCCCGTGTCTCGCCGACTACGAAACTGAGGAGGCAGGCGTCTGCGGCGAGGACGCGGGCTACATCGCCGCTCTTGAGTACCGGGGCCTCGGCTATCGCGGCGAAACGCGGGTAGTCGCGACGTGCGCTCGCCCGCCGCGCCAGATAGGCCTGCGCCGCCGTTTCGCGCCGCGCGCCTGCCTCGATGCGAGCTGAATCTGCCGCTGCGCTGGCGACCTCAGCTTCCGCAGCGCGCACCTGCCGCCTGAGTTCGGTCAGCTCGGCGCGAACCTTCTCAGGCAACGCCGGGCTGCTGTCGCTGGTGATTTCTCCGAGGGACGCCAGCAGGACCCGTCCTTTGAAGCGTTCGCTCAGATCGAATGCAGTCTCAACTTCGCCGCGCTCGGCGAGCAGGGCAACGTATCGCATGTAGGGCGCTGCCCGCCAGGCTTGTACCTGAGAGGCCACGTCTTCCGACAGGCCGGCGCGATCGGCCTGATCGGCGAGATCGACGAACTGCCGCAGCAGTGCTTCGAGCTTTGTGCCGTCATCGATTCTTTCGGCGGCAGCCGCCGCCACCCCCAGCAGCGCCAGGGCCCGCCGCTGATCCTTGATGCGCTGGATGCGCTCGATCGCGATCGCCAGCTGATCCTGCGCCCGGGCACGTTCACCCGCACCCGCGAGCGCGCCCGCCAGCATCGTGTGGCTGATGATCGTCAGTTCGCCTGATTCGCCGAACAGCTTTTCTGCCGGCGCCAGCACGCTTTCGCTGACCGCGATCGACTCGTTGTAACGTCCGACGAGGTCGAGCAGTTCTGCCTGGTGAACCTTCGTGTTGATGGTCTGCCGATGTTCCGGCCCGAGCCGCTCGACGGCGGCGCTGATCTGTGGCTCGATGATCTGCAGCGATTCCGTCGGCCGACCGAGTTCTCCAAGCACCAGAGAAAGGCCGCGCGCCGATATCACCGACGCGACGTGGCCGGGCCCGTACAGGCGGTTGTAGCCCTCGTAGGCCTGGCGAACGAACGGCAGTGCCGCCTCGTTGTCACCGAGCTGTCGCAGGTTGTTGCCGTAGTTGTTGATGGCACGCAGCGTGTCCGGATGGTCGGCACCGACCAAAGCCATGGTCATCAGGTAGCTTCTCTGCTGTGCCAGTAGTCCTTCAGACAGACGGCCGACCGCCGTATAGCCGCTCGCCAGCCGATCAAGCAGTGCGGCAGCGCGCAGTGACTGTTCGTTGCCGATCTGTCGCGCCAGCGGCTCGAGAACCGCAAGTCCCTCGGCATAGCGTCCGGCGATCAGAAGGGCCTGCGCAAGTACGAAGCGGCTGCTGAGCAGCAACGGATCGTCCGCGGGCAATGCCCGTTCAGCGTTGGCCACCAGAAGCTGCGCCGCCGCGACGCCGGCCGGCCCCCCCTGCACGACGAGCAGCGCGCGAACGCGCAGGCGCTCGAGTTGCAGCGCCTGCCGATGGCGCTCTCCGATTGCATTGCGCACCGCCGGGAGCTGGGGTTCCAGCAGCGCGAACACTTCGCGCTGGCGGTCGAGCCCGGACATGGCGTTGGCGAGCTCGAACAGCGTCTGCAGCGTGGCATGGGCACTCAACCCAAGCTGCTCCTGCAACACGGCCAGCCGCCGCTCGCCGGCGCCGAGATCACTGACTACTGCACCGGCATCGATCTGCGCCGTCGTTGCCAGCCACTCGAGGTGCAGCGTCAGCGGTGCGGCATCCCCGAGGAGTTTGCGCGCCTCGGCATGGGCCGCGCGCCTTCGCTCGGCTCGCGCCTGCAGCCCACCCGGCCGCGCGCTCGCCTGCTCCTGAGTTTCGTTGTCCTCGGCAATGGCGATCAGTAGCCCCACGACTTCCTCCGGAAGCGCACGGCCGGTCATCGCGTCGGGCAGGGGCCAGCCATGGACTCGGCAATCGGCCAGCGGCCAGGCGCCGTAGATGGCGGACTTCCTGTCGGTCGTTGTGTAGAGCGTCAGCGTGCCAGTCGAGGCGTCCGGTGGCGCCAGTGCGCCGTCTGCGACCTGCAGTCGAAACCAGCGTCCGTCGTCGATGACCAGTGCCGCGCGAGACGGATCGGCTGGGCTGGTCGCAATCGCAATGCGTGAATTGCGGCCTAGCAGGCGTGCGCAATCAGCACCGTCACCCGCCAAGGGTGGAGCGGCGAGCCAGTCAGGTTCCGTCGAGGCTGTCGCCAGACTTGACCACACGGAGCTCGTGCCGAACAGCGCCGCGGCTGCCATGGCGCGCCACCGGCGGCCGCGGTCGATCGAAACCTGCTCTTTGTGGAGCGTGGTCATCCGCCCATTCTGGGCGGGAACGCCATCGCGTCAAGAGGCGCACGCGTTGCACACTCAGGCGATGGACTGCGCCGCGAACAGCCACAGTGGCGCCGCCAGCAGCGATAGCGGAATGCCGATGCCAACCATGAGCGATGTGATGACCGAGTCGAGCTTGTAGTGGTTGGCGACGACCGCCGCGCCGATCATCGGACCCATGGCCGCCTCGAAGATCACGACGGCGCGCGCGAGGTTCGTACCTGGGGCATCGGCATCCAGCAGCAAAAGACAGACCGCCGCGATCAGGAGTGGGCCCAGGACCAGCTTGTAGCCGAGCCCGAGGGCGAGTGCCGCACTGTTGGAGCGCAGCGCGCCAAGGCGCAGCTGGCAGCCCACGGCGAACAGGGCAATCGGCGCGACGGTGGCGCCCAGTCTGCCCAGCGCGTCGTCGAGCACCGGCGGGAACGGGATGGGCCGCAGCACAAGCGCAGCGACCAGGGCAATGAGTGGCGGAAACGTGATCACGCGGCGCGCCATGACGCGCCAGTGCATCGGCTGTCCGCCATAGCGCGCGGCCACGAGCAAGCCGAACGTCGACAGCGCCAGGTAAGAGCCGAGCTGGTCGATCACGATGCCATAGGCAAGCCCGTCGCGACCGATCCACGCCTCGATCATTGGCAGACCGACGAAGGACGTATTGGCCAGACCACCGGTGAGGATCAGCGCCCCGGTCGCCGCATCATCCAGTCGTAGGTGGCGCGCCACCACGCCGATGATGAGGGCCGCCGAGCCCAGCATCAGCCACGCTCCGGCCGCGCTCGCGAGCAGTTCGGTCGTCAGTTCTGCGCGATGCAGGTGAACGAGCGCCAGCGCCGGCAGCGCGACATTGATCACGTAGCCGTTCAGCGCCACCGAGGCATTGTCCGGAACGCGTCCGGTGATGCGCAATGCAACGCCGGCCGCCAGGCAGAGAACGAGAAGCAGCATGGCACCCATGAGTTCACACTTTCCTGAGGTGATGGTGCGGCGATCGGCACCGACCGGCTTGCATCAGTGGCACGCGGTGCATACCGGGTTCGGTGGAGCCGGTTCACGCGCGCCAGCCAGAACACGAGACTGCACTGTGACCCTGCGCGGTGCCCAGGTCGTTGGGGCACTGCGCCTTCCGAATGCCGAATGGGCCGCATTCGCGGGCCGGGCAGCGGCGGCGTCGCTTCGGATGCGGGTGCGCGATGACACCGCTCCGTGGCATTGCCTGCCGACGAAGGCGCCGGCGGGCGCCGAGGGCCGTGTCTTAGCCGGGTTCGTCCAGCCGCCGATGGCGGCTTGAAGCGGCTAACGCGCCCGCGCAGTCGGCGTGCCGGACCGGCCGATCCAGTGGAGCCGCCAGCCGCCCCAAAGGCCTCCTGTCAAACGTTGCTACGCGAGCCGTGCAAGGCATCGGCCATGGAGCGGGTCGGCACTGTCGGGCGTATCGCCTGTGGAGCGGAGTTCGCAAACGCACCGAAGTGGGTGCGGTGCTCGTCGTGCGGCGCCATGAAGACGCGCGTCGCGGTCAACGGGCCAGTCTTGAGATCGGAATCGCATCAGGCCGTCAACTTCGATGACCCGAGGCAGGAGCTGCCATCGACGCCGCCGTCGCGTCATGGCGCAAGAGCGCGAGCACTCGCTGCGGCAGTTGATCTCTGACACTACGCAAATTGCGCGGCGGCCTATAAGAACAGGCAGTGAGTTTTTTCACTGTGTCCTTTAGGGGGACCTATGGTAACCGCGAAGAAGCGTCCGGTAGTTCTTGCGTTTGACGTCAAGAAGCTCAGTGAGGAGCTGGGCGCGACAGTCAAGTTGGGAACGGTCTCGGCGGTGCGAGGCAAATACTTCGTCAGCGTCGGGGCGACCAAGAAGGAGGTAGCGGTCGGCGATACGACCCCGGCCTCGGAGGTGAAGGCGCTGGTCGGCCCGGTCGCCGTGGTTGTTTCGGGGCGGACGATCGTCGCGATCGGCAAGCCGCCGCGTCGGCCGTGGATCATCTGCTACATCCCGGTGCCAGATCTCATCCGTCAGGTTCGTCCTGAACTGCGCACCGCCTTGCTGAAGCAGTACGTGAGCAAAGGTGTGATTCCTGACCGCGCTGTCCCTGGCCTTGCACAACTCGGGTAATGCTGCCGTACCGGACGATCGTCTGCGAAGTCACGAACCAGTGCAGCCACCGCTGCGTGCACTGCTATAACTTCTGGCGCGACGATCGTCCGCGCACCATCACACCGACGACACTGGCCCGCGGCGAGATCCGCGAGCTGGTGCGCCGGATCAAGCAGGAGACGGCTCTGGAACAGGTCGCCATCTCGGGTGGCGAGCCGCTGCTGCGTTCCGATCTGCCCGGCATCCTGCAGGACATTCTCGACGAGGGCCTGAACCCCGTTGTCATTACCAGCGGGACTCCGCTGACCGCGGCGCGGGTGCGCCGCCTGCCGGCGGGCACGATGCTCGAGGTCACGTTGTTCGGCGCTGACGCCGAGCTGCACGACCGCATCGTCGGACGCAAGGGCACGCTCAAGCGCGTCATCGAAGGCGTGGCACGGGCGCGGGAGCGCGGCTGCCGGCTGGTGGTCAGTGTCGTCGTAAGTGCCCTCAACGTGCACGAGGTACGCAACGCGCTGGAACTGGGCATCGCGCTGGGCGCCGAAGGGTTCCTTCTCAACCGGATGAATCTCACGCCGCCGACAATGCGTGATGCCTCGCTTACCATGACACAGGCGCAACTGGAGGGAATGCTGGCCGCCGCCGAGACCGTGGCCGCGGAATACGACGCGCCGATTGCGGTGTCGGTTCCGATCCCCGCGTGCGTTGTCGACCCGGCGGGCTACCCGCATCTGCACTTCGGATGGTGCCCGCGCGGCGGCGCCGAGGCGTACTACACCGTCGGTCACGACGGCATGCTGCGCCCCTGCAATCACTCGTCCGTGGTGCTGGGCGATCTGCGCAAGTCGTCATTCGGCGAACTCACCGAGGGGCAGCGCGCGCGCGACTTCTGGGCGCCGGTCCCGGCCGAGTGCCTGTCGTGCGAGCACCCGCTGCGCGATGTCTGCCGCGGCGGCTGCGCGGCGGCGAGCGACGAGTGCTATGGCACGCGCGAGCGCTGGGACCCCATCATCGACGTAGCCCTGGGACGCCGGGGGAGCAACGCCCCGCTCAACCCTGTTCGGCGGTTCCAAGACATGCGGCACTCACGCCACGACGTCGCTGCCGCAGCCTCCGGCGGCTGAGAAGCCACACCAGCGGTAACCTTGCTCGAATCAGCCTTCGAGAAATAGCGCCGGATCCACGGCCGTCGCGTTCAGGTACACGGAGAAGTGAAGGTGCGGTCCGGTGACACGCCCGGTCGCCCCGACCTTGCCGATCGGTGCGCCGGCGGCGACCACTTGCTGTGCCGGCACGTCGATTGCGCTGAGATGCGCGTACAGCGACAGCACGCCAAGGCCATGGTCGAGGATCACCATGCGGCCGGGGAAGAAATAGTCGCCGATGTCGAGCACACGGCCGGCGCTGGCCGCGACCACCGGCGTGCCAAGTGGCGCGGCGATGTCCATGCCGTTGTGTGGCGCACGCGGCTGGCCGTTGAAGTAGCGCCGCAGCCCGAATGAACTCGAACGGGCGCCTGGCGTCGGCTGCAGCATGGCGAGCGAGGGTTGCGCCGGCTCGGTGAAGGTAGCGAGCACCTGTGTCAGGTGCGCCCGCTCGCGCTCGTGTCGAGCCAGGTCTTCCTTGGACAGTTCGACCTTGTCCGGCGGCACTTTCAGCCGCTGGGCGGCGTAGGACTTCGCACCGACCTTGATCGAGCGCGTGGCGCGCGCTTCACCGGGCACCTGCACCGTCAACGTGAGCACGCTGCCCGCTTTCTCCGCGAGCGCGATGCCCACCCATGCGACCCAGCCCGCGCGTTCGCGCAGCACCAGCACGCGCTGCTCGCCGAGCCAGGCCTGCGGCGCCGCTTCTCCGGCGCCGAGCGGAATGCGCGCCACGCCACCCGGGACGCTCGCCTCACGCGGCCGTGCGGCCGGCGCGGACTTCGCCGGCTTCTGCGCCCACGCGCGCGGCGCTGCGAGAGCGGCCGCCAGGGTCAGGAGCTTGCGACGAT
>DAOMFI010000050.1:313-8191 GCA_035429725.1 Burkholderiaceae bacterium | reverse complement strand
CCCGAAGATCAGCCACTCCACGGCCCCGGTCAGTGCTCCCGCGTGGTGCGCGACCAGCAGAACACAGAAGCCGTAGACCGTCCCCGCGATGTACCCGCCCTTGCGCTGCTCGTCCGAAAGTCTCCTGAGCTTCATCCTGATGCCGTTGCGTGAGGTTGAATGCTGTTTATGGCGGTTCGCCTCCGTCGCGTCAACGGACACTGCGGAAGGTCGCAATTCTTGACGACACGCAATCGGAGCGGCGCCGGGACCACTAGCCTGAAAGACGGGTTGTTATGCGGTTTCTGAAGGAACACATGATGCCGAAAACACTGATCGTCTATCACTCTCGCACCGGTTACACGCGACGCGTGGCGCAGGCGCTGGCGCGCCGGATGGAAGCCGATCTCGAGGACATCCACATCGTTCAACCCATGGACGGTGCGCTGGGCTATGTCATGTGCGCTATCGAAGCGATCGCCGGCCTGGCGCCGGCGCTGCGGCCCGCGCGCAAGGATCTGGCAGCCTATGACCTCGTTGTGATCGGCACCCCCGTGTGGTTCTGGAGCCTGTCGAGTCCGGTGCGCAGCTGGCTCGAAGCGAACCCGCTGCGCGGCAAGCGGTTCGCGTTCTTCTGCACGATGGGCAGTGCCGGAGCCTCGTGTGTCTTCGCCACGATGCAGCAGCTGGCCGGCGGCAACCCGGTCGCGACCCTGGCGCTCACAGACGCCGAGGTCGGCGCACTTGCGGAAGCGAAGCTCGATGCGTTCGTCGGCGATCTGCGCGTGGGGCGCAGGCGCGGCAATGCGGTCGGTGCTGGCGCGGCGAGGGCCGCCGCCTGAAGTTGACGCTCCGGTGCGTGTGACCGCGGCGCGCCGCGTCGGCTCCGCCAGGTGTCAGGCCCGACCCCGCTCGACCGCCCAGCGCTGCTCGGCGGTGCGCCGGATGGCCGGCAACAGCAGCAGGCGTATGGCGACGATTCCAAAGCGCGCCCAGCGCCAGTAACGCAGGAACCTCGTCTTCGAAGTTTCGTCGGTCGCCGCCGCGCGCGTTTCCTGCACAAATCGTGTCAGCGCCGGAGCCCGTTCCTCGGTCTCAAGCGTCCACGCGATTTTCACCTGGCCCGGCTCCGCATACGCCTTGAAATCGTCGGCGCTCAACGCAGTAAAGGTCACGTTCGCGAGCCAGGGCTGGCACCGGGCACCGCAGACGACCAGCCTGTCGCGCTGCTCCGCCAGCCGTCCCCAGCCCAGCGCCTGCATCTCGTCCAGAAGGCCCTGCGGCCTGCGCGGACCATGACCGTCGCTCGCCAACACTTTCTCACGCAGCCAGAAGATCGCCCTCACGAGCGGCAGCGACTGCATGTCGAAGTTCGAGGCAATCTCCATGACGAGCCCCGCCGGCGCGCGGATCGAGATCTCGAAACGCTCCCTGACGTCCGGCTGCGGAATGAAGCGATCAAGCGGTGAAGGACAGAGGTTCATCGGGCGCGCACATAGCTTGTGTGACTGTTGGCCAGACCGTTCGCGGGTGCCGCGGCGGAGCGAGTGCCTCGCTCAGTGCGTGCGGCGGGAGCTCCGCCCGGCCATCGTTCCCGCCTCTGGATCCATCAGCTCTGCAGGCCGCGAGCTGCACGCGCTTTCAAAAGTCAACGTGCCGGCGGCGGGCAGAACGAACATTGTCCGTCAGTCGCGCGTCGCGGCCAGCCCTTCCAGGTCAAGCGGCCGCGCGTCATGCCGGCACGCGACCCCGAATCGCCCAGGCCCTGGCAATGAGCGAAATCGAGCCGTCGGGCTCGACGGGCAGGCGACGGCGAAGGCGATCCTTCAGCTCGTGCCGCGTCGCCTCGTCCAGGGACATCAGATAGGAAGGAGCCGGTCCCTGGCCGCCGAGGAACGGAAGCCAGAAGTCGTCGAAGTCCGCGAATCGCGTGGCGATGTCGATCGATCGCAGTTCGACATCCCTGAGGCCGGCGTCTTCGAACAGTCGCTCCAGGGCCTCGGGCCGGCACAGGGGAAAGCGGTTGCCCTCATCGAGCGCGCGAGCGGTGTTGCTCACTTCGACGGCGGCATCCCAGAAATGGCGCATGAATTCCATCCTGCCCGCATAGTCCCAGACATAGGCTGCGATCGTGCCGCCGCAAGCCGTGACCCGCCGCATCTCGTCCAGTCCGCCAGCGGGGTCCGGAAAGAAGTTCAGCGCGAGACCTGACACCGCGACGTCGACGTCGGTGTCGTGCAGCGGCAACTTCAGCGCGCTGGCAACGTGGAAGTTCGCCTGTCCCTGCAGGCGCGCGTTCGCCTTCTGCAGAAAGGCTTCCGAGGGATCGACGCCGGTCAGACGGGCGGGTCGGCACTTCTCCAGGACCGCAGCCGTCAGTGCCCCGGTGCCGCAACCTACATCGAGCCAGCGCAAGGCGGGAGGCAACGCGAGCCAGTCGAGAAACTCGCGCGCAACAGGGAGACTCCAGCGCCCCACGTATCGCTCATAGGGGTCACCCAGGCTCCAGGAATCCGTCGGGACCGTATCGGCCATGGCCTTTCGCCCGAACTCGACGACACCGTGCAATGCCAATCAAGATACATCCTCCCGCTCGATCGTGCTCGTCGGCTGGTGCACTATCCTGCGCCGGCCACGCCATTGCGCGATTCACCTGCGGTCGACAACCGACAGAAGCAGCCCGAGAACATGCCCTTCCTGCCCCACGATTTTCAGGTTCCTGCGGTCGTCGAGACGGCGCGATACCGGTTGCGGTCGATCACGATCCACGACGCTTTCAAAGACTACGACGCCGTCATGTCGAGCCGCGAACATTTGTGGAGCCGCTTCGGTGAAGCCTGGGGATGGCCGGCCGCGGACATGACGATCGAGCAGAACATCGTCGATCTCGGGTGGCACCAGAAGGAGTTCCAGCTGCGGTCGTCCTTCGACTACGCGGTCATGTCGCTCGACGAGCGGCGCCTGCTGGGCTGCGTCTACATCGATCCGCCGCATGAGCCCGCCACCGATGCGGACGTCTGGTTCTGGGCCCGGCAGAGCGAACTGGCGAGCGGTCTCGAAGCCGAACTGGCCGCCTTCGTTGTGGCGTGGCTGGCAGACGCCTGGCCGTTCGAGGTCGTCACGCTCAACGGCGTACGCCGGACTGTGCGGGAGGCGCCAAGACCAGCTTAGCGTGCGCTGCGCCGGATGCCACAATCCCGCGCGCGTTCGACCAGACTCGTTTCCAGGGCGCCGCAGAGCGCGAACTCATCGGGGGAGGAAAACAATGCATACCGACGTGCCACGCGTGGCCGGCCTCATCGGCGGCGCCTTGCTCATGGCTTTCGCGCTTTCGGGCGCGACGGCCTGGGCGCAGGAAGGTTGTCGCGCTGATCTCGCGAAATTCTGTCCGCAGGCGAAGGCAGGCGACGGAACGGTCGCCGCCTGCCTTGAGACCAACAAGGCGCAGCTTTCAGCGCCGTGCCGGGAGCACGTCGCCAGGATGACCGAACTCCTGAAGGAAGTCGACAAGGCCTGCGAGGAAGACATTCATGCCCATTGTCCGGGCGTGCAGCCGGGCGGCGGGCGGGTCGCGGCCTGCCTCAAGCAGAACGTCAGTTCACTTTCGTTCCGCTGCAAGGTGAAGCTCGCGGAAGCGCGGGCGGCCAAGTAACGCCGGCGACAGGAGTCCGATCCCATGGCGCTGCTGCAGCTCGAAGAAGAACAAATCCGCACCTGGACGCGGGCCCAGAAGGACGAGTGGTGGTTCCGGAACGTCTTCCGCGGCGACATGCCGCAGCTGACGATCCGCTCGGCAATCACGGGCTTCCTGCTAGGGGGCGTACTTGCCGCCACGGCGATGTATATCGGTGCCAAGACCGGCATCAGCATCGGCGTCGGACTGACGGCCGTGATCCTGGCCTTCGCGATCTACCGGATCATGGCCAGCGCCGGGTTCGCGAAGGACTTCACGATCCTGGAGAACAACTGCACGCAGTCGATCGCGACCGCGGCGGGCTACATGATCGGCCCGATGATCTCCAGCCTCGCGGCCTACATGCTGGTCACCGGCCGGATCATCCCGTGGTGGCACATGATCATCTGGATGTGCATCGTTTCGATCATCGGCGTGCTGCTGGCCTTTCCGATGAAGCGGCGCTTCATCAACGACGACCAGCTTCCGTTTCCGGAAGGTCGCGCCAGCGGTGTGGTCCTCGATGCGCTCTACACGGGCGCGGCCGACGCCGGCATGTTCAAGGCGCGCCTGCTCGGCATCACCGCGCTGCTCACGGGTCTATATCAGGCGATCATCAGCGACGGTTGGATGAAGCTGCTCCAGTTCAAGGTCCTGCGGCTCGACCAATGGGCGGGGCTTAAAGAGCCGTGGGTGTTCCACGAGCGGCTCGATACCTACTACTACGCTGCAGCCACCAAGGTGAACGGCTGGATCCCCACGATCCTCGGCACCGACATACGCCAGCTCGGACTGCGCCTGACGCTCGACGCCGCGATGCTCGGCGTGGGCGGACTCATGGGAATCGCGGTGGCCACGAGCTGCCTGCTCGGCGCCTTCATCAACTTCGTCATCCTCGCGCCGATCATGATCCAGGCGGGCGACATCGTCGCACGCGTAGGGCCGACCGGGGCGGTGGTGCCGATCTCGCGCGCCGAGATCGTCAACCAGTGGTCGCTGTGGTGGGGCGTGACGATGATGGTCGTGGGTTCGCTCGTCAGCCTGCTCGGGCGGCCGGAGATCTTCAAGGGCATCTTCAAGCGCAGCGAGAAGTCCGCGGGTGCGGACATCCTCAAGGACATCGAGTTTCCGCTATGGATCTCGGCGATCGGCATTCCGCTCTTCAGCGTGCTCGGCGCGTGGGTGACGCACGAGTTCTTCGGCGTGCCGTGGCTGCTCGCGTTCATCTCGCTGCCGCTCATCTTCGTGTTGTCGATCATCTGCACCAACTCCATGGCGCTGACTTCGTGGACGCCGACAGGTTCGATGTCCAAGATCACGCAGTTCACGATGGGCGCGATCGATCGCACCAATCCGGCCAGCAACCTGATCCCGGCTGCGATGACGGCCGAGATCGCTGCCAACTCGGCCAATCTGCTGTCGGACATCAAGCCCGGCTACATGCTGGGCGGCAAGCCGCGCCAGCAGGCGATCGGTCATGTCATCGGCATTTTTGCCGGGGCGCTGGCCTGTGTGCCGCTCTTCTTCCTCTTGTTCCTGCAGCCGGACGCCAGCGGCGTGCGTTCGGTGGGCAACATGGTGTCGGAGCAGTTCGCTTTCCCCGCCGCATTGCAGTGGAAAGGCGTGGCCGAGATCATCGCCAAGGGTGTCAGCGCGCTGCCGTACACCGCGGTCGTTTCGATGATCGTGGCGGCCATCAGCGCGGCCGCGATCGAGATCGCAAAAATCCTGACCAAGGGCCGCTTCCCGTTGTCCGCGGTATCCATCGGCCTTGGCGTTGTGCTGCCACCCGAGGCGACATTCGCCATGTTCGTCGGTGCGCTGCTCTTCTGGATCATGGGCCGGCGCTATCCGGTCAAGGGCACCCGCGGCAACGAGTTCTGGGTCGAGGGTCTCGAGCCCATCTGCGCCGGGCTCATTTCCGGCTCCGCGTTGATGGGCATCGGCAACGCGATCGTCAACGTGCTGATGGGCTGATGTCAGGGCGCCGCTCGCGGGCGGCGCCCTGACCTGCAGCTTTGCCCGTGGCGCGACTAGCGCGCGGCCTGGGCGGTGGTCGGGTCGATGACCGCGGAGACCGGCGTGATCTTGTTGGCCGGGAAGCCCGATTTTTCCGCATGCTGGCGGATCCACTGCTCGCTCGGCGCGTTGTAGACGCAGTAGATCTTGTCGCCAGCCACGTAGCTCTGGACCCACTGGATCTCCGGGCCCAGGTCACGCAGCACTGCGTTCGATTTCTGCGCCGCGGCGCGTAGTTGGTCGGGCGTCATCTGCGAGGCGCCGGGGATGTCGCGCTCGATGACGAAGCGTTGCTGGGCGAAGGCCGGCGCGGACGCCAGCAGGAAGGCAGTCAGAAGGAGGGCGGTTTTCACGGTCGGCTCCGGTTCGGGCGAGGGTCAGGGACGGTAGAAGTACGGGTCGAGGACGCTGACTTCAGTGATGCGTCCGATTGGCAGGCCGTTGCGTTCGGCCACCTTGCGGATCGTCTCCGGGCTCGGCCCGTCGTAGATGCAGTAGGTCTGCCGGCGGTCGGTCGTCACGTACGAGTGGACCCAGGTCACGCCGTGGTCGGCGTTGGTCGCAACGACGCCGGCTACGGCGCGACGACCGTCGTCGTTGAGCGGGATCGACAGGCCGTCCGGGAAGCTTCGTTCAATGAGATAGCGGGGCATCGGGTTCTCCAGGGGTCCGGCAGCACGTACTGCCATGACCGAACTCTGAAGCCCCGCGCTCCGCTGGGCGACGGCACCGTTGCCTATTTTTCGAACAACGATTGCCTAGATTGCGGAAGTTCCTCGCGACGAGGACACCCAGCCCTCGCTCTCGGCCCGACGCACCGCCTCCAGGCGCGTCTCGACGCCTAGCTTGGACAGCACGGCGGCGACGTGGTGGTCGATGGTCCGCACCGACCGGTGCAGGCGCGCCGCGATCTCGGCGTTGCGCAGATCGAGGCACATCAGCTCGAGCACGGCCATTTCGGCGGTGGTCAGGCCGGCGGGATTGCGGCGGGTGGCGACTCGCGCACCGCGCGCCACACCGCGCACGCCGGCATCGCGCAGCTGCCGGCGCAGCGTCTCGGCGGCAGGGCGGGCGCCCAGCGAATCGAAGATCGCCAGCGCCTGCTGCTGCGCGTCGGCATCCCCCAGCGCCAGCGCGCGTGCCCGCTCGTAGGGACAGCCGAGCCGCTGCCAGGCGGCGGACGCCTCGCGCCAGCGGCCGGCCATTTCCAGCACGTACGGCTCGGCACAGCCGTCACTCGGCTGTGGCCCCGCGCCGGCGCGCCACAGCCAGTAGCGCAGCTCGCCGACGAACCACGGATGGCCCTTGGCCTGCGCGAGCGGCAGCGCGATCGCGACCTCGGCCTGCAGGCGGGCGGTGTCGCCGCGCATGAACGCGGCTTCGGCATGCGCGCATGCGGTCGGCGCCATGCGCTGCAGGGTGCCGCTGCCGTAGGCG
This sequence comes from Burkholderiaceae bacterium, assembly GCA_035429725.1. Taxonomy (GTDB): domain Bacteria; phylum Pseudomonadota; class Gammaproteobacteria; order Burkholderiales; family Burkholderiaceae_F; genus JALORV01. The sequence goes on along the minus strand of DAOMFI010000050.1, from coordinate 1,083 downwards.
AGCGTGCGCGCGTCGGCCAGCGCCTCGTCCACGCCGGGATCACCGCGGCGCAGGCGCACGCGCGCCAGCGCCAGCAGCGCCATCAGGCGCGACATCGCAGCATCATCGACGCGCGCCAGCACGTCGGTGGCGAGCTGGCTGGCCTCGTCCCAGCGGCCGGTGAGCATCAGGCACAGCGCGAGCCAGGCGCCCTGGTACGTATGCGGCCAATCGTGCGCCTCGCACAGCTCTACGCTCTCGCGCAGGTAGCCCTCGGCCTCGGCCAGGTGCATCAGCTCGCCGGTGCCCGAGCCGATCATCGACAGCACCGAGGCCACGCCGAAGCCGTTGCCGTGCGCGCGGCGGCGCTCGCCCACGTCCAGCAGCATGCGGCGGCCGGCCTCGTAGTCGACGAACAGCAGTGCCGCGCCGGTGGAGATCTCGGCGCGTTCCACGATGTCCCGCTCGCCCAGCGACTGCGCCAGCGCGATGGCCTTGCGGCCCCACTCGATGGACTCGACGTAGTCGCGCTCGAGCATCGACTGCCACGACTGCTGGGCCCACACCGCCGCGTGCGCGATCGACGGCGGCAGGGGCTCGATCATGCCGCGCGCCTCGCGCACGGCCACGATGGCATCCGCGTGGCGCAGCAGTCCCACCAGCGGGCCCGCCTGCGCGGCACGCACGCGCGCCGCCCGCTCGAGGTCGCCGTGCACGGCCGCCAGCGCCTGCAGCCGCTGCAATGCGGCCACTGCTGCTTCATGGTGCCCAGCCATGTTGGCCATGTTGCC
>DAOMFI010000050.1:0-296 GCA_035429725.1 Burkholderiaceae bacterium | reverse complement strand
TGTTGCCGTAGGCTTGCAGCCAGTCCATCAACTCGACGTCGTCGCGCGGCCGACCCTGCTCGACCGCGATGCGCCACTGCGCATGCGCCTCGCGGATCGCGGTGCGGGCCTGCGCCTCACGCGCGGCGCGCGGCGCGTGCTCGCTGATAGCCGCCACGTCCTGCGCGGCCACCGAGTGGTGCACCAGCCGCGCGGGCACGGTGTTGCGCCCGGGCTCCGCCAGCGCGGCCCGCACCCGGCGGCGCCGGCCGTGCGCCAGCGCCGGCGAAATCGAGTGCTCTACCGCGACGCGACCC
>DAOMFI010000049.1:0-20645 GCA_035429725.1 Burkholderiaceae bacterium | reverse complement strand
CGGCCGATGAACTCGCGCAGGGCCGCGTTGCCGATCGGCTCGCCCTTCAGCCGCCACTCGCCGCGCGCCGTCAGTCCGAGCCAGCCATAGACGTCTGGTACGTCCGGCCACTTTGCCAGTGCCGCGACGACTGAAGGATCCATGACGCGAACAATAGGCGCGCGTGGGTTCTATACGCCACGCGTGAAGAAATCGCGCAGCCGCCGCGGGATGAAGTCGAGCCGCCCGGGAAACGGACTGCGCGCGAAGCCGATGTGACCGCCTTCGCCCGGATGCTCCAGCTGTACGAAGCGCGATACCTCCTGCGCGCGCGGCAGGCTCGCCGCAGGCACGAACGGATCGTTCAGTGCGTTGAGCACGAGGTGGGGCACGCGCACGCCGGCGAGCCAGGGCTTGCCCGATGCGCGCGTCCAGTAGTCCTCGGTGTCGCGGAATCCGTGCACCGGTGCGGTGTACGCGTTGTCGAACTCATAGAGATTGCGGCTGGCGCGCAGCCGCTCGGCGTTGGCCACGCCCGGGAAACGTTCGAGCTTCGCCAGCGCCTTGGGCTTCAATGTCGCGAGGAACATCCTCGTATAGACACGGTTGAATCCCCGTCCCAGCGCCGCGCCACCGGCCGCCAGATCCAGCGGTGAACCCACCGACGCCGCCGCCGTCACGAACCCAGCGTCTTCGGCGCGCTCGCCGAGCCACTTCGCCAGCATGTTGCCGCCCAGGGAGACTCCGACGGCGTGCAAGCGTGCCTGCGGCCAGCGGGCATGCACGCGCCGCAGGATCCAGTCGCCTTCTTCCGAGTCACCCGAGTGGTAGGCACGCGGCAGCCGGTTCGGTTCGCCCGAACAGCCGCGAAAGTGCGCCACGATGCCGCGCCAGCCGAGATCGGCAAATTCGCGCATGACAGCGCGGGCATAGTGGCTCGCAGAACTGCCTTCGAGACCATGAAACAGCACCAGGACCGGAGCAGCGGCATCGCCCGGCTCGGGCTGGGCGAAGTCCACATCGATGAAGTCATCATCCGGCGTCGTCCAGCGCTCGCGCCGGTAAGCCACACCCGGTTGCGGTGTCAGCAGCGCCGGGACGATCGTCTGCAGATGGCCGCCGGGCAGCCAGACGGGCGCGCTGTAGGACGTGGCGCCCGTCACGTCAGTGCAGTATCGCGTTCGGCTCCGCCGCGCTGACCACTTCGCCCCCCTTTGACTGGGACGCATGGTGCAGCACCATCTTCCAGCCGGCCGAAGTCTTCACGTACACATTGGTCGCCAGCACGCTGACCACCTGCCGGGCCGAGCCTTCCTTGACCAGGATTTCCTCGATGACGTTGTGGACGGCGACCGTCGGTGTATCGAGCGACTTGCGTGAGGTACTGCGCACGTTCAACGGCCCGCCCGCGAGGATCGCGGCCCAGGACGCGCGCACCGCCGAGTAGCCGAGCAGGCGCGGGCCGTTCGGATGCACACAGACCACGTCGTCATCCTCGAGCCAGAGGTCGACGACGGCGTCGATGTCCGCGTTCTCGAGCGCCTCGTAGAAGGCGCGCTCGCACTCCTCGGGCGAGGCGAAGAGCAAGGGCTTGGTCAGGCGCGACATGGGCGGCAATCCGTCCTGCAGACCGGCTCAGTGTCCCTTGACGACTTCGCCGGCTTTCAGCCGGTAGCGTGTCCCGCAGTACGGACACATCGCCTCGCCTGTCGTCGCGACATCCAGAAACACGCGCGGATGATGGTTCCACACCGGCATGGCGGGGTTGGGACAGAACGCCGGCAGATCCGTCGCGCGCAGTTCGACGACCGGCTCTTCCTTGCGCGTGGAGACCGTGCTCATACGGGCGTCAGCCAGCGGCTGTACTTGGATGCGCGCCCGTTGACGACATCGAAAAAGAGCGACTGGATCTTCTCGGTAATCGGGCCACGCGCGCCGGCGCCGATGACCCGGCCGTCGAGTTCACGGATCGGCGTCACCTCAGCGGCGGTGCCGGTGAAGAATGCCTCGTCGGCGAGGTACACGTCGTCGCGCGTCATCGGCATCGCGCTGACGGCGTAGCCGAGATCGCGTGCGAGTTCGATGACCGTCGCGCGCGTGATGCCGGTGAGGCCGGAGACCATCTCGGGCTCGAATATCTTGCCGTCCTTGACGATGAAGAGGTTCTCGCCGGCTCCCTCGGCCACGAAGCCGTTCGTGTCGAGCAGAAGCGCCTCGTCGTAGCCGTCGCGCACGGCCTCCTGATTGGCGAGTATCGAGTTGACGTAGTGCCCCGCGGTCTTGCTGCGCACCATCGACACGTTGATGTGGTGGCGCTGGAACGAGGAGGTCTTGACGCGTATGCCCTTCTGCAGGCCCTCTTCTCCCAGATAGGCGCCCCAGGGCCAGGCCGCAATCGACACATGGACCGCGGCACCCTTCGGGCTGACGCCCATCTTCTCGGAGCCGTAGAACGCGAGCGGCCGCAGGTAGCAGGACTCGAGCTTGTTCGCGCGCACGACTTCGCGCTGCGCCTCGAAGAGCTGTTCCCGACCGTAGGGGATCTCCATCATGAAGATCTTGGCCGAGTTGAAGAGGCGGTCCGTGTGCTCCTTTAGTCGGAAGATCGCCGGTCCGCGGTCGGTCTTGTAGGCCCGCACACCTTCGAACACAGCCAGGCCGTAGTGCAGCGAGTGCGTCAGCACGTGCGTGGTGGCATCGCGCCACGGCACCAGCCTGCCGTCATACCAGATGAAACCGTCGCGATCGGCCATCGACATCGCCGTTCTCCTTCCGTTGCACAACCGTGCCCGTCTGGCGGCGATTCTAGCGAACGTGGGCATCCCATCTGACTCGCGCAGGCGGCCGCCTCCGGAGTGGCTTCATATAATCCGCGCTCACCGGAGTCCGTCTTGCCATCGACCTCCTCCGCCGGACGGCAGATCGCGCTGCTCACGCTCTGCCAGGCGCTGTTGTACGTCAACAATGTCACGCTGATCGCGATCAACGGTCTCGCCGGGCTCGCACTCGCGCCGACGCCCTTGCTGGCGACATTGCCGATCACGACCTACATCATCGGCTCGGCGCTGACGACCGTGCCGGCGTCCCTCGGCATGGGCCGCTGGGGCCGGCGCGCCGGTTTCATGTTCGGAGCGTCGATGGGCGCGCTGGGCACCGCCGTCGCCGCGTACTCGGTCGTGCAGGGAAGTTTCGTCGGACTGGCGAGCGGCACGTTCATCGTCGGGCTGTACAACGCCTTCGGCCAGTACCTGCGCTTTGCCGCCGCTGAAGTCGCCGACGCCACTTCGCCGTCGCTGAAGGACCGGGCCATTGCCTGGGTGCTGGCGGGCGGCATCGCCGGCGGCGTCGTGGGCCCCGAACTTTCCAAGGTCACGCGCGAACTGCTCCCTGCGGTGTTTGCCGGCAGCTATGCGGTGCTGACGCTGATCGCGCTGGTCGCGCTCACCGTCGCCAGCCGGCTCCAGGTGCCACGGCCGCACGGCAGTGCCCACGAAGGGCCCGCCCGCCCGCTCGGTGAGATCGCGCGGCAGCCGATGTTCATCGTGGCGGTGGTGGTGGGCGCGGTCAGCTACGGAGCGATGAATCTGCTGATGACTGCGACGCCACTCGCGATGAAGGTCTGCGGCTTCGGCTATCCGGATGCGGCCGACGTCATCAAGTGGCATGTCGTCGCGATGTTCTTGCCGGGACTCGTGACCGGCCATATCGTTCAGCGATTCGGCCGCCCGGCCGTGATGCTGGCCGGCTGCGGACTGATGTTTCTGACCGTGGTGATCGCGCATTCGGGACTCACCTACTGGCACTTCTGGGGTGCGCTGGTCGCGCTCGGCGTGGGCTGGAACTTCATGTTCGTCGGCGCGACCGCGATGCTGACAACCACCTACCGCGCGTCGGAGCGGTCGAAGGCGCAGGGGCTGAATGACCTGGCCGTGTTCCTGACGATGATTTCGTCGTCGGCCGCCTCCGGTGCACTGCTGTCGACCAGCGGCTGGACCGACCTCAACCTGATGGCCCTGCCTGCACTCATCGCCGCCGCGGTGGGCATCGTGCTGGTCTGGCGCCGGCCGGTCCGGGCAGCCGCGTGATCGCGCGTCTGGTGTTCGGACCCGATCCGGCGGTCGCCCGGGTGCGGCGCAGCGCATTCGAGCGAGGCCTGCGAGCCGCCTTGCCAGCGATGCTGGCGACTGCAATCTGGGGACTGGTCGCGGGCGTCGCCATGATCAAGACCGGCCTCACCGTGCCGCAGGCACTCGCGATGACGCTGCTGGTCTATTCCGGCAGCGCGCAGATGGCCGCGCTGCCGCTGATCGCCGCCGGTGCGCCCGTGTGGCTGGTGCTGCTGGCGGCGGGCATCGTCAACCTTCGATTCATCATCTTCTCCGCCACGATGTGGCCGTATCTCGGTCGGCTGCCACTCGTCCGGCGGCTGTCGATCGGCTACCTCACGGCCGACGTCGGCGTGGCACTCTTCATCGGGCGCTATGGTGACGCACCACCCCAGCAACGCGGCAATACCGAACAGCTGTGGTTCTTCGCCGGTCTCGTGTCGGGGACGTGGCTGGCCTGGCAACCGTTGTCGATCGCCGGCATCCTGCTGGCGGAAGTGATCCCCGGCGCATGGGGACTCGAGTACGCCGCGATCCTGGCACTGATCGCGATCACGCTGCCGATGTTCTCCGGGCGGCCGGCAGCGGCAGGCTGCCTGACGGCGGGCGTGGTCGCCGTGCTGGCAGCATCGCTTCCGCTTCGGCTCGGCCTGCTGCTCGCAGTCGCAGCCGGCGTCGCGGTCGCGATGACGATCGACAGTCTCGGTGACAGCGGCCGGCGGAGCGACGCGCGATGATGTCGAGCACCGAGATCTGGCTCACGATCGGCGGCCTGACGCTGCTGACCTTCATCACGCGCAACGCCTTCCTCATGCTCGGGCAGCGCGTTGTGCTGCCCGAGCGTCTGCAGCACGCGCTGCGCTATGCGCCCGCCTGCGCACTGGTCGCACTGATCGTCCCGGAAGTCGTGCTGCAGTCCGGCTCGCTGGCGCTGCATGTCTCGAATCCCAAGCTCGTCGCCGCGGCCGTGACGGTGGCCGTCATCGCCGTGACCCGGCGCGCGTTCGCCGGCATCGTGCTCGGCATGCTGGCCTATACGCTGATCCGCCTGATCTGAGCCTGCTTCACGCCCGCGCCCTCCTGGCTCGGGAGCGAACCCGTCCTAACGGTGCGCGCGCACGGCGGGCAGGGCCCAGACCGCCAGCAACACCGTCGCCGCAGCGACGAGCGCGGCCGCCGTCAGGAAGGCGAACTTCGCGCCGGCCGCGAACCATATGGCGCCGAACACGGCCGATGCCGGCAGCAACAACAAGCCCTTCACGAGGTAGTACCAGCCGTAGGCGCTGCCGAGCACAGTCGCGGGCACCAGGTCGCTGATCAATGCGCGCTCTGCACCCTCGGTCGCTGCCATGTAAAGCCCCAGCAGCACTGCGATGAACCACAAGGGTCCGGACGAATCCAGCAGCGCCAGCAGGACGAAGAGCAAGGCATGCAGTGACCAGCCCGCAACCAGTAGCGGCACGCGCCCGATGCGATCAGACCAGGCGGAAAGCGGAACTGCAAACAACGTCGATGTCGCCGCGACCGCGGCCCAGAGCAATGCGACCTGTGCCGCCGGCATGCCGAGTTCGTTTGCCCGCAGCAGCATGAACGCATTGGAAGCCTGGCCAAGCGTGAACACCGCGAGCACAAGCAGCACCCGGCGATACGCCGGCGGCAGTGTCGACCAGCGCCACTCGGGCAGCTTCACGACCGGCCGCTCGATCGCGGCAGGCTCGCGGAGCGCGAGCGCCAGCGCGACACACAGAACCCCCGGGGCCGCCGCCCACAGCAGAATGTCGCGCACGGGCATCTGCAACGCGAGCAGTCCCGCGGCCAGCAGCGGGCCGATGACGGCGCCGGCGTTGTCGAAGGCGCGATGCAGGCCGAAGGCGAGTCCGCGCCGGCTGGCCGGCACCGCCTGCGCGAGCAGCGCGTCGCGCGGGGATGAACGCAGCCCCTTGCCGAGCCGGTCCAGCAACCGCAACAGCAGCAGTCCGGGCCACGCCGTAACGAACGCGATCGCCGGACGCGCAACGGCGGCGAAGCCGTAGCCCGCGACGACGAAGCCTTTGGCGCGCCCAACCCGGTCGTACCAGACGCCGGACACCAGCTTGAGCAGCGCGGCCGTGGCTTCGGCCGCGCCCTCGATGAATCCCAGCGCACGCGGGCCCGAACCCAGCACCGTCGCCAGGTAGAGCGGGATCAACGGGTAAACGAGCTCGGACGCGGCGTCGTTGAGCAGGCTGATCGCCCCCAGCAGCCAGACGGTTGAAGGCAATGCGCGAAACGTCGCGCGCAGGCTCATTCGCCGAACACCCGCTGCCAGAGACGTTGCACGGCCTCGACCTCGCGCCTGACTTCCTCCGGCGCCACGCGGGCGCGCTCGGCGCCATTGAGCCGCAGCCGATGCTGCAGGGCACGGAAGGTGCGATAGGCGTCCGCCACCTGGTGCGCGAGCGTCGCATCGACCAGGCCCATCGCGCCCGCCATCTGCAGCAGCGCGATGTTGCCGGCGTTGCGCAGCAGCTGCGGCCGCTCGTGGGCGTGCGCCAGCACCAGGTATTGCACGATGAACTCGATGTCGACCATGCCGCCGCGGTCGTGCTTGAGGTCGAAGTCCCGGCTCGTGTTGGGATGTCCATCGAGCATCTTCTGCCGCATGGCGAGCACTTCACGGCGCAATGCCTCGAGGTCGCGCACGCGCGCCAGGACAAAGGCGCGCTCGTCCTCGAAGCGCTGGCCCAGCGCGCGGTCGCCGCACGAGTAGCGCGCGCGCGTCAGCGCCTGCGTCTCCCACACCCACGCGCCCAGTCCGTCGTCGTTGCGCTGGTAGCGCGAGAAGGCGTCGAACGACGACACCATCAGGCCGGCATTGCCGTTGGGCCGCAGGCGCAGGTCGATGTCGAACAGGATGCCGGACGAGGTCTGGGTCGTCAGCCAGGTGACGAGCCGCCGAGCCAGTGACGAGTAGATCTCGCCTGCATCCGGATGCGCATCGTCATAGAGGAAGATCAGGTCGAGGTCGGAGGCATAGCCCAGTTCCTTGCCACCCAGCTTGCCGTAGGAGATCACCGCGAAAGCCGGCTCGGCGCGATGCCGCCGCGCCACGGTCTTCCACGCGCACTCGAGCGTGAGAGCGAGCGTGGCATCGGCCAGCGCCGAGAGGTGATCGGCCAGCCGCTCGACCGTCAGGCGGCCGTCGAGATCGGCCACCAGCAGGCGAAAGACCTGCGCGTGATGGACATCGCGCAGCAGGTTCATCTGCTCTTCCTGGTCACCTTCCGACTCGACGAGCTTGGCCCGCACGCTGTCCGCCCAGGCGAGCCAGTCGGGCGTGTGCTCATTGTCGAACCGCTCGACCCTTTCATCGAGAAGTTCGTCGAGCAGGATCGGATGCCGGACGAGGTAGTCGGTGGCCCAGCGGCTGGCCGCGAGCAGGCGCATGACGCGCTCGAGCGCGGGCGGAAACTGGTTCAGCAGGGAGATGTAGGTGCTGCGGCCGGCGATGACGTCGACCAGCTGCGCGAAACGCGCAAACAACTCGTCCGGACCGATGTCGTGCGAAGCCCCGGTCCGGCGCGCGCGCTCCGTCGCCGCCTTCAGACCCGACTTGAGCAGGCGCTCGATCCGCGCGCGCGTCACCTCGCTGGCCACCTGGACGCGGCGCGAGGCGATGACTCCGCGCAGGTGCTGCGCGGTGGCGCCGGCGTCGGCATAGCCCATGGAGCGTAGATGTTCCTCCAGCGCGGCGTCATCGGTCGCGCCGTCCGCCGGGCCGGACGGCAGCGGCAGCATTGATGGATCCGAGCGGGGCTCGACGAATACCGCGTCGAACGCGCCGGCAACGTACTCCTGCACGGCGCGGAAGGCGGCTACCAGCGCATCAGCATCGCGCGCTCCGATCAGCGCCGCGACGCGTGCGCGCGACTCGACATCGAGCGGCAGCACATGGGTCTGGGCATCGTCGACGTACTGCAGGGCGTGTTCCAGGTTGCGCAGGAACTCGTAGCACGTCGCGAGCCGGGCGCTGGCCTCCCGCGGCAACGATCCGAGCTCGGCAAGACACGCGAGCGTGGCCAGCGTCGAGCGCGAGCGCAGGCGCGGCTCCCGCCCGCCACGGATGACCTGAAAGGTTTGTGCGAGGAACTCGATCTCGCGTATGCCACCGCGCCCGAGCTTCACGTTGTCGCCACGGTCATCGCGCCCCGCATTGCGCCGCCCCGTTTCGGCCCGGATCAGCGCGTGCAGCTCGCGCAGCGATGCGATTGCGCCGTAATCGAGGTATTTGCGGAACACGAACGGGCGCACGATGTCCTCGAGCGCGCTGCGTTGCGCGGCGAACTGTTCGTCTGTGGCAAAGACCGGCGACGACACGACCCGGCCCTTGAGCCAGGCGAAGCGCTCCCATTCGCGGCCGAGCGCTACCAGGTATTCCTCCAGCATCGCCGTTGAAACCGCCAGCGGGCCCGAGTCGCCGTTGGGTCGCAGCCGCATGTCGACGCGGAAAACGAAGCCCTGGTCGGTGACATCGGCCAGCGCCGCGATGATCCGACGGCCGAGCCGCTCGAAGAACTCGTGATTGGTCAGCAAGCGCGTGGCCGCCTCATAGCGCCCCTGCGCCCGCGTCGAGCCGTCCTCGTCGTAGACGAAAATGAGATCGATGTCCGACGAAACGTTGAGCTCGGCGCCGCCGAGCTTGCCCATGCCTACGATCAGCAGGTCCTGCGGGGCACCGCCGTCGCTGGTCGGCACGCCATGGACCTCGGCGAGCTCATGCGCGTGCCATGCGACCGCGGCCTGCAGGGCGACTTCCGCGAGGGCCGTTGTCGTCTGAATGACCTCATCGAGCCCGGCCGCTCCGGTGGCATCGCGGGCGATGAGCGACACCATCACCTGGCGGCGCAGGCGCCGCAATGCAACCGAGAGCGCACCCGCGTCGGCGCGCAGAGCTTCAGATTCTGCGAGGAAGGCCCGCATGCGGGCTTCCGACCACGGCTGCGCGGCCAAGGCCTGGAGGCGTTCGAGGCGGGACTCCTGCGTGCTGGCGTGGCCCACTTCGGCATCGAGCGCACGCTGCATGAACCGGGACAGCGCGGGAACGTCCTCCAGCGCAGCAGGTCTTCCGCGCCAGTCGACGTCCGCACCAGGTGGAAGTTGGGTCACGTTGCTCGCCGATGTCAGAGGGCGCAAGCCCGGCGGCCCGAGGCCGCTGTGATAGAGTGAACTTGCCCGTTCTGGGTGGCCGCTGCGAATGGCGCGTGGCAGCCCGCCGCTGCCTGAAACGTCATTGCCGACGATTGTAGTTTCATCGATGACGAGCCGCTCCGCCTGTTGCCGCCGGCCGGCTGCAATCCGATCGCGCCGTCGCTATCCCCGCTGAACCGTGACACCGCCGTCTGACCGCCCGCCTACTCTCGCACGCGAACTCGGCGCGCGGGCCCAGGCCATCGAGCACGCGCTCGAGCACGCGGTCGCGGAGCAGATCGAGCACGGCCTTCAGGCCGCCGAAGAGTCGATCGCACGCCGCTTTGGCGCGCGCGCCGTCGGAGCATTCCGGCTGGCGCTGCGGGGTATCGGCTGGCTCATCGTTCTCAGCTTCTTCACCCTTGGCCTGACGATGCTGGTCGCGCGCTACTGGCTGCTTCCGCGCGTCGATGAGTGGCGGCAGCAGATCGAAGGCATTGCGAGCAGCGCACTGCAGGCGCCGGTGCGCATCGGACGCATCGAGGCCTCGTGGCGAGGCCTGAATCCCATGCTGGCTCTGAGCGACGTCGCCATCAGCGGGCAGAGCGGCACGGCCGTGCTGTCCCTGCCCCGCATCGAGGGCACGCTGTCATGGACCAGCGTTCCCGCGCTCGAACCCCGCTTCTCGCGGCTTCGCATCTATGCGCCTGAGCTGGCGATCACCCTGCTCGAAGGTGGCCGGGTGTCGGTGGCAGGCTTCATCATCGACCCGGCGGACACGACGGGCGACGGCCGGGCGCTGGACTGGCTGCTGGCCCAGGATGGCGTCGTGATCCGCGACGCGCGCGTGCGACTGCGCGACGAACGCAGCGCAACGCCGCGCGAGATCGTGTTCTCCGACGCCGATCTGCTGCTCGACACCGGTCTGGGCACCACGCGCTTTGGACTGCAACTGGCACCGCCTCCGGCCATCGCAGCGGCAGTGGATCTGCGCGGCGAATTCAGTCGTCCGACCTTCGGTCGGCTGTCGGACTTCAAGCGCTGGCGTGGCGAACTCTTCGCCCAGGTCGACTATGTCGATCTCGCGCAGGCCAATGACTGGCTGCATGCGCCGCTTGCCGTGCACCGCGCGCAGGGGGCCCTGCGGACCTGGATCCGGATCGACGGGACCGAGGTGGTCGGAGCGACTGCGGATCTCGCGCTGACGAACGTCGATGCGCGTCTGGCGCCTGACCTCGAATCCCTGAAACTGAGTTCGTTCCAGGGCCGGGTGACGCAGAAGCGCTGGGGCGACGAGGCGCGTGGCGGGCAGCAATACGGCCTCACCGGCGTCACCTTCGTGCTGGCGAGCGGCGTGAACTTTCCGCCGCTGGATCTGACGTATCGCGCCACGCGTTCCGACGCCGGGCCACGCCGCGTGGAGCTCGAAGGCGCACGTGTTGATCTGAAGGGCGTCGCGGCGATCGCGACCCACTTGCCGATCGGTCGCGAGCTGCTCGGGCTGATCGCGCGTTACGCGCCCGCGGGCCGCCTGGCTGAGTTCTCGCTGCAGTGGGACGGTGACGAGCCGCGTTTTGCAACGCTGGCCGCGAAAGCGCGGTTCGAGAACCTGTCGGTGGCCGCACAGCCTGCGCGCCCGGATGCACCGGACGTCGCGCCGACACCCGGCTTCGAACGGCTCAGCGGGATCATTCAACTCGACCGAGGCACAGGCTCGCTGCAGCTGACCTCGCGCGATGCTGCGCTTGTGCTGCCGGGCGTCTTCCGCGAACCACGCATCCCCTTGAACCAGCTCACGGCGGACCTGCGCTGGAAGTCGGGCAGCACGGCGGAGCTGAAGATCGCCCAGCTGGTACTGTCGAACGCGGACCTCGAGTTGTCCGCCTCGGGAACGTGGCGCGGTCCGACCGCCGGCGGCAGCGGACCGGGCACGGCCGATCTGTCGGCACGGATTGCCCGGCTCGAAGCCCGCAACGCCCACCGCTATGTGCCGACGGCGGCCGGCGAGGCAACCCTGTCGTGGCTGCAACATGCGCTGCTCGAAGGCCAACTTACCGACGGAGCGGTTCGCCTACGCGGTGATCTCGCGAACTTTCCGTTCACGGCGCCAACCGACGGTGAGTTCAGGGCCACGGGCAATCTGCGCAACGTCGTGCTCGACGTCGCGCCGGCGACCGGTCCGAACGGTGAGCGCACTCCCGGCAAGCCTTGGCCACTGCTCCGCGACATTGACGGCGACCTCGTGTTCGAGCGCCAGGCAATGACGTTTCGCGCGCAACGCGGCACGCTGGGCGGCGCCCGCATCGCGGAGGCCACTGCGCGCATTCCCGATCTGACGCGTAATGCCGCACTGGAGGTGCGCGGACGCGTCGAAGGCGCGCTCGCCGGGATCGTCAACTACGTGAACACCAGCCCGGTGGCCGGAATGATCGGGGACGTCACCCGCGGTGCGGAGGCGAAGGGGCCGGCCAAGGTCGACCTCAAGCTCGACGTCCCTCTGGCCGGAGCGGGTGCGGTTCGCGTGACCGGTGCCCTGCAGTTCCAGAACAACGATCTGACGCTGCCCGACGTGCCCCCATTTACGCGCGTGAACGGCGCGCTGGCCTTCAATGAACGGGGCGTGCGCTTCGAAAACCTCACGACCGGCTTTCTCGGCGGCCAGGCGCGGCTCGATGCCAGCACGCGCGACGACGGCGCCGTCACGATCACCGCGGTCGGCAGCGCGACCCCGGCGGGACTGCGGCGCGCGCTTGACGTCGATATGGTCCAGCGCATCCTCGATCGAACGCAGGGCAGCGCTCGCTACAACGCCAGCCTGACGGCACAGCGTGGCGCCATGACGCTGCAGGCCGAAAGCGACCTGATTGGCATGACGATCGACGGGATCGCCCCGTTGCGCAAGGCCGCCGGCGAGTCGATGCCGCTCCGGTTCGAGAAGTCGACAAAGGGGGCGCAGGACACATTACGGGTCACCGCCGGACGCGTGATCGCCGTGCACCTCGAGCGCCGTCTTTCCGAGGCCGGAATGCAGCTCGCGCGCGGCGTCATCGCGCTGAACGAGCCCGCCAATCTGCCCGAGCGCGGCCTGCTGGTGCTCGTCGCGCTGCCGCGTATCGACGTGGAAGCCTGGGCCGACTGGCTTGGCATCGGCGCCGAACCCGCTGCAGCCCGTGCACCCGGGGCGCCGGAAGACGACATCCGGATCGACTACATCGCGTTGCGGACTCCCGAGCTCATCGTCAACAACCGCAGCTTTCGCAATGTGACGCTGGGCGCCAGCCGTACGGACGCCGGCGGCTACGACGCGAACGTCGTCTCCGACGGCGCTACCGGCTATGTCGGCTGGCGCCCCGGCGCGAAAGGCAGCACCGGCGGCGCCGGGCTCGGGCTGGTGTCGGCGCGCCTGTCGAAACTTCACATCGACAACAGCAGGAAGTCAGACGTCGTCGACATCCTGCGTGCGCCGGCTCGCCGCCTGCCGGCGCTCGAGGTCGAAGTGGAGAACTTCGAACTCGGCGAAATGAAACTCGGGCGGCTCGAGCTTTCGGCGGCGAATGTAGGGACCGGCAACTCGGCGGCGTGGAAGGTGAACCGCCTCGACGTCGTCAACCCGGACATGAAGCTCACGGCCTACGGCGAGTGGCTGCCGGGAGCCGCGGGCGCGCTACGCACACAGGTCCGCTTCGCCTTCGATGCCAAGGATGTCGGCGCGACCCTGGGGCGCTTCGGCATGCGCGGTGCGGTCGCGCGCGGCCATGGCAAGCTCGAGGGCAATCTCGAGTGGGCCGGTTCGCCCATCGAGATCAACTACCCGACGATGTCCGGCGCCCTCAGCCTGCGCGTCGAGGACGGCCGCTTCCTGAAGGTCGACACGCGTGGCGCCGGCCGCCTGCTGACGCTGCTGTCGCTGCAGTCGCTTTCGCAGACGCTGCTGACCGACACTCGCGAAGCGTTTGGCGAAGGCTTCGCATTCAGCTCGATCCGCGCCGATGCCACGGTCGCGCGCGGCATCATCTCGACGCAGGATTTCCGCATGGCCGGGACCGGCGCGGCCGCTCTGATGTCCGGTACCGTGAATCTCAACAATGAAACCCAGCAGTTGCATCTGATCGTGCTGCCGGAAGTCGACGCGTCCACAGCGGCGCTGGCTGTTGCAATCGCCAATCCCATTGTCGGGCTCGGCGCGCTGCTGGCCAATACAGTGCTCAAGGGGACGCTCTCCAAGGCCTTTGCACTCGAGTACGACATCAGCGGCAGCTGGAGCGACCCTGTCGTCGTGCGGCGCGGCCGCATAACCCCCACGCCAACGGAGCAGCCCCGATGAATTCCGAATCCTCCGCTTCCCGCACGTTGCGGGTGGCCGCTGTGCAGATGGTGTCGACCGCGCGCGTCGAGGCCAATCTTGAAACCGCCGCGGGGCTGATCGCCGAGGCGGCCGCCAGCGGCGCGCGGCTCATTGCGCTGCCGGAGTACTTCTGCCTGATGGGAATCAAGGACACCGACAAGGTCGCCGTGCGCGAAGCACTCGGCAGCGGACCGATACAAGACTTTCTGGTCGCGCAGGCACGCCGCCACCGCATCTGGCTGGTCGGCGGCACGTTGCCGCTGGAGGCGCCCGAGAAGGATCGCGTCCTGAACACGACGCTGGTGTTCGACCCGCAAGGCGAGCGCGTGGCACGTTACGACAAGGTGCATCTGTTCCGCTTCACCCGTGGCATGGAAAGTTATGACGAGGCCGCCACGATCGCGCCGGGCGGCGCGGTCTCGACGTTCTCGCTGGAGCCCGTGGGCGGACCGGCGCTGAAGGTGGGCCTCTCGGTCTGCTATGACCTGCGGTTTCCGGAGCTTTACCGCGCGATGGAAAGACCCGATCTCATCCTGGTCCCGGCAGCCTTCACCGCGACGACCGGACGCGCCCACTGGGAAGTGCTGCTGCGGGCGCGCGCGATCGAGAATCTCGCCTACGTTCTTGCGCCGGCGCAGGGCGGCCGCCACGAGAATGGCCGCGCCACCTTCGGCCACTCGATGCTGATCGATCCGTGGGGCGAAGTCATTGCGAATCGCCCTGAAGGTGCCGGGGTTGTCTTCGGCGACATCGACCCGCAGGTGATCGCCCGCTGCCGCAGCTCGCTGCCGGCGCTCACCCATCGGGTCATGTGAAGCCGCTGCAGCCGATACACTGCGCCCCTGCCCAGATTCCCGCTACCGATGAAGCCTTCCGATCCCGCCCTCGACCGCCTCGCCACAGCCCGCCGGCTGCTGCTCGATCCCTACGGACTCGACGAGGCCCGGCTGCAAAAGGTGCTGGCAACGATTTTCGAGCACCGCGCCGACTTCGCCGATCTCTACTTCCAGTACACGCGCAGTGAATCGTTTTCGCTGGAGGAAGGCATCGTCAAGAGCGGCAGCTTCGACATCGAGCAAGGCGTTGGTGTGCGTGCCGTGGCGGGCGACAAGACCGCCTTTGCCTACTCGGACGACATCTCGCTCGAATCGCTGACCGAGGCCGCCGTGGCCGCGCGCGCGATTGCGCGCCAGGGCAGCGGTCGTGTGCGCGTGGCGGCCAAGGTGGCGCCGCGGCCGCAGGCGGCGCTCTACGGCACAAGCGACCCGGTCGCCTCGCTGGACGCAGCCGAGAAGATCCGCATGCTCGAGCGCATCGAACACCACGCGCGCGCGCGCGACCCGCGCGTCAAGCAGGTGATGGCGAACATCGGTGCGGACTACGACGTCGTGCTGGTCGCGCGCAGCGACGGCGTGCTTGCCGCCGACGTGCGGCCGCTGGTCTACCTTTCCGTCACCGCGATCGTCGAAGCGGACGGGCGCCGCGAGCAGGGCTTCGCCGGCGGCGGCGGCAGACACGACCTCGCCTACTACACCGAAGAGCGTCTTGCCGACTATGCGCACCGTGCCGTGGACCAGGCGTTGGTGAACCTGTCGGCGCGGCCGACGCCCGCCGGCGTAATGCCGGTCGTGCTGGGTCCCGGCTGGCCCGGCATCCTGCTGCACGAGGCGGTAGGCCACGGCCTCGAGGGCGACTTCAACCGCAAGGGCTCGAGCGCGTTCGCGGGCCGCGTCGGCCAGCGGGTCGCGTCGAAGGGGGTTACGGTCATCGACGACGGCACGCTGCCCGACCGCCGTGGCTCGCTCAGCGTCGACGACGAAGGCAACCCGACCCAGCGCACGGTGATGATCGAAGACGGCATCCTGCGCGGCTACATCCAGGACACGCTCAACGCGCGCCTGATGAAGGTGGCGCCCACCGGCAACGGGCGCCGCGAGTCGTTCGCACACCTGCCGATGCCGCGCATGACCAACACCTACATGCTCGGCGGGAAGGACGACCCGGCGGAGATCATCCGCTCGGTGAAAAAGGGCCTGTACGCCACCAGTTTCCGCGGCGGCCAGGTCGACATCACCAACGGCAAGTTCGTGTTCAGCATGGCCGAGGCCTACCTGATCGAAAACGGCCGCATCACCGCGCCGGTCAAGGGCGCGACGCTGATCGGCAATGGCCCGGACGCGCTGACGCGCGTCAAGATGATCGGCAACGACATGGCGCTCGACCCTGGCATCGGCAACTGCGGCAAGGACGGCCAGAGCGTGCCGGTCGGCGTCGGGCAGCCGACACTGCGGATCGAAGGGCTGACGGTCGGCGGGACCGCTTAGCTCGCACTGCGCGACATCCCGCTGCTGCGCGTGCTGGCGGCGTGCTGCCGCACGTGCCGACTTTCGTGCCGCTGCGCGGCTGGTCTTTCTTTCTTCCACGGTGCGCTTCAGGGCCGCGCGGCCCGTTACTTTCTTTGTCTTGGCAAAGAAAGTAACCAAAGAAAGCCGCGCCCACGAAGGAGGTCGGCTGCGCCGACTGCCCTGTGCTGCTCGGGGCCGCGGGCGGGCCTGCAAACTCGCGCCCGTTGGGCGCTCAGACAGGCAGGCCCTCAACCCCTCCCGCGCCCCCTGCGCTGCGCGGCGCCTTCGAGGGCAGCACAGCCAAAGCGTCGCGGTGCCGGCACCGCGACGGGGTGAATCCGCTCGGGGACGCCGCCGCGGTGCGGGGCAGCAGCGGAGCAGTGCCGGGCGCGTGTCTGAGCGACCGCAGGGAGCGAGTTTCGCGCACGGCCCGCTGATGACCCGCAGCGCAAGGGCAGCCGGAGCGCAGCGCAGGCCGGCCCCGTGCGGTCGCCTTTCTTTGGTGACTTTCTTTGGCGAAGCAAAGAAAGTCACCGGCCCCGCGCCGTGAGCGGCCGGTCGAGGAGGAAAGAATCCATTGGCCGCGCAGCGGCACGATCGCCCGCGCAGCGCCGGTTGGCATAATTGATTAACAACGACAAGAGTTTTCCCCGGGGAGGCCCACTGAAGTTCCTGCCGCCGATCGTGTGGCTGACGCGCTTGCTCGTCGGTGCCTATCCACGCTGGATCGGCTCCGCACCGACAGCGGCGCAGCGCATCTACTTCGGCAATCACACCAGCCACATGGACACCGTGGTGCTGTGGGCGGCGCTGCCGGAGGAACTGCGGTCCAACACGCGGCCGGTCGCGGCGAAGGATTACTGGGACAAGCCGGGCATCCGCGGCGCCATTGCGCGCGACGAGCTGAATGTCGTCATGGTCGATCGCAGCCGCGAGGATCCGAACGCCGATCCGCTCGAGCCGCTGCGCGACGCACTCGAGCATGGCTTTTCACTGATCATCTTTCCGGAGGGAACGCGCAGCGCACAGCCGCTGCCGGGGCCCTTCAAGAGCGGGCTCTACCATCTCGCGAGCGAATTCCCGCAGGTTGAGCTGATCCCCGTCTACATCGAGAACCTCCATCGCAGCATGCCCAAGGGCGCACTGCTCCCGGTGCCGATCATCTGCACGGTCCGGTTCGGCGCGGTCATGTCACTCGCGCCGGGCGAGGACAAGGATGCTTTCCTGGAACGGGCACGCGCCGCCGTGATCCGGCTCGCCTCCTGATGAACCTGAGCCAGCAGGAAACGTTTCTCGCCGTACTCGGCGCGGTGGCACTGCTGTCCGCCGCGGCGACCGGCGTCGGGCAGTGGGCCGTACATCGGACCACTGATCCGGCGCGGCTGGCGCGGCTGGGCGTGCTGAATTCGCGCGTGCGCGCCTCGTGGTCGGTGCTGGCGGTTTTCACGATCGCATTCGCACTCGGCCCGGTCGCGCTGCTGGTGGTGTTTGCGCTGGCATCGTTCTTCGCGTTGCGCGAATTCGTCTCGCTGACGCCCATCAAATCCTCCGACCACTGGGCGCTGGTCCTCGCTTTCTATCTGGTCATCCCGGCGCAATACATCCTTCTGGGTTTCGGCCGCGCGAGCGTGTTCGCGACATTCATCCCGGTGTACGTGTTCCTGCTGTTGCCGGTGGTCGTCGCCATCCGCCAGGACAACGAGCGCTTCCTCGAGCGCATCGCCAAGGTGCAGTGGGGTTTGATGATCAGCGTCTACTGCATCAGCCACGCGCCGGCGATCGCGACGCTGCCGATCCGGGGCTACGAGGGCCGTGGACCGCTGCTCCTGCTCTTCTTCCTGCTGGTGCTGTTCATGACCGACGTGCTGCAGATCCTTTTCAGCGCGGCGCTTGGCGGGCGGGCTCTCAGATCGAACCCGAACAAGACCGTGTACGGCGTGCTGGGCGGCAGCGCCTGCGGCGCGCTGATCGGGACCGGCCTGTGGTGGATGACGCCGTTCACCTGGTGGCAGGCGCTGGTCATGTCGCTCGTGATCGTCGGCACCGGGTACCTCGGATCGGTGGTGCTGGCCGCCGTCAAGCAGAGCCTGGGCGCGCGCCAATGGGACACGGAGTTCGAACTGACGCGCGGCGTGCTCGAGCGGCTCGACGCGCTGACCTTCGCGGCGCCGCTCTTCTGGCAGATCACGCGTTACTTCTGGGTGATCCGCGCCGACGTCTGACCGGCGTCAAATGCAGGCGGCTTGCAGTCGCGCGCCATCCTCGGGTATCTTGCGGGTTCGCGCCAGCCAATCTTGGCGCGTGCTGCACATGAACCCGACCGCGCGCTTCGACTTCTTTTACTTTTATGGCTTTTTCCGCTGGGCGGAGAGAGTCGAACGGCGCGCGTAACGAAAACACCGAATCGACCCGAACCGCCAGGCCCACACCCCTGGCGGTTTTTTTTCGCCAGGTGGGCCGGCTGAATGCGAGGACCCACGATGGACGGAGCACGAACCATGCGTTACATGACCGACGACCTCAGAATCCGCGAGATCAAGGAACTCTCGCCGCCGGCGCACCTGATCCGCGAGTTTCCGTGCGAAGACGTCGCCTCGGTTACCGTGCACGAGAGCCGGCAGGCCATCCATCGCATCCTGCACGGCATGGATGACCGGCTGGTCGTGGTGATTGGCCCGTGTTCGATTCACGACCCCTCGGCCGCGCTCGACTACGCGCGCAAGCTCAAGGCCGAGCGCGAACGCCTCGCGGCGGATCTCGAGATCGTCATGCGCGTGTACTTCGAGAAGCCGCGCACGACGGTCGGCTGGAAGGGGTTGATCAACGACCCGGACATGGACGGCAGTTTCCGCATCAACCACGGCCTGCGCATTGCGCGCGAACTGTTAATGGAGATCAACGCCGCCGGCTTGCCTGCCGGCTGCGAGTATCTCGACATGATCACGCCGCAGTACATCGCCGACTTCGTTGCGTGGGGCGCGATCGGCGCGCGCACGACCGAGAGCCAGGTGCACCGCGAACTCGCTTCCGGCCTGTCGTGCCCGGTCGGTTTCAAGAACGGCACCGACGGCAATATCAAGATCGCTGCCGACGCGATCAAGGCCGCGCAGCAGCCGCATCACTTCCTGTCGGTCACCAAGGGCGGGCACTCGGCCATCGTCTCGACCAAGGGCAACGAGGACTGCCACATCATCCTGCGCGGCGGCCGGCAACCCAACTTCGATGCGGCCAGCGTCGAGGCCGCCTGCGTCGAACTCGGCAAGGCCGGTCTTGCGCAGCGCCTGATGATCGACGCCAGCCACGCCAACAGCCAGAAGAATCATGCGAACCAGGTGCCGGTTGCCGAAAACATCGCCCAGCAGCTCGCCGCGGGCGACACCCGCATCATCGGCGTTATGGTCGAGAGCCACCTGGTGGCCGGCCGGCAGGACCTCGTGCCGGGCAAGCCATTGACTTACGGACAGTCCATCACCGACGCCTGCATCGGCTGGGACGACAGCGTGCGAGTCCTCGACGTGCTGGCCGAGGGTGTGCGCCAGCGGCGGTTGAAGTCGACCAATTACAGCGGCAAGTAAGCCACCCGCGCGGCACGCAGGATGATCACCCCGGACGTTGCGATGCCAGTGCCGGATCGGCCGCACAGGCGCGCAGCCAGCGTTCGCGGTCGCCGGGAGTATCACGCGCCGTCAGCAACGAGGCCGCCAGCAGGCCGCGCAGCCGATCGCGCCACGGAGTGATCCAGGCGTCGGTTTCGTCATCGAGCAAAGGGCCGCGATACAGGCCGAAGATCACGCGCCATCGGAGTTCACCGGCACCCGGGTCGCGCAGCGCATCGAGTTCACCCGTGAGCATCGCCATGTCGAGCCAGACGCGTCGCGGATTCAGTCGCAGGCGATGTTCGTGCAGTAACACCGCATCGGCGCAGCCCAGAAGCTTGCGCAGCCGGGCCAGTGTCGTTTCCAGAACCTTCTCCCGCCCCTCCCGCCCCTCGCCCGGCCAAAGGCCGCGTGAGACCGAGTCGGCCGAGACGCCCTCGTAGCCCGCTAGCACGGCGATCCGGCGCAGCAGTGCGAGTGGCTTGGCCGCGGCCTTGATGCTGCCACTCGCGACGGGCCTGCCTTCGACCTCGCACTCGAAGCCGCCGAGCAGTCGAAGACGAACAGGCCACGGCCAGGTCGGGCTCGCCAAGGCGGGCGGCGCGAGGTCCCGCATCTGGATGGCGTTGACGACCCAGGCGGCCTCGATCCCGGCATCGAGCGCGCGCGCGAAAAGGCGGGCGATCTGGCGCGGCAGGAACGTGAACACGTTGGGCCATTCGAGTTCTCTCAATTCGCGCATCACTTCACGGAGCATCCGGTCCGAGCGTTCGGTCCAGCGGCCCTGGGCATCTTCGCCTGCCAGCATCGACAACGACATCACCACGGCAAGCCGCCGCGCCAGGTAGGGCGGCAGCGGCCTGGTCGCGAGTTCCGCGAGCAGTTCATTGGCGCGGTCGAAGCTTCCGATCCCGATCAGGGCGTAGGCCTCGCTGACGCCGTACGTCACGCCGTAGGACGGCGGCGAACCGGACATGCCCAGCAAGGCCGCGGCCCGCCTCGCGTGTGCCAACGCCTGCACGTAGTCCCCCGCGAACAGCGCCACGCGGCACTCGGCGTCAGACTGGTCCGCGAGCCAGATCGGTGTGCGCAACACATCGCCGCGGGA
>DAOMFI010000048.1:11215-20715 GCA_035429725.1 Burkholderiaceae bacterium | reverse complement strand
GCAGCGGAGACTTCCACGCGGGATCGTCGATCAGCGCGCGGTAGCGCGCGAGCGCCAGGCGCAACTGCTGGTATTGGGACAGGCGCGGCGCCGCGTCTTCCGCCGCCGCGCGCAGGCGGCCGCGCTCCAACGCCGCCTGTAGATACGCGGCAGGATCAAAGGGACTTCGCTGGGGCGCGGCGCGGCCATAGGGAAGCTGCTGCGCGGTGATGCGCCCGCCATGCACATCGGCCAGATAGCGCACCATCGCGACGGTCAGCGTCTGCTCCAGCTGCGCGATGGTGGCCGCGTCGAGCGGCTCCAAGGTGGCGCGCTGCATGGCCCGCACCAGCGCGTCCGTGTCGTAATCCCGCGGTTCCAGTCCATGGCTTTTGGACGCCGACAGGATCTCCACAGCCTCCAGCGCCGACGCCGTCGGCCGGGTGCCTTCGAACCAGACCGGTCGCTCGGTCGCCCACGCCGCCTCGGTGCGCAACGCCGTGGCCAGAGCCACGCACAGCACGGAAGCTGTAATCAACAGTGCACTTGCACAGCGCCTCATGCCTCCATTGTTGGGCATGCCGGCCCAGGGGCGATGACCCTGCGCAGAATTCGCTCACCGGTGCCCGGGCCGGTGAGTTGCGGCCGTGGGCTCCGTGCAGTTCAGTGACCCAGCACGCGCGGTCGGGCGGTCATCAGCGTGCGGGCTCGCGCGATCCACGTCGCAATGTTGCTGACGGATTGGCTCACGGCATGCTCCACCGCCTCCCGACGTAGCTTCACGGCCCGGGCGCGCATGAAGTCATGGATATCGTGCTCGCGGTTCACGCGCGCCTCGGCCACCGGCACCACGTGGACGAGGGCCGATCCGCTGATCGCGCTCGCGAGGATCAGCTCGGTGCTCGTCACGTCGAAGCGTTCTCCGGCGGCCAGGACGACGTCGTCGCGGAGTCGTTCCTGCGTGATCCAGACCTTGCCGCGCAGCGCGAATATGGCGGCGCCGGCAGGCAGGTGCATCGGCAGCGGTGTGTCGTCCAGGCTCAGCGTGACGTCGGCATCGAAAATTTGCAGGTTCCGGTTCATCATCTGCTCCTCGGCTGTTTGACGGGACGAACTGTCGCTCCGCTGCCGCGGGACGACAAACGACTTTCCGGGATGAGACGCATGAGCAACGGGAATGCCTAGGCAGCGCGACCTGCCGCTTTCGCTCGATCTGCTGCGCGGCTTCGAGGCCGCCGCGCGCCTGCTGTCCTTTACCTCGGCGGCGGCGGAACTCTTCGTCACCCAGTCGGCCGTCAGCCGGCAGGTGCAGCAGCTCGAGGAACAGCTGGGCGTCAAGCTCTTCGAGCGGCGCACGCGCGCGCTGGTATTGACCGAAGCTGGCGCGCTTTACTTCCGCGAAGTCTCGAAGGCATTGCATCAGTTGCGGGAAGCGACCGCGCTCGTGCGCGCCCGCACCACGCCGGTAGTTCGCGTGACGACGACCGTGACATTCGCGGCGCTGTGGCTCGTGCCGCGCCTGGCGGCGTTCCAGGCCCAGCACGAGGACATCTCGGTGCATGTGGTCGCTGACAATACGGTGCGTGATCTTGAACGCCACTCGCTCGACGTGGCCATCCGCTATTGCCCGGCGGAGCTGGTCGGAGCTGATGCGATCCGGCTGTTCGGCGAAAGCGTCACGCCGGTCTGCAGCCCCGCGTTTCTCAAGAGGCATCGTGTCCGTCGGCCGGAAGACCTGATGGCACTGCCGCTGATCGAACTCGAGGACCAGGCCTCCAACACCCTCTGGTTGTCGTGGAAGGTCTGGTGCGAGGCCATGAAGCTCGAGCAGCCACGCGACCGCCGCGGGCTCGTCTTCAGTCACTACGACCAGGTGGTCCAGGCGGCCATTGCCGGACAGGGCGTGGCGCTGGGCCGCTTCCCGCTGGTCCGGCAGATGCTCGACGACGGCCGCCTCGTCGTTCCGCTGAAGAGCCGGCAGTACTCGACACCGCAGCAGCGCGCCTACTGGCTGATGGTGACGCCGACATCGGCGGCGCGTACCGAGGTGCAGACGTTCACGCGCTGGCTGCGCGCGCAGGTGGCGGTGGGCGAATCCGGCGAGGCCGATTCGTAGTCAACCCTGCGCATTCCACGCCGGGTGCCCGTAGCCACCGGTGTGACGCAAGGAACCGAGCGGCGCCGTGGCGCTGCCGGTGCGCCGTCAGAGTGGTACCAACCCCGTCCATCGCTACAAAGCACTCGCATCCGGGCTCAGCTCGGTCGTCCGCGCAGGCAACCGGCATTACCCGGGCCGCGCATCAAGGCGCCTTAGGGGTTTTTTAGGGAACGCTGAGCAAAGAATTACGAACGCTCGCGCGACTCGCTCATTACTGTGCACGCCGTGGATTGCTTCACTTTCCCGAGCGTGCCGCGGACCCGAAGTCCGTTGCTCATGCCGACCCACCGAACCTTGAACGACCTGGATCATGAAGGCGTTAGTCCTCTTCTGCTCGATGGTGGCCGCCGCCGCGCTGACCGCGGCCGGCGCCGCGCAGCCCGACGCTCCGGCGCCGCTGCCGCGCCTGCTGAGTGAGACGGGACTGTTCGAGGCAGGGTCAGGGACCGTTCGCGCCGACGTCATCGCCTTCGCGCCGCAGTACCCGCTGTGGTCGGACGGCACGCGCAAGCAGCGCTGGATCCGCCTGCCTGCGGGGCGTGCGATCGATGCCTCGCAGCCCGACGTGTGGCAGTTCCCGGTCGGCACCCGGCTGTGGAAGGAGTTCAGCTTCGGCCGCCGGATAGAGACCCGCTACATCGAGCGGCTGGCCGATGGTTCGTGGCGCTTTGCGAGCTATGCGTGGAATGCAGACGGTAGCGATGCCGTGCTGGTTCCCGAAGACGGTGCCGTCGTCGCTGCCGCGGACGCGCCGGGTGGGCGCTACGCCGTGCCATCGCGCAACGACTGCCTGGCCTGCCACGAAGGCCCGGCCGTGCCGGTGCTCGGCTTCAGTGCGCTGCAGCTTTCGCCGGACCGCGATCCGGTGGCGCCGCATGCCGATTCCGCACGGCGCGACGACGCGGACCTGCGCAGCCTGGTGGCCCAGGGCCGGCTCGTAAACCTTCCGCCGGAGTTGCTTGTCACGCCCCCGCGGATTCGGGCGCGCACGCCGACCGAGCGCGCCGCGCTGGGCTACCTGCATGCCAACTGCGGTCATTGCCATAACGCCGCCGGCGCACTCGACGGACTGCAGCTCGCGCTGGCCCAGTCTGCCGAACCCGGCAGCGACAGTGTCGAGCAGACCCTGCGTTCGCTGCTCGGCCACTCGAGCCGATTCCGGCCACAGGGCGCGGTCAGCGCGCAGCGCGTCGCGCGCGACGGTGGTGGCCACATGCTGACGCTGCGCATGAAGACCGCCAACCCGCTCGCCCGCATGCCGCCGCTCGGCGTGCAGGTCGTGGATACCGAGGGTGTCGCCCTCGTGGAACGCTGGATCGCAGGTGACCTTCAACGCCCGTATGACCTTCAACTTTCGAGAGGAGACTCAAGATGAAACGCATCCCCGTGGAATATGCCGTTCTAGCCATCGCCGTTGCGGCAACTGTTGCCGTCGTGGCGCCGGCCCGAGCTCAGGCGCCGTCCAAGGCGGCAGAAAGCACCGCCGAGAAGATCGCTCGCGGCAAGTACATCGTCACGACCTCCGGTTGCAACGATTGCCACACGCCGTGGGTCATGGGCCCGAAGGGACCCGAGCCCGACATGAGCCGCATGCTGTCCGGGCATCCGGAGAGTGAAGTGCTGCCGCCGGCGCCGGCGGCGCAGGGGCCGTGGATCATGACGGCATCCGCGACCAACACCGCCTGGGCCGGCCCGTGGGGCGTGAGCTACACCGCCAACCTGACGCCGGACGCCGAAACCGGACTCGGCAAGTGGACGCAGCGCAATTTCAACGAAACGATCCGCACCGGCCGTCACATGGGACGCGGCCGTCCGATACTGCCGCCGATGCCGATCATGATGTACAAGAACTTCACCGATGCTGACATGGAAGCGATCTTCACTTATCTGCAGTCGATTCCGGCGGTGCGGAATCGCGTACCGGAGCCGCTGCCGCCGGCTATGCCGGTCGCCGCGAAGTAGCGGGCAGCCCGCGGCGGCGCGCGCGGAGACGCGGCGCCGTCAGCGTGCCGCCGCCGCGCGCCGGGAGGTCTCCTCGGCGCGCTGTGTCAGCAGCGCTCGCTCGCGGGAGTTGCGCGTCATCGATGCCGCGCGTTCGAATTCCGTGCGGGCCTCGTCGAAGCGGCCGAGCCGGTAAAGAAGGTCCCCACGCACGCTCGGTAGCAGGTGATAGTCCCTGAGTTGCGGTTCGTCGCAGATGGCGTCCACGACTTCGAGACCGGCCGCCGGACCGAAGGCCATGCCGAGCGCGACAGCACGGTTCAGTTCGACCACCGGCGAGGGGGCGCGTTGCGCCAGCGCGTCGTACAGTGCGGCGATACGCTGCCAGTCGGTCGCGTCAGCCGTGCGTGCGACAGCATGACAGGACGCAATCGCTGCTTGCAGCGCGTACGCGCCAAGCCCACCCTGCGAGCGCGCGAGTTCGATGGCCTGATCAAGCGCCGCGAGTCCACGCCCGATCAGCAGTTGATCCCAACGGGCGCGGTCCTGATCGAGCAGCAGGATCGGTTCACCCGCCGGGCCGGTGCGTGCGCGCAGTCGCGAGGCCTGGAACTCCATCAGCGCGAGCAGGCCGTGTACTTCGGACTCCCGCGGCGCCAGTCCAGCCAGGATGCGGCCGAGCCGCAGTGCCTCTTCCGCGAGGGCGGGCCGCATCCAGTCGTCGCCTGCGGTTGCGGCATAGCCTTCGTTGAAGATGAGGTAGATCACTTCCAGCACCGAGGCCAGGCGTGGCGCGAGCTCCGTTGCGGGCGGCAACTCAAAGGGCACGCGGGCCTCGGCCAGCGTCCGCTTCGCGCGCACGATGCGCTGCGCGATCGTCGGCTCGGGCACCAGGAACGCGCGCGCGATTTCGTCGGTGGTCAGCCCGCCCAGCAGGCGCAGCGTCAGTGCCGTACGCGCCTCGCGCGAGAGCACCGGATGGCAGGCGATGAAGATGAGCCGCAGCAGGTCGTCACCGATCGGGTCGTCGAACGCCGCTTCGATCTGCGCCTCGAGGTCGGGCGCGACATCCTGCAGCTGTGTCTCGAGTTCCCAGGTGATCGCGTCCTGCTGGCGCTCGTGCAGCGCCTTGCGGCGGATGCGGTCGATCGCGCGATGCTTGGCCGCCTGGGTCAGCCACGCCGCGGGGTTGTCGGGCACGCCATCGATGGGCCACTGTTCGAGCGCGGCGACGAGCGCATCCTGCGCCAGTTCCTCGGCAAGGCCGACATCGCGCACCAGCCGTGTCAGCGCGGCAATGATGCGCGCGGACTCCATGCGCCACACCGCATCGATCGTGCGGTGCAGGCCATCGGCCGTCGGCTCACTCAATGGATCATGTGAAGCAGGGTCCGAACTCGCGCACCTCGACGGTGGCCCACTGGGCGGCGGGGCACTCGGTCGCGATCGCCACCGCTTCCTCGCGCGTCTTGCAGGTGAGCAGGAAGTAGCCGCCGACCATCTCCTTCGCCTCGGCGAACGGGCCGTCGGTGAGCGTGCGTTTACCCTGCCGCACCTGCACGCGCACGGCCTCGGCATCGCTGCGCAGCGACTGGCTGACTGTCAGCAGGCCACGCGCCTTCAGGTCCGCGCTGAACTTCAGCATGCTGTCGTACAGCGCACGGCCTTCGTCCTCGGTGCGCTCACGGCGCTGGCCCTTGGGCTCGACGATCAGCAGCATGTAACTCATGCGGTTCTCCTTGCCGTCTTCAAGGCTAGCGGGTGCGCCGGTAGCGTGAGGTCATGAACGGGATCCACTGCCCGTCAGGGCCTTGCAAGTGGCTCAGCAGGAGCCGCTCATCGGGACCGACAATCTGGATCGAGTCGCGATACTGCGCCATCGTTCCCGCGGGCCGGTCGAAGGCCGGACCTTCGGCGTACAGCGCCAGGGTGCGTCCGTCGGCATCGAGCTCGCCGCGGTGGTAGATCCACAGGTGCGTCATCATCGAGCCGATGAAGGTGCCGACGAAGTGACCCTTCGCCGGGTCGTAGCCCAGCGTGAACTGCATGAGCGAGAGCCCGCCTCCCATCTCGTCGGGCACCTGGCTTCGTCCATCGCACTGCACCCAGGCGTCGCCGAGCTTGCGGACACTCTCGGTGCCGCTCATTTTCATCGTCGGCTGACCGTCGGCGCCGACCGACTCGCCTTCGAACTGCCACTCGCCGACCAGCTGGTGCAGCCAGGTGTGTTGCGGGGTGATCTCTGCCTTCATTATTGACTCCGCAAAGTGGGGTTCAGGCCGCAGGCTCGACAGTGACCATCCAGCCGACGCCGAAGCGGTCGGTCAGCATGCCGAAGCACGGCGACCAGAACGTCTTGCCGATCGGCATCGTCACCGATCCACCGTCGGCGAGCGCACTGAACATGCGGCGCGCAGCGGCTTCGTCAGGCGCGGTGATCGACAGCGAGAAGCCGGAGAAGTCCGGCTTGCCCGAGCAGCGTCCGTCCGACAGCATGACATCGGTGGCGCCGACCTTGAACGAGGCATGCATCACCTTGTTCTCGCTGCCCGGCGGCAGCATGCCGGGCGGCGGCGGCTCGGGCGCCTCGCGATTGCGCATCACCATGTCGACTCGGGTGCCGAGCGCCTTCGTATAGAACTCGAGCGCCTCGTCGGCGCGGCCTTCGAAGAAGAGGTACGGTTGAACGTTCATGGATGGTTCCTTCGCGTTGGATTCAGCGAGCGGCGGCCTGCATTGCCGCAAGATCGATCTTTTTCATCTGCAGAACGGCCTCCATCACGCGCTCCGAGTTCGGGCCGGTCATCAGTTCCCCGATGACGGCCGGCACGATCTGCCACGACAACCCATAGCGGTCCTTCAGCCAGCCGCACTGCTGCGAGCGCGGGTCGCCGCCGGCGCCGAGCGCGTTCCAGTAATGATCGATCTCGTCCTGCGTGTCGCAATGGACCACCAGCGAGATCGCCTCGCTGAACTTGAACACCGGCCCGCCATTCAAGCCCATGAACTCCTGGCCGTCGAGCTCGAAGATCACCACCATGACCGAGCCGGCCGGTCGCCGATGGTGTTCGAAGCCGGCTTCACCGTAGCGGGTAACGGTCTTGACGCGCGAACTCGGAAAGATCGAGACATAGAAGTTCGCGGCCGGTTCAGCCTCGCTGTCAAACCACAGGCAAGGCATGATGCGCTGCACTCGGGGCATGTCCGTTCTCCTGGGCTGCGCTGTGGTTACTTGCCGGCCCGTGCCCGCTGCTCGACCTGCGCCCGCAGGCGGTCTTCCTGCGCCCGCAGTTCCGGCGTGAACTCGGCGCCGAAGTCCTCCGCCTCGAACACCGGACGGATCTCGATCTCGGAGTCGGTCGGCATCGGATTCGGGCAGCGCCGCGCCCACTCGATCGCTTCTTCCATCGACTTCACCTGCCAGAGCCAGAATCCGGCGACCAGCTCCTTGGTTTCGGTAAACGGACCGTCGATGACGGTGCGCTGACGACCGCTGAAGCGAACTCGCTTGCCCTTCGCGCTCGGATGCAGGCCTTCGCCGGCCAGCATGACGCCCGCCTTGACCAGTTCTTCGTTGAAGGCACCCATTGCGGCCAGCAACTCCTCGCTCGGCATCACCCCGGCTTCGGAATCGGCAGTCGCCTTCACCATCACCATTACTCGCATCATGGATCTCCTCGTCCAGCGCCGGCAGGTCGCCGGCTTCAGAGGTACGTCGAATGACCGGGCGCGGAATCGACATCCGGCTCCGGACTTTTCATGCGCGCCAGCCCGGTGGTCGGGCCGGACCTCAGCCCCCCAGCATTCCCAGCACGGCCGCGACCGGCAGCGCCGAGCGCGGGGCATACGGCATGCGCCACAGGCCGCCGTGGAAGGCCGCGTCCGTCACCAGCTGCAGCGGATGATCGAGCGGCACGTCCGGGTTGGCAATCGCTGAAGGATGTCGCAGGTCGTGCACCAAGAGCGCCGCCATCAGTGCGGCGGCAGTAGCGGGCTCGAAGCCATGCGCGCCGAAGCGGTCAGCGGACCGATACACGGCCGCGATCAAGCGGTTCTTCGTCACCGATTTCGTCAGCGCCGGCGGCGCGATCCGGTACGACACGCGCGTTCCGGTGGAGCGCGCGACCAGCGCCCGCCACAGTTGAAGTCGCTTCGCGAGCAGGTAGTTCGGTCCCTGTTGCACGACGAGCGCATCGACGATGCCGGCGAGAGCCTCGTCGTTCTCAGGCTCGGTCGTCCGCCATTCGCCGTTGCGGGCGAAGGCCCGGCCGGCCGTGACGGCGCCGGCCAGTTTCGCCGCCACGCTCCGCGCGGCGTAACGCGCGTGCGCCATTTTCAGCGCGCCGGCCGGGACCGCGCACGCATCGGTGGGCGTGGCCAGCATGGCCAGCATGACGTCACGTCGCTGCGCGGCCAGCCGGGCCTGGATGGAGTCCATCGCGGCCGAGACCCGGACGTGCAGGGCGCTGTCGAGGTAGGCGTAAGCGCCGACGGTGAGCGGGCCCTCCGCGATCGCAAGCCAGTCGGCGATTTCCGGCGTGTCGACGATCAGATCCGCGCCGGCGTGCGGCGTCGATGGGTCGGCCGTCGCGCCTGGTCCGGGATCGATGCGCACGGGCGCCATCAGCGTGCCGTTTCCTGCGTTCGCCAGATTCAGTAATCGCTGCCAGAGGTGCGGACGCGGCAGGTCGACGGCGTAAACCGTCGCACGCCATCGCAGCAGCCACGGCAGTGGCGACATCTCGGCAAGGGCGCCGAGCAGCGCGAAGTTCTGGTCCGACAGGTCGAGCCATTCCGGATGGGCCTGCACGCGCGCGATGGCCGCGACGAACGACGGTTCGCACAGTCCATCGTCGAGCCAGCGATCCAGCTGGCGCCGCAGCGCATCGCCGCTGAGCAACTGGCCGCGCAGCGGGATCGCCAGCGGGGCCGGGCCAGCCGTGCTACGGCCGACGACGGTGCGCGTCGCGAACGGCGCGCGAGGCGCGGCCATGGCGGCCTCGAGAGACGTTTCGCTGCCGCCGCGCACGAAACGCAGGCGCTCGCGCACCGAGTTCAGCCCGGCAACCGCGATGTCCTGTGCCGCGGCCGCTGAATCAAAGGCCGCTTCGGTGAGGCGTCGCGCATGCACGATGTAGCGGCGGCGCCAGTCGCGTTCCTGCTCGGTGGCCGTGGCGGCGGCGGGACTGGCCACGCGCAGCGCGTCGGCGAACACGGCGCGCCCGGTTTCCAGCGTGCCGCGACGGCCGTCGCTGGCACGGGGAAAAACCACGCCGTCGTCGGCATCCGCGCCCGCATTTGTGGCGTTCGTTGCAGGCAGAGGCGCTCCCCTTCGTCGGAATCCGCGAAGGGCCGATTCTGTATGAAGTCAATCTCGACGGGGAGCGCAATCTCGGCGGGGAGCGGCCGCCGCGGCGCCGGC
>DAOMFI010000048.1:9006-11115 GCA_035429725.1 Burkholderiaceae bacterium | reverse complement strand
CTGCCGTCAGTCTGCAGCTTCGCGCTCGATCAGTGTGCGCTTGCGCTCGACGCCCCAGCGGTAGCCGGCGAGCGCGCCGTCGTTGCGCACGACGCGATGGCATGGAATCGCAACTGCCAGACGGTTGGAAGCGATCGCCTGTGCCACGGCGCGCGTGGAGCGCGGCGCGCCGATGCGCGCAGCCACCTCGGAGTAACTGACCGTGCGCCCGGCCGGAATCTCGCGCAGCGCCTGCCATACGCGTTGCTGGAATGCCGTGCCGCGGATGTCGAGCGGCAAGTCGAGACCCGCCTTGGGATGCTCGACGAATCCGACCACGGCGGCGATCACGCGCTCGAATTCGGCGTCGCCGCCGATCAGTCGCGCGCGTGGGAAGCGATCCTGAAGATCGCGGGCGAGCGCATCCGGATCGTCGCCCAGGAGGATGGCGCAGACACCCTTGTCGGTGGCGGCCACGAGGATCGATCCGAGCGAGCACTCGCCGATGGCGAAGCGGATTTCGGTGTCGGTGCCTCCCTGGCGGAAGCGCGTCGGTGTCATGCCGAGCAATCCCGCGGCGTCGTCGTAGAAACGGCCGCTCGAGTTATAGCCGGCGTCGTAGATCGCCTCGGTCACCGTGCGGCGCCCATCGAGCGCGGCGCGGACCCGCCGGCCCCGGTGCGCTGCCGCGTACTGCCGCGGCGTCACGCCGGTCGCGGCCTTGAAGATCCGATGCAGGTGGAACGGGCTCAATCCCGCGCGCTGCGCGAGTTCATCCAGGCTGGGAACATGGTCAGCGCGTTCAATGTAGCGGCACAGCTCGGCGATGCGGCGCTCGTTCGTGTCGCCCTGGGCCATCTGGTCGGGATGGCAACGCTTGCAGGGCCGGAAACCCGCGCGTTCGGCGTCGGCTGCGGTGGCATGAAAAGTCACGTTCTCCGGCCGAGGGGTGCGCGACGCGCAGGACGGCCGGCAGTAAACACCGGTGGTCTTCACCGCGTAGACAAACGAGCCGTCCGCCTCGCGGTCACGCGCAGCCACCGCAGCCCAGCGGGGGTCGCTGAGCGTCGCAGCGGCGAGCATCTCGGTCCGGGTGGCCATGTTCACAGGTATCTCCTGTCATCTTATCGATGGCGCGACAGTAATCGCTGTCTTCGGAGCCGGAACTCCGCGGCTTGCTCTCCAATTCCGCCGGTTCGCTCCGCCGGGTCTTGACACCGGACCCGGTGCGACTAGCCTGCGCGAACGCCAGGGCGGCCACGACCGCACAGCGTCATGAGCCGGCGCGTACAACACACACAAGAAGCAGGAGAAGGCGATGGCGACCAAGACCCGCAAAGCAATGAAAGGCAAGGCGACAAAGCCTGCCGCCCGCAAGACTGCCGTCAAGCCAAGGCGCGTCCTGTTGCTGGTGGCTACGCGCAAGGGCGCCTGGCTGCTGCATGGCGACGCGGCGCGCCGCTCATGGCGCGTCGACGGGCCGCACTTTCTCGGTCACATCGTCAATCACCTGGTGCTCGACCCGCGCGACGGCCGTACGTTGCTGGCGGCAGCCAAGACGGGCCATCTCGGCCCGACCGTGTTCCGGTCGACGGACCGTGGCCGCACCTGGAAAGAAGCGGCGCGGCCGCCGGCGTTTGCGAAAGCGGCCGACGGCAAGGGGCGCGTCGTTGACCATACGTTCTGGCTGACACCCGGCCCGGCCAGCGAACCGGGTGTCTGGTATGCCGGCACCTCGCCGCAGGGGCTGTTCCGCTCGGATGACGGTGGCGTAAGTTGGAGCCCGTTTTCCCACATCAACGACGATCCGAAGTACATCGAGTGGATGGGTACCGTGCAGGACGGCACACCCGATGGGCCGAAACTGCATTCGATCATCATCGATCCGCGCGACCCGAAGCACATGTACTTCGGCATGTCGGGCGGCGGTGTGCACGAGACGGTCGACGGCGGGAAGACATTCGTGCCGCTCGTCGAAGGTATGCAGGTGGTCGAAGGTTTTGATCCCGCGGTCATCACCTTTCACGACCCGCACTGCGTGCGACTGTGTCCGAGCCAGCCGGATCGGCTCTATCAGCAGAACCACTGCGGCATCTACCGGCTCGACCGGCCCTCGCGCACCTGGGTGCA
>DAOMFI010000048.1:0-8906 GCA_035429725.1 Burkholderiaceae bacterium | reverse complement strand
TCGCCCGCAACCTGCCCGAGATCTACGCCGTGGAAGCGGCCGAACTCGCCTAGCGGCGTTGCGCGATGAGGGTGCTGATCCCGAGCCCGCTGCGTCCGTATACGCAGCGGTCATGGGTGGAAGCCGAAGGAAGCACGCTCGGTGAAGTGCTCGATGACCTTGATCGCCAGTTTCCGGGCATCCGCTTTCGCATGGTCAACGAGCAGGAGGCGATTCGCCCGCACGTGCGTTTCTTCGTCAAGGGAGAGGCGCTGTTCCGCCTCTCCGAGCCGTTGCGGCCGACAGACGAGTTATTGATCGTGCAGGCCT
This sequence comes from Burkholderiaceae bacterium, assembly GCA_035429725.1. GTDB lineage: Bacteria > Pseudomonadota > Gammaproteobacteria > Burkholderiales > Burkholderiaceae_F > JALORV01. Next base: position 8,597 of record DAOMFI010000048.1, on the reverse strand, counting down.
TGAGCGGCGGTTGACGCCGCTCAAGGTGAGCGCTTGCTAGCGCGTAACCGCGCGTCAGCTTGGACGTCGGCGTGCACTTCCGAGGACGAGGAAGCTCGACAGGCCGAACAAGCCGAGCCAGCCCAGCGCGCCACCGCCGCCGTCAGTCGGTGCATTGGCCGAAGAACTCGTCGGCGCGGTCGTGGGCGACGTCGAGCCGACGGAGGTCGCGATGGCCGTGCCTTCCAGCGTCACTTCCACCGCGGGAACACCGCCCTCGAACTTGATCGTCCACTTCTCGGTGCGCGTGCCGGCGTTGAGCGGGGCGAACTGCACGCCGAACGAGCAGCTCATGCCAACGTCGAGGAGATCGAGCGGCTTGCACTCCTTCGTACCTGCCGGCGGCTTGGCAACGACGAACTCGAGGGTCGTTCCGGCCGGCGGAACCAGCGCCGGGTTGGACAGCACGATCGGCGCCGTGGTGCTGTTCGTCACCTGCAGTCCGATGGTCTGGCTGTACTTGCTGACTTCGGTGCTGCTGAACATCGGCGAACTCATTGCGACCGTCGGCTTGTTGGTCGGTGTGCTGGGGGCCGGTGCCGGTGCGGGTGCAGGCGCCGGAGCAGGTGCGGGCGCCGGCGAACCGGGGGGCAGTGCCAGCGGCGGTGTCGTCGGTGGCTGTGCCGAGTCCATGTAGGCCGCGATGTCACCGATCTGGGCCGCGGTCCATGACGCGTAGATGTTCATGCCGCCACGATTGGCGGCAATCGCGGCGCTGATCTGCGCGGCGCTGCGCTTGAAGATGAACGCGGGACCGTGGCAGTCCTGGCAGGCGACCGAACCCGTCACCGGGACAGTGACCTTCTGCTTGTAAAGCGTCTCGCCGTTCGCAATGTTGGACTGGGCCAAGGCGGAACCGCTGACGCCGACTGCGGCGAGCGCCAGCACAGTGGAGGGCAGCGTGCGCAGATGAAACAGGGCTTTGCGGTTCGACATGGCGGGTCCTACGACGGTGAATGCCTGACGGCGAGTCTATGGAGAGCGGGCCGATTTTTCCCTCGTACGAACGTCGTAACCCGGCCGTACGAACGCATGAGTGGCCATACCCTGCATCGGCGCGCGGGCGCGGCCGACAGGCTCTGAGTCGATATCGATTCGCGGACTCTTGCAGTGGTGCCGGCTGGGCTCGCGCCGCCGACAGCCGTATCCCGTGGCCCCGCCTGTGCCGGCTTGTTTTCAGGCTTCGAATGTTCACGGCTGGCTTACGGACTGCGAAAGGAACTGCGGCGAATCCCGGCATTGCATGCCCGGCCTGTGACGCAGCCGGTCGTTCGTCCGTGGCCATCAAGGCAACCGTCGGCAGCCGGAGCCGCGGCGTCGGGGTAAACGCGAGGCTCCACGGGCCACTTCCAGACGTTTTGGCGGCTCTAGCGCTGCAATCGGAAGCGGCCTTGATCCGCGTAAAGCTTCCGGGCACTGGCGTCTGCGGTAGCGCATGAGGCCTGCGCGACCGGTTCGTATGCTCGCGCCGGTTGTGTCGACGAGCGCCTTCACGGCGCTCCGCACGGATTCCGGAGGACGGTCGAAGTGAAGCGGGTTTGGCAATTCGGGAGCGCAGCGCTGTGCGCGGCGGTGCTTCTCGTTGCAGGTGTGTTTGCGCATGTGGCGCAGGGTGCCGCGACAAAGGAGACGCCGGCGCGCGGCGCCGCGCCGGTCCAGATCGAGGCCTTCGTTCGTGAAGGATGTCCGCACTGCGCCAAGGCCGAGGAGTTCCTGGCGCAACTCGGCAAGGAACGGCCGGGGCTGCGCATCGTGATCCGCGATGTGCAGAAGGAGCCCGCCGCACTCGACCGGCTCAAGGAGCTTGCGCGTGCGCAGCGGGGGGCTGGGGCGAGGGTTCCGGCGGTGTATGTCGGCGGGCAGCTGATCGTCGGCTATTCGGAATCGGCGCACACCGATCGGCTGATTCTGGCGGCGCTGGGTGGGGCAGGCGCGTCGGAGTCGGCGCCGCCGCATGAAGCCGGCACCTGTGATGCCGAGGAAAGCCTCGCGTGCCCGAAGACCAGTGGCGGCGAAACCGAAGTGGCTGCCCCGCCGGCGCCGGAGCAGTTCCAGCTCGAACTCTTCGGCCGCACCCTCACGCTGGATGATGTCGGCCTGCCGGCGTTCACGTTTGCGATGGGCCTGCTCGACGGCTTCAACCCTTGTTCGATGTGGGTCCTGCTGCTGATGATCTCGCTGCTGGCGCCGCTGAACGACCGCCGCCGCATGCTCGCGATCGCGGGTACGTTCGTCATCGTGGAGGGAATCGCCTACTTCCTGTTCATGGCGGCCTGGCTGAACCTGTTCCTGCTGATCGGCCTGTCACGCGCCTCGCAGCTCGTCATCGCGGCGATCGCGATCGTCGCCGGCCTCATCAACGTAAAGGATTTCTTCGCGCTCGGCTGGGGCCGCATCTCGCTCGGGATTCCGGAGCGCGCCAAGCCCGGCATCTACAGCCGAATGCGTTCGATCCTGCACGCCGAGAACCTGCGCGCGGCGGTCATCGGTGCGATCGTGCTGGCCGTGCTCGTGCAGATCGTGGAATTTCTCTGCACGTCCGGCTTCCCGGCGCTCTTTACGCGCATCCTGACGCTGAAGGAGCTCGACACGGCGAGCTATTACGGCTATCTGCTGCTCTATATCGCGGCCTACATGATCGATGACATCATCGTTCTCGGGATCGGGGTGGCGCTGCTCAGCCGGCACCGCCTTCAGGAGCGTGAAGGACGGGTGCTCAAGCTCATCAGCGGCCTGGTCATGATCGGCCTTGGCCTGTATCTCGTGTTCGACGCCTGATCGCATGCCGCATCCCGGCGATGGGTTGCGCCGACGAACCCGACCGCGAACCGATAAGCTCGCGTCATGACGGGGACGATGGTGTTAAGCCGCGTCGACGTGATCGTCGATGTGGTCTGTCCGTGGTGCTACATCGGCAAGCGCCGGCTCGAAGCTGCGCTTGCCGCACGCGGTGAGCGCGAGCCGCCGCGCGTCACGTGGATGCCGTATCAGCTCAAGCCGGATCTGCCGCTGGGCGGCATCGACCGGCGCAGCTACCTCGAAGGCAAGTTCGGGGGCGCGGCGGGCGTCCAGCAGTTCTACGACCGAGTGTCCGAGGTGGGACGCGAAGTCGGCATCTTCTTCAACTTCGAGCGCATCGAAAGGCAGCCGAACACACTCGATGCGCACTGCCTGGTCGCCTGGGCGCAGGCCATGAGCCCGGCCGCCGCCTCCAGTCTGGTCGAGAAGCTGTTTCGCGGCTATTTCGTGGAGGGCGTCGACATCGGCGACCGCCAGGAACTCGCGCGCCTGGCCGCGGCCGCGGGTCTCGACGCCTATCGCGCGTCGGCGTGGCTGGTCGCGGGCAACGGCCGCGAAGGCGTGATGGTGGCGGACGAGCGCGCACGGCGGCTCGGCATCGCGGGAGTGCCGCTGTTCATTTTTAATCGGCGCGTCATGATCTCAGGCGCGCAGCCGACCTCCGTGCTGATCGAGGCGATGGCCCAGGCGGCGCGGGTCGAGTAGGGCGGAAGCCAGGCGCTCGCCCGGCCTATCGCGCCGCGGGGTGGCTTGCGTGCGCCCCAACGGCGATGCCGGCGCGGAAATTGTGCGTAAGGCGAGTCGCTCCGGTACGCTTCGGCCCCCGCTGGACGCACACCGGCGCCGCGGCCGATCGTGAAACTCACCGCCATTCCGCTCCCGTTCGCCTGGCTGCGGCGCTTCGCGCTCGCACCGGACGATCTGCTGCGCGACGTGACGTACCGCCGGCTGTGGACGTCGATCTTCATCAGTTCATTCGGCGGACAGGTGACGATGCTCGCGCTGCCGCTGACGGCGGCGGTCCTGCTGCATGCCACCCCGACGCAGATGGGCGTGCTGACGGCGATGGAGACGCTGCCGTTCGTGCTCTTCTCGCTGCCCTCGGGCGTCTATCTCGATCGTGTACGCAAGCTGCCGGTGTACGTGTGGGGCGAACTGCTGCTTGCGCTCTTCGTGGCGAGCGTGCCGCTGGCCTGGTGGACCGGCTGGCTGTCGATGGCGTGGCTTTACTTCGTCGGTTTCGCGATTGGCACCGTCTACACGATTGCGGGCAGCGCGGCGCAGATCGTGCTGACGCAGATCGTGCCGCGCGAGCGGCTGGTCGAAGCGCATGCGAAGAACGCACTGGCGAGTTCTTCGGCAGAAGTGGCGGGCCCGGGTCTCGCTGGCGCGCTGATCAAGCTGGTGGGAGCTCCGTTCGCGCTGCTGGCCGACGCTGTGCTGCTGACGGTGTCGGCACTGATCCTGCGGGGCATTCGCGTCACCGAAGGGCCACGGCATGCGGCGGGCGAATTCTGGCCGGCGCTGCGGGCCGGCATGCGCTTTGTCGCCGGGCACCGGCTGCTGGTGACGATGGCCTTGATCGTCGGCGGCTGGCAGATGTGCCACCAGGCGGCGCTGGTGGTTCAGATCCTGTTCGCGACCCGCACCCTTGGCCTGAGTGAAGGCGGCGTCGGCCTGTCCTACGTCGCGCTTGGCGTCGGCACGATCGTCACCAGCACGGTCGGCAACCGCATCTCCCGGCGCTTCGGCCCCGGGCCGACGCTGGTGATGGGGTTCGTCGTGTGTGGCATCGGCTGGCTCCTCGGCGCGGCGGCGCCCGCTTCACCGTTCGGTATCGCGATGTTCGGTCTGATGCTGATGCTGTTCGGCGTCGGCGCCGTGCTGATCTTCATCACCTTCCTCGCGCTGCGCCAGGCGGTAACGCCGCCGCACCTGCTCGGGCGCATGACCAGCACGATGCGCTGGCTGATCCTGCTGCCCGCCGGGCCGGGTGCGCTGCTCGGCGGGTGGCTTGGCGAGCATGCCGGACTGCGGGCATCACTGGCGTTCGCCGGCGTCACAGTGCTTGTGCTCGCGTGGGCGGCCTGGCGCCAGCCCGTCATTCGCGATACGCGCGCCCTGCCGACCGTGCACGAGCACCCGACTGACACGGCGCTGCCGGCCTCCCGTGAGCCGGCCTGAGCCACCGGTCCGGGTGGCCGGTCGCCAACGAGGCTTATTCGCGCCGCGGCGGACAGACTCCGTCGCAAGTCCCTGCAGCCGAGGCTCCGCGCCGGTAGCGTCCGCGCCGGGCATGTCGATCGGGAGAGAACAACGATGCGTACGACAAGGACGCGTACGACAGCGGCCATCGTCGTGCTGGCGACGCTGCTGATGGCGCTTCAAGCCAACGGCGCGAACCGCGCCGCCGATCTCGCTGAGGTGATCGCCGCCGAGCGTGCGTTCGCGGCGCGTGCGCAGGTCGTGAATGCCCGGCAGGCCTTTGTCGAATTCTTCGCGCCCGATGCAATCCTGTTTGCGCCGTTTGCGGCACCGGCCTTTCCGCGTCTGCGCGAATCACCCGACTGGCCGGTGAACATCCAGTGGCGTCCGGTGGCCGCCGCCATTTCCGGCGCGGGCGACATGGGCTATACGACCGGCCCGTCGGAATACCGCCGCGCGCCCGCCGAGCCGCCGGTCGGCTACGGCCACTACACCTCGGTGTGGCAACGCCAGCCCGACGGGCGGTTTCTGGTTCGGATCGATGTCGGTATTGATCACGCGGCTCCCGAGGCACGCGTACCGGACTGGGCGCCGCCAAAACTTCCGCCTCCCGGCGCGCCCGTTCTCGACGTCGACGCACGCGCTGCCGCAGCGCGCGAACTGCAGGAAATCGACGCCCGCCTGGGGTCTTCCTCGAACGGCGGAGCACCGCTCGCGCTGTCCTCGGTGCTCGCCGACGAGGCGCGCTGGCATCGCAGTGGCCGGCTCCCCGTGGTCGGCCGCGCCGAAGTCCTGGCGGCCAGCGAGGCAAGTGGTGACGCGATTGGCTGGGTGCCGGAGCAGACCATCGTCGCGGCCTCTGGGGACTTCGGCTACGCCTACGGTCGCGGACGCTGGCGACGGACCGTTGGGACGGAGGAAGGAGACCTCGCCTACCTCAACATCTGGCAGCGGCAGGATGGCGCCTGGCGGCTGCTGGTGCACGTCTCACGTCCCGTTGACCCGCCCCGCTAGGCAGGACGCGTGACGCTCGGCTAGGCGGCGCTCGTCTGTGCAGCCGGGGCAATGACGGCGGGCATCCGTGAGACGACGCAATCGCGTCCGTTGGCCTTGGCGGCGTACAGGGCATCGTCGGCCCGGCGAAGCAGATGGGTGATGGTGTCCCCCGGTGCCGCAACGGTGAGACCGATGCTGATCGTGACCCGTCCTCCCGGGACGTGCCGCGCGAGGTCGAGTGAACGCACGCTCGCAAGCAGGCGCTCGGCGAGGCGACGCGCCGCAATCTCGCTGGCTTCGGGCGAGGCGATCAAGAATTCCTCCCCGCCCAGCCGTCCCAGCTCGACCGGCTCGTGCGCGACGGTGCGCAACGCCGCCGACACGGCGCGCAGGATGTCGTCGCCGACGAGGTGACCGTGCTGGTCGTTGATCGTCTTGAAGTGGTCGATGTCGACGATCAGCACCGAGCATCCGGTGCCGGCCGCCAACAGGTTGCCCAGCCGTGACAGCACCTGGCGGCGGTTGGGAACGCCGGTCAGTTCGTCGGTCATCGCCAGCGTGCGCATGGCGAGGCTGGTGCGCCGGCTGCGCCAGGCCAGCGTGGCGAGGACGGCGGCCAGTGCGACGACCAGCACGATCACCGCTTCCTGCAGTCGCGTCGCGCGCTTCTCCTGGTTCAGCGCGTGCATCGTCGCGCTCTGCTGCTTCTGCAACAGGGCGTTCTCCTTGTCCTTCGCGGCCGTCAGACTGGCGTAGCGCTGGTCGAGCTGGCGCTGCTGCAGCGCCTCGTTCGCGGTCTGGAACTGGACATGCTGCTCGTAGGCGCCTTGCCAGTTGCCGGTGGCGGCGAGGGCGCGCGCCAGCTCCGCGCGCGTGGCCGCGACATCGCCGACGGAATCCGCCTTCTCGAAGACGTCAAGCGCGCCCCGCAGTGTCTCGATGCTGTCGAACGGACGCTGCAAGCCGCGCAGGGCAATGCCCCGCTGCAGCAGGATCTGTGCGCGCAGCAGCTCGTCGGTCGTCTCACCTTGCTGCCGTGCAGCCCGGTCGAGCAGCGAAATCACATCGAGATGGTTGCCGCGCGCGTTCTGCACTTGTGCCAGGCCGCGCAGCGCATAGGCCTCGCCGCGCACATAGCCGATCTGGCGGCTGAGCCTCAGCACCTCGTTGAACGAGTGCTCGGCCGCGTTCCAGTCCTTGAGTTTTTCGAGCACGCGACCGAGGTTGTAGCGGGTCACGACTTCATCGCGTGTCAGCCCTTCTTTGCGCTGGATCTGCAGCGAGGCCTCGAAGTAGTCACGCGCCTGCTGGTAGTCGCCGATGCGGCTGTAAAGCCCGGCGATTCCATTGATCGTGTTGCGCACCTGCTGCGGCAGCTTCAGTTCTTCGTAAATCGTCTGCGCGCGCTGCAGGTCGGCCAGCCCGGCCGCGAACGCGCCCTGCACGCCGCCCAGATAGCCTCGCAGGAACAGGGCGTCAGCCAGGAGTTCGCGCTCGCCGTGGGCCTCGGCGGTCTCGACGGCTTCCTGGTACAGCGCGGCGGCCCGTCCGGAGTCGTTGGCGAATTCGTGGATCTCGCCTTCGCAATTGGCGACGCGGGCGCGCAGTCCGGGACGGCGGGCCTGCGGCAGAAGTTGCCGCGCCTGCTCGACATGGGCCAGCGCTGCGGCACGGTCACGCTCGGAGTGGTAGTCGCAGAGCAGCGCGTGCGCGCGGATCTGCTGGTCGGGGTCCGGCTGCGCGGCCAGCTGGCGCAACGCCTCTTCAGCGTGGCGCCGGGACGATTCCGGGTCGACGCGCGCCGCGGCCTGCGCCTGATCGAGTAGCGCGTCCGGCGGCGCCGCTACCGCGGCGGAAACCGTTGCGCCAAGCATGAACAGGGTGAAGAGTCGGAACAAGGGTGACCGCAGTTGGAATGCCGAGTCGGGCATTGTGCCAAGACCGTCACAGGCGCTGAATGCGCTGATAGACCCGCATCCATGGCATTGTTCGTCGCATTCGCGGGATTTCCGGCGTGGCGGGTTGCCGAATTGTGCGCACTGGAGGTTATGGATCCGGCCGTCAGGGGACGAATAGAAGCGAGCGGATTGACCGCGAAGCCTGACCAACTGCCGGTCCTTACCACGGGCGGGGTCCAGACACTGGGAGTAATGCTATGACTCACAAAGTGGCGTTGATCACTGGCGCGGGCAGCGGCATCGGCCGGGCCGTTGCCATCGGATTCCTGCAGGCCGGCTACACCGTTGCGCTTGCGGGCCGACGTGCCGAGGCTCTGCAGGAGACCGTGGCACTTTCAAGAGTCGACCGCGCCCGCGCACTGGTCGTCCCGACCGACGTCAGCCGGCCTGACGCGGTGCGTGCGCTGTTCGACCGCGTTGTCGCCGAGGGCGGGCGGCTCGACGTGCTGTTCAACAATGCCGGCAGCGGCGCGCCGCCCATTCCTTTGGACGAACTGACGCCGGCTCAGTGGCAGAGCGTCGTCGACGTGAACCTCACGGGCGTTTTCCTGTGCCTGCAACAGGCCTTTCGCGTCATGAAGGCGCAGAACCCCCGCGGGG
>DAOMFI010000047.1:0-21488 GCA_035429725.1 Burkholderiaceae bacterium | reverse complement strand
CGACCAGCGGCCGATGCCGATCTTCGCCGAGTTCCAGGCGCGCAAGCCGGGCTGAGCGCTACGGGAGTTTCAGTGCTGCGACCTCCGCCAGCATCTGCTCAATATTCATGCGCGCGGCCGCTTCATTGCCGATGCGCACGCGATCGACGAACGCGTAGGCCTTGTCGGAGGGCACCGTGTACTGCGTCTTGATGCTCTTGCGCCAGACCGGGCGATTCGCCGTGACGTCGATCAGCTGGTAGCCGACCTCCATGTCGACACGCACCGTCATCCCCATCATCGGGCTGTCGAGCTGTCCGATGTAGGCGATCATGCGGTAGTCAGCCGGCGGCGCAGACGCTACGCGCGCGAAGGCGCCGCTCTGTTCGATCGATCGTCGCAGCGCCAAGGTGAAGTCCTCATTGGAGATCTGGGGCACGTAGGTCGAACTGGTCTGCCGTCCGCCGCTGACTTCCAATGTGACGCTTGCAGTGCTCTTGTGAGCGGCCACGGCGGTGGAAGTTGCCATCCCTTCTGGCCGGCTCGGTGTCGCGCAGCCGGCAACAAGCGCGCATGCGCAGCCGAGGAGTAGCAGGGATACCCGGTTCATCATGGGCGCACCTCACTGCGGCCGTTTCAGCGCCGCTTGCAGTACATCCTTCACCATTTCAGGCGGATCGCGGCGTTCGAGCGACGGCCGCATCGACTCAGCATTGGCCACAATGGCTCCGGTTTGTCCGTCGCGGATCTGGACGTTCAGACGGATCATGTACATCGTGATGTCCCATGCCCAGCGGTCCTGGTATGTCACGATGGCATCCACCGGCGTGGCCGGCTTTTCCGCCGCACCCGCAGTTGCCGTATAGCCCCAGGCAGTCAACTGCTTGACGAAGAGCTGCTCTATGCCGCGCTGGTCAGCCGCAAGCTTCTGGACATAGAACGTCTTGAAGGCACCCACATCGGCACCTGGCGCATGCGAAACACTCTGCGTGGCACAACCAGCAAGTACGCCGAGCGCTGCCACGATCAACCACAGGCGAAGCCTTTGCATAGAACCTCCCTCTTTTGCGAGGTATCGCAATGGATTTCAGTCTGTGTCGCGTGCGCGGTCTTTTGTTGAGCTTCCGCAAGACTTGTCGGCGGCGGACGCTCGTCCGGACGGCCGCCCTTCGTCCGCAATTTCAGGCAGCGACGCCCAGCGCAACGCTGATGCGACCCTCGGCCAGCAGTCGCTCGCCGGCACTGATGCTGAACGCATAGAGCGCGTGGGTCGCATCGCCTGCCAGCCGCTCGGCGTGGACGGTGAGATCGTCGGCGATGTCATCGAGCCGCGGCGCGTGCAGTTCCAGTGCTCGCACCGCGCCGATGTAGCCGGGCCGCGTTGCTGGAGAACCTTCGCCGCCAAGCAGCGCACCGTGCAGCGCCATCGCCTGCGCCGCGTACTCGATGCCGTGCACCGCGGCGAGCCGGCCGCGCGAGCGCAGGGGATTGGCCGGATCGCGGTGCGAACGTGCTAGGCACTCGATCGAACCGTCGTTCCAGGCCACGACTTCGTGCAGCAGGCACATCGCACCGGCGTGCGGAATGCGCGCGGCGATCGCCGCGCGGTCGAGCCGCGGGTTGCTCACGCCGGGAACTCCACGTCGACGCGCAGCTGTGGCGGCGCCAGGTAGTCGATCGCGACTGCGCCGGCGCGCCGTTGCGCCAGCAGCGTCAGCAAGGGCAGGCTGCGCGCCGCCGGATTGCTGGCCCGGAGCGCTTCGAGCGCGGAATTCGTGCAGCGTTCGGTCTCGCCATCGCCCAGCGCGAGGCGCAGTCGCGCGATCGCGCGTTCGGTGCGGTCGGGGACAAGTACCAGCGCGACGGCAAACGCGTCCGGTATGGGCCGTTTCGCGTGCAACGGCTCCGGATAGGCGGTGTCGTAGGCGATCAGCAGCTTCGGCTCGCGGCTGACATGCGCCTGCACGACGGCCTCGAGCAGGCCCGCCGCGAAGCTGGCGTCGTAGGCGGCCAGGCTCGTCGATGCGGTCATGGCCTGCGCGGCGATGCTCCAGTAGCCGGCCGGCGCGTTATGCACCGAGTTGTGGAAGCGCGTCGGCGAGATGAAGCGCTCGCTCGATGCCAGAACTTCGCAGATGGCATGGCAGTTGTCGCCGTCGCCGCCGGAGGCCGAGAACACGGTCGCCAGTGTCGAGGGCGCTCGCCCGGCCGCTTCGCTTGCTGCCGTCGCGACAGCAAGCGCGATGCGCACCGCGGCGCCGGTGCGGCGTCGCTCTGCCGGAGGCAATGCCGGTGGCACGGGCAGCGCGCAGCGCGCGGGTTCGTATGCGGCTTCACCACGCAGCACGGCGGCGGCGTGCGGCCAGTCATCGAAGCCGGGCCCGATGAGGCCGATGCCTTCGACCCATGCGCCGAGATCGCGAGCGTCAGGAGTCATCACGTGCGCCCCAGCACCAACGCGCAGTTGCTGCCGCCGAAGCCGAAGGAGTTGCTCAGCACGTGGCGCAGCGTTCCGGCTTCCGGCTGCAGCCGGTAGCCGGGCAGCAGTCGAGCATCGACCGTGCGCGTGCCGGCGCTGCCGGGCACCAGTCCGCGCTCCAGCGCGATCGCCGCGATCACCGCTTCGATCGCGCCGGCGGCGCCGAGGGCATGCCCGGTGGCGCCCTTGGTCGAGCTGCAGGCGACGGCACGTCCGAAAACGGCCGATACCGCGAGCGCCTCGGCCGCATCGTTGGCGGGTGTGGCGGTGCCGTGCAGGTTGATGTAGTCGATCGCCTCCGGTGCGAGCTGTGCGTCCTGCAGCGCGGCCTGCATCGCGATCTGCGCACCGAGCCCCTGGGGGTGCGGTGCCGACATGTGGTGCGCATCGCTCGATTCGCCGACCCCGAGCAGGGACACGCCCGCGTCGGCGCGGCCCAGCAGAACGAAGGCTGCGCCCTCGCCGATCGAGATGCCGTTGCGCTCCGGATCGAACGGCCGGCACGCCGTGGCCGAAAGCACCTCCAGCGAGTGGAAGCCATAGAGGGTGGTCAGGCAGAGCGAATCGACACCCCCGACGACGGCCGCATCGATGAGCCCGGCCTCGATCATGCGGCGCGCATTGCCGAAGACCTTGGCACCCGACGAGCAGGCGGTGCACACCGCCGCGGCCGGCCCCGTGAGGTCGAAATACGAGCGCACGAAGTCGACAACCGAGTAACTGTTGTGCGAGCGTCGGTAGTCGAGCGCCGCGGGCAGTGCGCCGGTGGCCGGGTCGCGGTGCCGGTAGGCGATCTCGGTTTCGAGGATGCCCGACGTGCTGGTGCCGAGGAAGACGCCGATGCGCGCCGCACCGAACTGCGCGCGCGCCACGCGCACCGCATCGGCAAACCCATCCTGTTCGAGCGTGAGCTGTGCAAGCCGGTTGTTGCGGCACTCGAACGCGGCGAGGCCGGCGCGCAGCGGCGCGTCGTCGAGTCCCGCGACCTCGGCAACCATCGTGTCGAGCTGCACTGTTTCAAAGCGGCAGGGGGCAAGCGCCGAGCGACGCTGCGCCATGGCGTCCGCGAGTGCGTCGACACCGCGGCCCAGCCCGGTGACAGCCGTATAGGAAAGAAAGCGCAGCACGACGGGCCGGGAACCTCGTGAGGGCCCCGAAGGGCACATGGGCGGCGATTATCCCGAAATCATGGGCGCGGCCCTGGGTTGCCGGCGGGCTGCGGCAACCAGCGTGGCGCGTTCTGCGCGAGAAACCGCCGCCAGAGCGCCCGCCACGTGCTCCAGTCATGCGCGCCGTCCAGCAGCAGTCGATGTGTCGCGGGCAGGGCCTCGGCCAGCAGCTGCTGGCCTTCGAGGAAGCGGTCCTGCCGGCCGTATCCGAGGACGACTTCGGGCCCGCCGCGTGCGCCTTCGCCCAGCCAGCGCCAGACTCTCCGCTCGTCATCGAAGGGCGCGTTAGCGTGACGCGCCGCCCATCTCATGATTCCGCCCTCCTCCGGCACGTCGCTCCACAGCGGACGCAAGCCCGGCCACGGCGCGATCGCGAACACCCCGTCGACGAGGTCTCGGTGCGCTTCGGCACACGCGAGCGCCGTCATGCCGCCGAGCGAGATGCCGACCAGCCAGAGGCGGTCGCTCGCGCCTGCGCGCAGCGGATGCGGTACACGTTCGCGCAGCAAAGCCACCACGCTGTCGGCGGCATACATGTCCACCGGGACCTCGCTGCGCACGACGGTCGCCGCGATACCACAGGCGTCGAGATCGTCGAGGAACCCTTCGCGCACGAAGTCCTCGGCCGTCGACGCCGCGGGCGGCAGCAGCACCAGCGTCAGCGCCGTGTCCATTTCCGCCGGCCCGACGCGGTCGAGGCGGATCGCCAGCCGTTCAGCGTCGTTCATCGTCGTGGCGCAGCGGCGCGGCCAGTGCCGCCGAGAAGATGAAGGCGAGCACAACGCCTGGTGCGACCGTGCTGCCGATCATGCCCAGAACGGGCACGCTCGAAAACGCCAGCACGCCGAAGGTCAGGATCGTCGTAGCCATGGCCAGTGCCACGGAGACCAGCATGCGAGTTGCTTCCACACGTGACGCCGAGGGCTCGAGCCGGCTGCGCCGGTCGAACAACAGCGAATAGTTCGAGCCGACCGCGACAACGAGCAGCAACCCGACCAGATGCAGCAGCGTCAGCGACACGCCGGCCGCGACCAGGCCGCCGACGACGCACAGCACCGCGGCCGCGAGCGGCAAGACGACTCGCGCGAGTCGAGGCAGGCTGCGCAGGCTCGAGGCCAGCAGCAGAACGATGGCGAGCCCGGCGCCGCCGGAAAGCCACGCCGCCTCTCGCAGGTAGTCCGCGTACATCGTGTCGGTCGCCGATTTCATGTCCAGCAGCAGTGGCGTCTGCCCGCTGCGGTCGGCACCGGCGAGCGCCGCGCGCAGGGCGGCGACCTCGGCTGCCCCGTCGAGGCCGTGCAGCGGCAGTAGTGCCAGCCACGCCGGCTCGCCGGCGGCAGGCGCTTCGCGCTCGACCAGCAGCGACTGCAATCCAAGACCGAGCGAAGTGCCGGCCAGCGAGTCCGCCGAGAGCAGCGGCGCCTGGCGCGCTCGCTCCACGTCTTCGACGAAGCCCTGCAGCTTCTCCGGTCGCAGGGGCAGGCCCTGCAGTGCCTGCTGCAGGCGCGACTGCAGTTCGGCGGCCGGTGGTAGCGCTTCCCGACGCGCACGCTGCGTTGCCTCGCTCGGCAGCCAGCGCGTCGGCGTGTCGAAGTGCGACAGCAGGCCCTGCTGCACCAGTGGTGCAAGCCGCGCGGCCGTGGCCTCGGCGCCGCGCAGCGCGCCCTCGCGATCGCTCGCGGGCACGGCCACGATGTAGCGCACGTCGGGCGCGCCGAGGTCAGCGCGCAGCCTGGCATCGAGCTGCCGCGCCTCGGGCGGCACGGGGCTGAGTGCAGTGAGTTCGCGCTGCCAGAGTCGATCAGCGTTGAAGCCGATGATCGCCACCGCCGCGAGGCACGGCAGCCAGATCCACCAACGCCAGCGCGCAAGGCGCTCTACGACGGCTTCGAGGCGCATGCCGATGGCGGACAGGTCGCGAAGTTTGAAGCCGTGCGGCACCAGCAGTGGCAGGCCGTAACGCGTGGCGAGTGCGGCGGCAATCAGCCCGGCGATGGCGAACAGTCCCGGCTGCGCCAGCCCCGGAAACCCGGATAGCAGCAGTACGCCGAAGCCGGCAATCGAGGTCGCCATGCCGAGCCGCAGCGTCGGCCACAGGCGCTGCTGCCAGGACGTCGAGTTCAACGGGTCGTGTCCTCCTTCCGCCTGCACGAAGAGATAAACGGCATAGTCGACCGCCTCGCCGATCATCGTGACCCCGAACGCCAGTGTCACGCCGTGCACGTAGCCGAAGCCCGCACCGACGACGGCAAAGCCCGCGAGCACGCCGCAGGCCACCGGCACCAGGCCGAGCAGCAGCGTGGGCACCGAGCGGTAGGCAAACCAGAGCAGGGCGATGACGAGGACCGTGCTCAGCGTGCTCAATGCCGCAGCCTCGGTGATGATGCGTTCGCGCGACTCGGCGGCGAACACCGCCGGGCCGGTCTTCAGCAGGCGCAGCTGCGGCAGGTTCAGCGCGGAAAATTTCTGGTCCAGCGTCGCCAGCGCGTGTTGCTGGGCATCGGAGTCGATCAGCGGCGCGCGCAGTGCCACCATCAGCAGCGCTCGCGCGCCATCGTGCGCGGCCCAGACGCCGGCTTCGCGACGCGGTGTCACCGGTCCGGCCAGCGAATCGATCAACTGCAGGGTTTCGCCGGTCGGATCACGCGGCAGCAGTGAGGCCGCGAGCATGCCGGCCGGCGACGCCACCGCTTCGATCGTTTCGCTGATGGCCGCGCGCAGTCCTTCGACCGAGAAGCGCGCGGCGTCGACGGTCGGGCTCAGGAGATAGCGCTGCCTGAAGACGAAAGCGCGGTCGGCCTGCAGCGACTGGCCGTCGCCGTTGGCAACCTGGGTGAATTGCGCATCGGCGCGCAACGCCGCGGCCAGCGCGCGCGAGGCCTCCGCGCGCTCTTCGGCCGTGCCGCCCTCGATGCCGACCAGCACCAGGCGCGCCAGCGCCCCGGCGCGCAACTGCTCAATGAGAATCTGCTGCTCGATCGCCGGCGCGCGCGGCAGGAATACAGAGAGGTCAGTGCGGATCGGCGTGCGTGCCGCCTGCCACGCGGCGATCGCGACCAGCGCCACCCAGACCAGCAGCGTCAGGCGCCCTTGCCGGCTCATCGTGGCTTGTCGGGCGCTGACCCACCGGCCGGAGCAGGCTTGATCTGCATCACCGAGCGCACGCCGTCGGCCTGCCGGATCTCGATGCGATCGATCTGGTCCTGCTGGCCCTGGATCAGCACCGTCTCGATGTACTGCGCAACCGCCGCCGACAATGGCGTGAGGCTGAGAGTCCAGAGGCGTTGCTCGCCGATCAAAGTGACGTTCCAGCCGCGGCGCAGCGACGCGAGATTGCCGGCCATCGTGCCGCGCAGACTGTTGATCGCCAGTCCGCCATCCGGCAGATCGGTCAGCGCCAGGCGACGCGTGCGCGGGCCCTGCAGCAGCGTCAGCTGGTCGCCGGCGAGCACCAGGGATTCCGCACGCGGCTGCAGCGTGTGCTTCTCGAGCCGGTCCGGCGCAACGAAGCGCAGCGTGCCGGAGGACTCCACGGGTGCGTCGAGCACCGGCACGTAGCGGCGCTCGGTGAACGTCGCATCGGCGTTGCCGCGGGTGGCGAGCGCGGTCATCAGTTCGTCGACCGACCACTGTGCCGACGCGCAGAGCGGCGCCAGCGCCAGCAGTGCGCCTGCCAGTGCACTAGTGACGCGTGTCACCGTCGGCCTTCCAGAAGTCGAAGAAGTTGAACCAGTTGAACGGGTGTGCGCGGCACGCCTGTTCGAGTTCCGCGGCGTAGCGGCGCACGGCGTCCTGCACGGCCGCGTCGCGCCCTCCCGCCGGCATCGCGGAGAAATCGGCGATCGGCGCAAAACGCACGCGATAGCGGTTGGCGCCGAGGTAGATGCCCTGCATCAGCAGCACGCGCCGCCGCAGCAGCGCCGCGAGGCGAAAGGCGCCGAGCGGGAACGGCGCCGGTGCGCCAAGAAAGGACACGGCGAGCGTGGGCTGCTGCGCCAGCGTGCGGTCGGCGAGGAAGCCGACCAGCTGCCCCTCGTCGAGCGCCTGCTGGACCTGCAGCATGGCTTCGGGGCGGCCGAGGCCGATGATGCGCGGCGCTGCACGCGGGTTGAGCGCAGCGAGCGCGGCATTGATCCGCTTCGCGTTCTCCTCGTACATCACCATCGCGATGTCGTAGCGCCGGCCGCCGGCCGCGGCGCTGCGCGTCACCGCACGCAGGACTTCGAAGCTGCCGAAGTGTGCGCCGACGAGGAAAGCGCCTGGCCCGGCGGCGAGTGCGCGATCGACCTCGTCGGCGGACTCGATTTCGATGTCGAACTGTTCGAAGCGATCGTTCAGCAGGAACGCGCGGTCGTGAACCGTCGCGGCAAATGCATGAAAGTGGCGCAGCACGTCCATCAGCGTGGCCGGTCGATCGAGGGCGCGCGTGAGATAGACGCGCGAAGCGCGCCGCGCTGCTGGCGCAGCAAGCAGGAAGTAAAGCGCGATGAACGGCAGCACGAGGCGCGACACTGAACGCCCGAGGCCGAGCGAGAGCCAGCGCATCAGCGAGAGAGCCGCGCGGCTGCCGCGTTCGTCGCGCTGCGCCCAGTCGGCGTTCGTCGAGGCGTTCACGGGTGCCCTCGCGGCGGGCCGTCTTCGGCCTGCAGCACGGCGCTGCCCGTTGCAACGCGCACGCCGTCGGCGGTGGCGAGCTCGAAGCGCACGTCGCTGTGGCCGCGCTCTGCCTGCAGCATCAGCGCCGTGCCCGGACGCACCGGCGCGAGGAACTTGGCCACCGGCAGGCCGCGCACCGGCGCTCCAAAGTGCGCTTCGATCGCACCGATCGCCGCATCGAGCAGCACGACGCCGGGATAGATCGGATGCCCCGGAAAGTGGCCGGCCAGTGCCGGGTGATCGGCCGGCAACGGCAACGGGATGCGAAGCGACTCGGATCTCATCGTGACGGCCGGGCAGTGCTCAGCAGTGCACGCAGCTCGGCCACCGGCAGTTTGCTCGTGTCACGGCGCGGCAGTGCAGGCACCAGCAGCAGCGGGCGCGGCAGGAACACCGGGTCAAGATGTTCGCGCAGTGCCGCCAGCAACGCGCTCGCTGACTGGCCCGGCGCGACGACGGCCGCGGCCACCCGTGCGACGGCGCCGTCGTTGGCCGGTTCCTCCGCAATGAAGAATGCGCCGTCGACCACGCCGGGTACACGCAGCAGCACCTGCGTCAGGTAGGCGAGCGAGCTGCGCTTGCCGGCAATGTTCACCATGTCGGCCTGGCGCCCGAGCAGCACGAAGCGGTCTTCGCCGGCGGGCTCGATGAGGTCGGCAAGCGGCGTGCGCACCGTCACATGTCCGCCCTCGGCCCAGGCCTGGCCATCGTGCTGCAGCACGCGGACGCCGCGGTAGGGCGTCCAACACTCTTCGCGCGTTGTACGCCGGGTCGCCAGCTGCCCGCTCTCGGTCGCGCCATAGATTTCGATCAGCGGCGCGCCGAACGCCTGCTCCGCAGCGTTTGCCAGCGCGGGGCTCAGCGGAGCCGTCGCACACAGAAGCAGATCGATGGGCGGCAGCGCCAGCCCGGCGTCGAGGACCGTGCGCAGATGGAACGGTGTCGTCACGAGACCGCGCGGTCGCGGCAGGACGTCTAGTTCCGTGGCGATGTCCGCCGGAAAGAAGGGCCGCGCTGCCGCCAGCGTCGCGCCGCCCGCGAAGGCGAGCAGCACGGTCGACTCGAACCCATAGCTGTGCTGTGCCGGCACGGTCCCGAGCAGCGCAATGTTCGCAGGCACGACTTCACCCAGCCGCTCGGCCTGCGCCGCCGCGCAACGCACCAGGCTGCCCCAGAACTTGGGCTGCGGCAGGGGCTGTCCGGTGGATCCCGAGGTGTACATGCGGGCGACAAGCTGTGTTCCGGGCAGCCGCGACAGCCTGGCCGTCTCACTTGATGCGTCGTGCGCGACCGGTTCGATCCTGTGCACCGGAATCCCTATCGCCGAATCCGTCTCCTCGTCGCCGTCGATCAGCAATACGAGGTCGGTGGCATCGCTCCGCAGATGTGCGACGACGCCCGGCGTCCGCGCGGGAGGCAGCAGTGTGACGATGCCGCGCTGCATGCAGGCTGCGAGGCTGACGGCAAAGAGATACCGATCGCCACAGGCGTTCAGGACGTGCGCGGTGTCCGGCAACCCGGCGGCCACTGCCGCAACGTCGCGCAGGAAACGCGCGACGCTGATCGGCTGGCCTGCGCGCCAGGCAAACACCCGGTCGAGTTCGCCGTCATCGTGCGCGACCAGCGGCCATGCTTCGCCATGCCGTGGCGCGCCGGACAGGGCAGCGTGCCAGTTACCCATGCGGCTGCCGGGCAGGTGCTGTCGGCGGCGCGGCCGGGGCACGCATCAGTTGGCGGAATCCGGCCACCGTCTCCGCAATCGAGGCGCAGTGACTGGCGGGCAGCACGCGCCGGCGCAACGCGAATTCGAGCGCGAACATCACGGCCACCAGCGGTCCCGACACGAACGTGGCGAAGGCCGACCACGTCGCCGTGCTGGCGCCAAAGTAGAGCAGGACCGAAAGCGCCGCCATCGCGATGAAGTAGATCGTCCAGGCCACGGTGACGCCGCGCGAGTAGCGGACAACCTCGGGCGGCATCGACGGCAACACCACGTGCGCGATGCGCGTTGCAAGCGGGATTTCACCGGGCAACAGCGTGCGGCCGAAGACGATCGCGAGGAAGGCATGTGCTCCGGCATGCTGGATGAACCAGAGCGCCGAGACACGCTGCGCGAGTTCGTCGAGATGCAGCGCGGCGATGACGGCGAGCGCGATGGCGACGAACAGCACCAGCCCGCGCAACCGTGTCCGCCAGGACAACACAACCGCGCCGAAAAGGGGCGCAGCGAGCGAGATGCCGACGGAGAGCAGTGGCGGAAGTCGGCCGGTGGAACTCAGGTAGGCCAACGCGAGGCACGCTGCGGCACCTGCCAACGCGGCCGCCAGCGCAGCTCGCTGCGTGATCACTTGGTGCGGTGTGCGGCGACGTGCCCGGCGAGGCTCTCGAGCGAAGCAAAGATCCGCACGTTGCCTTCGTCGTTGGCCCGCAACTGGAAGCCGTACTTCCGCGACACCAGCAGCGCGACTTCGAGGATGTCGATTGAATCAAGCCCGAGCCCCTCCCCGTAGAGCGGGGCCTTGGGGTCGATCTCCGCGGGCGCGACCTCGAGGTTGAGCGCAAGGACGATCTCCCGGGCGATTTCCTGCGCGAGCTCCGGGTTGGCCGCCGGGGCGGGATGCGGAATGGCGTTACTGGTCATCAAGGCAATAATTCACTGAAGTCGGCAGGCGGGAACAATTGATAAGCACCGGTGCGGGCATTCGATCCGGATCTCGACCTGCCTTCTGGCCACACAGTAAACGGCGCATGGGTCGGCATTTCCCTGTCGCCAGCGCAGCGCCGAAACCGCCGGCCAGCATACCGTAAGCCTCCGGCTCGCTCCCCTCAGCCGAGCTTGCCGCCTTCGAGCACACGCTTCAGGTTGGCCAGTGCGCGTTCGGACTGGGTCTGCAGCACGGCGCGTGTCAGGTTGTGGTCGAACATCGTCCAGGGCCAGCGGTGCGAGCGATACGCGAGCGTGCGGAAGAAGCGCGTCAGCGAAGCGCCGTCGCTGCGCAGCTCATAGACGATGCGGGAGTCGCCTTGCGGCGTGTCGGTGGCGATGACCCACAGTGAGGGCGGCTCGCAGGCGAGTACGGTCCACGTCGCGTCGAATCGGCGGCCGCCGGCCCGGATCGACTCAGTCACCCGTTCGCCCACGGTCAGCGGTCGCGGCGGCGTCGCTGTAACGGCAGCGGTAGCAGGGTGCCAGTAATGCCAGAGCGAAGCGTTGGTGGCGAAATTGAACACCGCCTGCGCCGGCCGCCCGATCAGAACGAAGGATTCGATCGTCGCGAGCCGCGGCTCGTCGGTCGCCGGCGGCCAGCGCAAGGTCGGTGCGTTCATCGGGGCTCCTGCCATTGCGGAGGAAGGCGGCGAGCATAGCGACGCGATCGAGCAGAGCCTTGACGATAGGCAGCGCGACTCACGGTGGCCGGTCTAGAAATGACAACTGAACGATGAACGAAGAGTGGGGACGTCATGGACAAGGTCTGGCTGCAGCAGTATCCGCAGGGCATTCCGGCCGAAGCGGAATATCGGGCTTACCGGTCGTTGAAGGAGATCCTGGCCGATGCGTGTGCGCGGTTTGCTGACCGGCCGGCCTACGGAAACCTGGGCGTCACGATCACCTACCGCGAACTCGACCAGCTTTCCCGTGATTTCGGCGCTTACCTGCAGAAGGTCGCGGGCCTGAAGAAGGGCGAACGTCTGGCGATCATGTTGCCGAACCTGCTGCAGTACCCCATTGCACTCTTCGGCGCACAGCGCGCAGGGGTCGTGGTAGTGAACACTAACCCTCTTTATACGGCGCGTGAACTGGAGCATCAGCTGACGGACTCCGGCGCGTCGGCGATCGTTGTGCTGGAAAACTTCGCGCACACGCTGGAAGAAGTGTTGCCGCGTACTGGCATCAGGACCGTCATCACGACACAGATCGGCGATCTCTTCCCCGCCTTCAAGCGGATGCTGACCAATCTGGTCGTCAAGCATGTCAAGAAACTGGTGCCGGAGTGGCACCTGGCCAAGGCCGTCTCCTTCACCGACGCACTCGCCGCCGGCCGCTCCGAAGAACTGGAGGATGTCGCGATCGCACCGGAAGACATCGCCTTCCTCCAGTACACCGGCGGCACGACCGGTGTGGCCAAAGGCGCGATGCTGACGCAGGCCAACATGGTCGCCAACGTGCAGCAGGTCTCGGCCTGGATCGCACGCGACCTGCTGGATGGCGAGGAAGTCGCGGTGATTCCGCTGCCGCTCTATCACGTCTACGCGCTGACCTGCAATCTCGTCTACATGAAAATCGGGGCGCGCATTGAATTGATCACGAACCCGCGCGACATCCCGGCTTTCATCGCGACGCTGAAGAAGGTGCCGTTCACGACGATGATCGGCGTCAACACGCTGTACAACGCGCTGCTCAATGCGCCGGGCTTCGGCGAACTGGACCTGAAGCGTCTGAAAGTCACGTCGGCCGGCGGCATGGCGGTTCAGCGCGCCGTGGCGGAACGGTGGAAGCAGATGACCGGAACGCCGCTGGTCGAAGGCTATGGACTGACCGAGACGGCTCCGGTGGTGATCTCGAATCCGGTCGACATCAAGGACTGGACTGGCAACATCGGCTTGCCCATTCCCTCGACCGAGGCGGCCGTCCTCGATGACGATGGGCGCGCGCTGCCGATCGGTGAGGTCGGCGAAATCTGCATCCGCGGGCCGCAGGTGATGAAAGGCTACTGGCAGCGGCCCGACGAAACCACCAAGGTCTTCACCTCGGACGGCTGGTTCCGCACCGGCGACATGGGCTTCATGGACGCGCAGGGGCGTTTCAAGATCACCGATCGCAAGAAGGACATGATCATCGTCTCGGGCTTCAAGGTGTTCCCGAATGAAATTGAAGACGTCGTCATGCTCCATCCCGGCGTGCTGGAAGTGGCCGCGATCGGGGCGCCGGACGAACGCTCGGGCGAGGCGGTGAAGATCGTCGTCGTGAAGAAGGACCCGGCACTCGGCGAAGGCGAACTGCTGGAACACTGCAGGAAGCACCTGACCGGCTACAAGGTGCCGAAGTTCGTCGAGTTCCGCACCGAGCCGCTGCCGAAGTCGAATATCGGCAAGATCCTGCGGCGCGAACTGAGGACGCTGCAGCCGGCCTGAGGCGCGTTCGTGATCACGCGCGGGGCGCTGGGCAGCGCCCCACGAAGGCTGCGGCCGTCAGGCAAGCCAAGCGCGCAATTGCGCGTAGATGTCTTCGCGGCTCAGCAGATCCCAGTGATCGGCCGCCGTCACGATCCGCGTGTGATGCTTCGGCACCTGCAGCGTGAGCCTCGCTTCGCGATGTTCGCCAAGCGCGGACGCAAGCGGGACCAAGCCGTCGCCGACGACGCGACTGTGCAGCCCGCCGACCTTTGCGGCCTTCGTCGCAGCGACGATGAAGCAGTCAACACCCGCGGGCAGCGGCGTCGGCCGGCGATCGTCGTGGCGCTGCGAATGGCGGTCGCGACCGTACCAGTCGGCCGTCTGCAGATTGCCGAAGCGCAGATCGGTGATACCCGCACTGCGGGCCTTGCCGAGCCGCGCAAACGGCGCGACGTACGGGCTGACGCCGAACAGCATGTCGACCTGATGCCCGCCGCGTTCGAGTGCAGCGCCGTGATGCGGTGTGCCGAGAAAGACGAGCTTGCTCAGCGTGGATCTCCAGGCTTGCCTGCGCTGCGTAGCCTGGAACACCGCGCTGCGCGCCACCAGTCCGCCCATGCTGTGGCCGACGATCACCAGTTCTTGCACCGGAACCGGCCACTGCGCGAGCAGCTGCTCGAGCAACTCCGCGAAGTCGTGTCCATTATCCGAAACGTGGCGCCCGCTGTTGTAGTGCAGGTAAACCGGTGTGAATCCAAGGTCGCGCGCCAGTGCCTGACCATGGTCATGGCCGTTGCGCAGCCATTGCAGGTCGTTCATGCATAGCCCATGCGCGAGCACCAGCAGCTGGCCGGTCGCCTGCGGAATGCGCGCGGCCAGTTCATCGCGGCTGAGCGCCAGCGGCCGGCCGCCGCTCCGCAGCGAGCCTGCGATGGCGAGCGGATTGTTGCTGGCCGCGAGGTGGTCACCCCATACGCCGTTGAGCACCGCGAGCGCCATCTCGCGCGCCGGTGTCGACGCATCGGGCGCCGCCGCCGGTGTCACAGCGCGTAGCGCTGCAGTGGCTCCGCGGCCGAAAAGTCGCGTCGAGCCGCGCACCGTGCCATAGACAAAGCCCGTGATGCCCGAAGTGCGCCCCGTCGGCGCCTTGCCAACGATGCCGGCACGGGAAGCAATCGTGTGATGCATTGCCTCGACGAGATCGGTGATGCCCAATACGGCGTCGAAACCCAGCTGCGTCAGGCCGCGCAGGTCAGACGGCTGCAGCACGCGCGAGAGTGCAGCGGACCCGGAGGCAGTCATCGTGTGGTCTTCCTTAAGGTGTCTCGGGCCACTATGAGGCGCGCCGGTCGCCCGCCGCAAGCGCTGAGTTAGTGCGCCTGCTCGACAGATCCGTGGTGGATGGCGGCGTTGCGCGCGCCACGTCGCTACTGGACCGGCCGTAGGCGACGCTGGCACGCGTCCGAGGCGATGGACCCGTCGCCGCGGCATGTCTACCGCCCATGCCGCGTCAGATCAGGCCGCGTGCGCTGACGCGAGTCAACGCCGCAGTGCCGTGATGTCCGAGAATCGTGGCGGCGCGTCCCACGCAGTGCACGGCACTCGGGCGCGGTCGAAAGTGCAATGGGGTTGCTGCATGACATCGGTTCGCACGCGCTACAGCTGGCCTCTGATCGGGCTGCACTGGCTGACGTTTCTACTGATCGCCGTGGTCTATGCCACCGCGGAACTCAGTGACGTATTCCCGAAGGGCAGCGCAGCGCGGTCCAATGTGCGTACCGCGCACGAAATGCTCGGCCTGCTTGTGCTGGCGCTGGTCGGAGTGCGCCTTGCCGCACGCCTGATCTCGGCGGTGCCGGCCATCGTGCCCGCGCCGCCGCGCTGGCAGGAACTGCTTGCCTCGGCGGCGCATCTTGCGCTGTACGGACTGATGATCATTCTGCCGCTGGTCGGATGGCTGATGCTGAGCGCCGCCGGCAAGCCGGTTCCGTTTTTCGCGTGGGAGCTGCCGCCGCTGCTGGCGCCGAGCAGGTCGCTCGCAAAAGTCCTGGAAGACGTGCACGAGGCAATCGCCACCGCGGGATATGCGCTGATCGGACTGCACGCGGCGGCGGCACTCCTTCACCACCACGTCGTGCGCGACAACACGTTGCGCCGGATGTTGCCCGGCAACCTCAGCGCGCTGCGCTAGTCGCCGACAGAAATCTCGAAGCCCGCGGCACGCAGCCGCGGCACCAGTGTTTCACCGAGCGCGGTGGCCGGCGTCAGTACGCCGCCGCGCCGGGGTCCGCCGGGCAGCCTCGGACCATCAAACGCCAGAGCGAGGCCGGCCTCGCAGAGGATGCGCAGCGTCGCCCGGTTGCCCGGGTCGCCGTCGTAGGCGATGCGCACCCGCGCGCGGCGTCCGTCGGCAGTGCATCCGACGAGGTCGGTCTTGAACCAGCCGTTGGCCATCGTCGCTTCGGACGGACCTTCGCCCGGCTGCGGCAGGACTTTGCCGAGCAGTTGTCGCGCGGTTCCGAACTCCATGATCCGCTCGAACCCCTGCATCGCCGCGGCGAGCGCCGTGGCCTTCGCGGCAGCGAGCGGCGGGCTGAACTTCGTGTACTCCTGGTAGCGGAAGCGCGGCCCGTACGGGGTGCGATACGTGGCGTTGAGGGCCGCGCTGCGCCGGACCACGCGGGTGTTGATCGGCCCCATCACAAATGGCGCGACCCAGGCGCCGATCGCGGTGTCGTAGCGGGCGCCGCGCGGATCCTCGCTGCTCCGCCGCTCGGATGCCGAGTGCCGTCCGGGAGGATTCAGCAGGAACGGATCGCGTCCTGTCTCGACGTCGCGCGTCTCGAAGCGCAACGCGTTGGTTGCGAGCGTGCCGCCGTTGAACCCGCCCATCATCCGGAAATACGCCTTCACCTCGACGCACGGCGCGCCGAAGGCTTTCTCGATGTGCCGTACCAGCAGCAGCGTGCCGAGGTCCGACGGCACCGAATCGAAGCCGCAAAACGGCACGATGCGCGTGCCGTCGCGCGCCGCGCGCGCATGATGGCGGTCGATCACGCGCCGAACCCAGCTCGTCTCGCCGGTGATGTCCGCGTAATGCGTGCGCTGTTGCACGCAGGCGTCGACGAGGGCATCGCCATAGAGCGCATAGGGACCCGCTGTCGAGATCACGACGCGGGCCGACGCAGTCACTGCCGTGACGGCAGTCACGTCAGAACTCTCGGCGACGATGATCTCCGGCAGTGCCGCCGAATCAGCGTCGGCCGTGAGTTCCTGCTTCAGCGCCGCAAGCTTGTGCGCGTCACGCCCGGCGATCGCCCAGCGCAGCTTCCTGCGCGTGCGGCGCTGGGCCAGGTAGGCGGCGGCACGCCGACCGACGAAGCCGGTGGCGCCGTAGAGCACCAGATCGAACCTGCGCGTGGTCACGCCGATGACTTTACCGCGGCGCGAACGCGCGCGGCATGCAAAATCCCCCGCATCGAGGCGGAAGGCACTCCAGGCGCCCTACAGATGGCCGCGGCCTGCTTCCAGCCGTTCCCGCCGCGATGGCAATCAGTGCAACGCCACGTGATGCCACCCTCCACTGGGAGCTCGGCGTGGCGTTGCGTGCGGCCGCGAGGCTACGCTGGCGTACGACGCACCGCGCGGCCGGAAACCGGCTTCATCGCCTTCGGCAGCGCTGGCATGACTTCACGCCAGGCCGACGTAGCATCCCGTGCGATGTGGCGACCGGTGCGCTTCATCGTGAGCCAGAGTGAATGCATCGGTTCGCGTGAAGCCTCGACAGCCGCGGTCATTTCACGCATGTAGCTGCGTGCAAACGTCGCCGCAGCGCGCCGGGCTTTCTGCAGCCTGCGCTCGGCGGCATGCAACTGGACTTTCGCCGCTTCCATGCGCTCTTCGGCCGTCAGGGCGGCAGCGTGGCCCGCCTTTTTCAGCTTGCGCTCGGCCACATGGAATTGGGCCTTGGCCTCTTCCATGCGTTGTGCCCCTGCTGTCGCGAGCGGAACGCGACGCTTCGTGGCGGTTCGGCGTTTCGTTGTGGTTTGACGCGTGACCATACATCCTCCTTCATTGGCGAACCTGCGACCAGCGCGGACCCGCGCTAACCACTTGAATGCTGGCTTCTGTGCCGTCAGGCATCATGCGTCGGGTCACACGCCGCCGATTGAAGGTAGAACTTTCTAAAATGCCGGCGCCACGCGAGGTCGCGCACCCGCCTACTTCTTCGCCTTTGGCAGGTACTCGACCTTGTTGTCCTTGATGAGCAGCACGTGCTCGCGCTCGAGCTCTTCCATCAGCGCCTGCAACTGCCCTGGTGCCAGGTTGCGCCCGAGGTGCGACTCGATGTGTCGCTCGAGCCCCTTGCGCTTGCCCGGCCGCTTCTCGCCCATCCGCTTGAGGCTTTCGATGACCTTGGCGAGCGCATCCGGCGCGCTGGCCGCCCTGGTCGCCGTCGGAGCCGCGGCCGCCTTCCTCGCGGGTGCCGCTGCCTTCTTTGCGGCGGGTGCCTTCTTTGCAGCGGCCTTGCGTGCCGGCGTCTTGCCTGCAACGGCCTTGGCGGCGGCGGCCGGCGCCGGTGCGTTGCGTGGTGCGCGAGCTTTCGGCGCCCGGGTCTCGGCGGCTTCCGCGGCCTTGCCCCCGAGAGCGGCCTTGATCGACGCGACCCGCATTGCCTCGAAGCCCTGGCTGCGGATGTGCAGCAGCAGCGGATCGAAGTCCGTGTCGCGCGAGACGATGACGAAGCGTGCTTCCTTGCCACCCGGCCGCGCCTGTGCTGCGACCAGCTCGCCAAGGTGGAAGGCGATGTGCATATCCGACGCGTTGCGCCCGGCCTTGGCACAACGAACGAAAGTGAGGTTGGCGCCCAGCGGCTGCCAGGCTTCCGCCACGTCGGCCGCGTACTTCATCTGCCCCGGCCCGCGGAAGATCGTGAGCCGCAGGTTCTCCCCGCGCACGAGGCCGATGTCGGCGGCGCTGGGCTGGACGTTTTCGAAGTCGACGAGGATGTGGGTCAGGGTCATGGAATCCGGGCTCCGGTTGGAACGACTGCGTTCCAGGCGTTGGGCAGTATCGCGTGCGATTATCGGCTGTTCGTTGACCGTTCGACGCTCGACCCGCAGACCGCGGCGGGCCACCGGGGCGGGATGCGGGCGGGCAGTCTCGTGCAGAGCACGCCATGGAAGAGAGAGCTGAGCCAGGCGGAGACACGGTCCCGCGCTGCCTGACCAACGACCACACGCGCGGACTCGGCCGCTACCGAAAGTAGACCGCATGCAAACACTGAGCACCTCGCAGTGGAAGTCGCTGGCGAATGCGCTCGCGCGTGAAGTGGCGCGGGTTGCCGACTGGACGAGCCACAACACGCATGACCCCGGCAGCACCGTGCTCGAACTGCTCGCGTACGCGCTGACGGAACTCACCTACCGCACTGAGACCCTTGACGCGAATGGCCGCGCGCTGGCGCGGCGCGTAGCGCAACTCGCCGAGACACTGGCCGGCCCAAGCGGCGCGGGCGACTGTCCACCGGGCCCGCAGCGCGTCAACTATTTCGAAGGCGCGCTGCTGACCGCTGCCGACCTGACGGCCGGGCAGGACTACGTTCGGCACAAGCTTCATCGTCGCAACCGGTTGCTGCATGGTGCCGGCATCGTGACCGGCCTGCAGGTCAGCCTGGAAAGCACCGGCAGCAACACGCAGGTGGTCATCGCGCCCGGCCTGGCGTTCAATCCTCGTGGCGAGGAGATCGAAGTCAGTGCGCCCGCCTCGATCGCGCTGCCGGTCCGCGGCGAGGCGCTGCTGGTGCTGCTGCACTACGCAGAGCAGCCCTGCCGTCCTGTGGCTGCTCTGGCGACGGACCCGTTGGAAGAACCCCAGTCCGACCCGCAGGTGCGCTACGCGCGCGTTACCGAAACCTTCAGCGTGACGCTCGCACCGGTCAGTGATGACACTGCCGTTGCGCTCGCGCGGGTCAGCTTCACCCGCGGCCGGTGGACGCTGGACCGGAAGTTCAAGGTGGCGAAGGCCAGAAGCTGACCCGTTCAGGGCACAGCGGACCCTCTTTGCGCCAGACACCCGCTACGACGCGGCGACGATTGCGCGGCGCGACGAACGCGCACAGCACCTGATCCGGCGCGGCCCCGAGCGCGGGGCCGCCCGCATTCATCAGGCCGGCTCAGGCACGCTCGGCAGCCCGGCGAGCGCCATCGCGAGTTCCTTCTCGTCGTAGCTCTCGTCCTTCAGCCCGCCGGCGAAGTAGGTCTGGTAGGCACTCATGTCGAAGTGGCCGTGGCCGCACAGGTTGAAGAGGATCGTCTCGCTGCGGCCTTCGCGCTGGCAGCGCAGTGCCTCTTCGATCGCGCCCTTCACCGCGTGGTTCGCCTCCGGCGCCGGCACGATGCCCTCGGCACGGGCGAACAGCACGCCGGCCGCGAAGCACTCGTTCTGCGTGTAGGCGGTGGCTTCGATCTTGCCGAGCTGCTTCAGGTGCGACACCAGCGGCGCCATGCCGTGGTAGCGCAGGCCGCCGGCGTGGAAGCCCGGCGGCGTGAAGCTCGAGCCCAGCGTGTGCATCTTGGTGAGCGGCGTCATGTGGCCGGTGTCGCCGAAGTCGTAGGCGTAGCGGCCGCGCGTCAGCGACGGGCAGGCCGCCGGCTCCACTGCCACGATGCGCGGGCTCTTGCCGCCGCGCAGGCCGTGGCCGATGTACGGGAACGCGATGCCCGCGAAGTTCGAGCCGCCGCCGGTGCAGCCGACGACGACATCCGGCCACTCGTTGGCCATCTGCATCTGCTCGATCGACTCGAGCCCGATCACGGTCTGGTGCATCAGCACGTGGTTGAGCACCGAGCCGAGCGCGTACTTGGTGTCTTCGCGCTGCGCGGCAAGCTCCACCGCTTCTGAAATGGCGATGCCCAGGCTGCCCGGATGATCGGGCCGCTCCGCCAGCACGCGGCGGCCGTACTGCGTTTCGCTCGACGGCGACGGCAGGCACCGCGCGCCGTAGGTTTCCATCACCGCGCGGCGGTACGGCTTCTGGTCGTACGACACCCGCACCTGGAAGATCAGCACCTCGATGCCGAAGAGCGACCCGGCAAATGCGAGCGACGTGCCCCACTGGCCTGCGCCGGTCTCGGTCGTCAGCCGCTTGATGCCGCACGCCCAGTTGTAGAAGGCCTGCGGCACGGCGGTGTTGGGCTTGTGGCTGCCGGCCGGGCTCACGCCCTCGTACTTGTAGAAGATCTTGGCCGGCGTGCCGAGTGCTTTCTCCAGCCGGTGCGCGCGGTACAGCGGCGCCGGCCGCCAGAGGCGGTAGATCTCGCGCACCTGCGGCGGAATCTCGATCTCGCGCTCGGTGCTCACCTCCTGCAGGATCAGGTCCATCGGGAAGAGCGGCGCGAGATCATCCGGCCCGATCGGCTTGAGCGTGCCCGGATGCAGGACCGGCGGCAGCGCCTTCGGCAGATCCGCCTGGATGTTGTACCAGGCCTTCGGCATGCGTGATTCGTCGAGGAGGTACTTGGTCGGAGTGTTCATGGCTAGCCCTCGAAGTCTTCCGTGATTATCGGCCACGGCTGTGTCTTGCCGAGCTGCCCGGGGCACGGCGCCCCTCGGCCTGCGGCGCGGCGGCCCGCAGACGGACCGGTCGCGCACCTGCGGCGCGGACACGCGACCGGTTGACGTCTCCTCCCCGGCGGCGCACCGTTTATCCCCCGCGCATGACGGCGCGCACGCTGGCCGGACGAGGAGCGTCTATGTCGATCGAACTTGCGGACCTGGAAACGGCTACCGACGTCGAGATCGTCTCCGACAACATTCGGGCAGTGGGCGTCATCTACTCCGTCTGGCTGCTCGAACAGGCGGGTGTGTTCGGAGTGCTGGACCGAATCGTCGATTTGTTCAACCGAGGGCTGCTGCCGCTGGGGCGCGGACCGGCGGGTCGGGCGCTGTATCGGCTGTGGCGGGCGGGGGACCGGATGACGGAGGCCGAGCGCGCGGCGCTTTACGCGCGGGCGCTCGGTGTTCCGGGCGGTGAGGCTGCCGATGGGTCCGGCGGCGAGCCGAACCGCGAGTTTCTTTCGCTCTGGCTT
>DAOMFI010000046.1:0-21543 GCA_035429725.1 Burkholderiaceae bacterium | reverse complement strand
GCCCTGGCGCTGAAGCTGGCGGCGCGGATGCCGGAGCGCATCGCCAGTGTCGCGGTCTATGAACCCGTGCTCTTCCGGCTGCTGCTGGACTACCAGCCGCGCGACCGCGCGACCACCGAGATCCTGATCGCGGCCCAGTCCATCCGTAACTGGTTCGATCTCGGCCACGGCGCGCGTGCCGCACAACGCTTCGTCGACTTCTGGTCGGGCGACGGCGCGTGGGAGCGCCTTCCGCCCGTAGCCCGGCAAATCATCGTCGCGCGCATCGCGTCGGTCATCGGGCACTTCGACGCGCTGTTCAAGGACACGCTGAACCGGGCCGCGCTGTCACAACTCGAAATGCCGATCCTCTGCATGACCGGAGCAGGGACACGCCGGTCGACTCGCAGGATCGCCGAGCTCCTGCGCGCCGCAATGCCGCGCGCAACGCATGAGTTTGTGGCGCATGCCGGACACATGGGGCCGATAACGCACCCGCACGCACTGACCTGGCGCATCGGTGGCTTCCTGGATGCCACGGCCATGTGGACGGAGGACCGCGGAGCCGCGCTGCTCGAAGCAGCCTGAGGTCGGTCGAGTGGCATTCGATATGCTGCCAGCCAGTACCGCGCGGCTCGACGGTCGCGCGGGCACCTGCGCCTGAGCGACCTGTCCGCATGAAGATCACGATCCTCGACGACTACTTCGACACCCTGCGCACGCTGCCCTGCTTCCGCAAGCTGGCAGGACACGAGGTCACGGTCTGGAACGACCACGTGCAGGAGGTGGACGCGCTCGCCGAGCGGCTGAAGGAGACGGAGGTCCTGGTCCTGATCCGCGAGCGCACGCAGATTCGCGCCCCGCTGCTCGAGCGTCTGGACAAGCTGCGGCTCATCAGCCAGCGCAGCGTCTATCCGCACATCGATGTGCCGGCCTGCACGCGGCGTGGCGTCATCGTGTCTTCGGACCTGCATCCGGGCACGCCTTCGTACGCGGCTGCGGAACTCACCTGGGCGCTGGTCCTGGCCGCGGCGCGCCGCCTGCCGCAGCAGGTCGCGGCGCTGCGGGCCGGCGTGTGGCAGACCGGCGTCGGTGACACGCTGCGCGGCAAGTGCCTCGGCGTCTACGGTTACGGCCGCATCGGCGCGACCGTTGCAAGCTATGGGCGGGCCTTCGGCATGAACGTTCTGGTGTGGGCCCGCGAGGCTTCGCGCGAACGCGCCCGGACCGACGGCTACGAAGTGGCACAAAGCAAGGCAGATTTCCTGGAACGCAGTGACGTGCTGACCCTGCACATGCGGCTGGTGGACGCGACGCGCGGCATCGTCACGGCCGCCGATCTCGCAGCGATGAAGCCGACGGCCATATTCGTCAACACCAGTCGCGCCCAGCTGGTCGAGGGAGGTGCATTGGTTGCCGCCCTGCGTGCGGGGCGGCCGGGGTTCGCCGCCGTCGACGTTTTCGAAGAGGAGCCGTTGCGCGATCCGACTCACCCGCTGCTGACGATGGACAACGTCATCTGCACGCCGCACATCGGCTATGTGACCCGCGAAGAGTACGACCTGCAGTTTTCCGACATCTTCGATCAGGTCGTCGCCTACGCTGCGGGCGCGCCGATCAATGTCATCAATCCAGAAGTGCTGTCCGCTCGCTAGGCTCAACGGCAATCACGCAGGCGGCGCGGCGCTGCTTCCGGCGGTGCGGGGGTCCCGTGGCATCCGGTCGAGGATCGATCCCGGCGCCGGCGGCGACACCAAGAGCCAGCGCGCAAGGCTCCAACTCAGCGGCACAGTTCGATTCCACGGCGCCAGCGCGAGCAGTCGCGCCAGCGGGCAGTAGTCAGTGACCAGCCTCACATTGACGCCGACGAATTGCGCGGCGTGGATTGGCCACAAAGGAGGCGCAAGCCCCAGCAGGAGCAGTGCTAGAAACGCAGCACGCACCTGCACTTCGAACGCCCGCGGACCGCACCCCTCGGCCGCGAAGTGAATCGTTTGTCCCGCCGTGATGGCAATGGCCGCGCCGAGTCCCGGTTCCCATCCGCCGAAGTGGGCCGCCATCGCCAGCGCCGTGAGCTGCCAGTAAGCGCGCTTCAGACGAGCATCCATCGGACACGCCCCCTGATCGTTGTTCGTGCCCCAGCGGTCGTCCAGGCTTTGCACTTCCCCATCGTCGCCTCACTCACGCCGAGCGCAGTTGCATGCGGGTCCGCTGCGCCGGCCCCCAACCGAGGCGCCACTGCAAAGCGATCGCCAACAACGCCAGTCCGATGTCGATCGACCACAGCAGCCCGTCGCGCCCAGTGGCGGCGGCGACCACACCGCCCAGCCAGATGCCGCTGAAACTGCCGACCTGATGTACCAGCGAGACGACCCCGAACAGTGTCGCCATGCGCCCCATGCCGAAGCGCTCGGCGACCTGTTGCGAGATCGCGGGCAGCAGCGCCATGTAGGTCAGGCCCATCAACACCGCAAATCCGAGCATCGCCTCAGCACTCGGCGGCAGCGCAAGCAGCAGGGCGACCGATGCGCCGCGCAGCCCGAAGATGCCCATCAGAACCGCGCGCGAGGAGGCGCGACGCAGCCACCAGGCCACGGAGAGGCTGCCTGCAATGTTGGCGACACCAAGCACGGCGAGCCAGATTCCGGCCAGCGATGCGGGCAGCCCGCAGCGTTCGATGACGCCCGGCATGTGCGTGGTCAGATATCCGACGTGGAACCCGCATACCGCGTAGCTGGCGGCGATCAGCCAGAACGCGGTCGAGCGCAGCGCGTCAGACTCGTCGTGCGTCTCCACATGCCCGCGTGCCGCAGGTGCCTGGGCTTGCGATCCGAGACTTCGCGCCAGCGGCCAGGCGAGCAGACTCATCAGAGCCGTGGCAACCAGGGCGGCGACCCAGCCCTGCATATCGATCAGCCCCTGGGTCGCCGGCCCGAACAGCATCTGCCCGGCCGATCCCCCCGCACTGACGATGCCGAACGCTACGGCACGGCGCTCCAGCGGCACGCGGCGGCCCACTTCCGCGATGAGAAGGTTGTTGCTACCGACGGCGCTGCTGGCGAGTGCCATGAGGACCATGGCAGCGCACATGGCAAGCAGGCTGTCGGCCATCGCCACCGCAAGCGTGGTTGGCGCGAGGATCAGCGCGCCGCAGCGGATGAGGCGCTGGGCACCGTAGCGGTCGGCCAGCACGCCCAGCACCGGCTGCGCCACCCCCTGTGCCAGTTGTCCCACCGCAATGGCAAAGGCCAGTCCCGCCAGGCCGATCCCGGTTGCACTGTTCAGCGGTGACAGGAAGAGACCGAACGCCGATCTCGATCCCATGATGAGCGCCATCAGCGTGGTGGCCGCGGCCACTGAGCGCCAGGCGGCCGACGTCATGCCACGGCTCCCGACCGAAAGGGCAACTTTGCGGTTGTGGCGTTGATCCCGGCATGGCGATCAAGCGCGACATCACCCGACTCAACGGCGGGCGTCCATACGGCCCATGGCATGACGGTCTCCAGAGTGCAGCGGCCGTCGACACCACGTCGTCGACCGGTGTGTGCATTCTGGAAAGTCGAGGTTGTCGCCCTGTTTCAGTCCCGTATGGCCTGGTTGACGGTTTGTTTCGGCTGCACCTGGCGTCCGGCCGCCTTGATGGGTCGTCGGTCGCCGGCAAGTGCCGTCCGGCTATCCCCTACCCGGACTCGTCGGTGGCGACTTGACCGCGCCGAACTTCTGCAGGACCCTTGTCCCATCGTGCAGACGAGCGGCGGCAAGAGAAGGAAGGAAATGGGGGCGGCGCGCGGAAGTCCTTGTCCGGACATCGGTTCCGGTCGACGCGCTCGCGGTTTCATTGCCTGGCTGCGGCGCACCATGGGCTCGATCGCGGTGGCCGGCAGCGCCTTCCTGGCCGCCTGCGCGTCGCCATCGCACGCACCGCCGCCGCATGATGATCTGTTCCAGGACCAGTTGTTTGCCAGGACGACCGTCGATGTCAGCGCGGAGCAGGTCTTTGCGCTGAGCGATGCGATGCGGGACTACGTGCGGACGGAGATCCACTCGCAGTTCCGGACGAACGGAACCCAGCTCAGCCTCATCGATGCACTGCTGCGCAAGGGACAGCTGAAGCTCGACTACGACGCGACAATCACGCGCAACGCCGCTGAGGCCTTCGACGCGCGCGCCGGCAACTGCCTGTCGCTCGTCATCATGACAGCCGCCTTCGCCAAGGAACTCGGACTACAGGTCCGCTACCAAAGCGCCGTCAGGGAAGAATCCTGGAGCCGCAGCGGCTCGCTGCTGCTGCGCACCGGACACGTCAATGTGACGCTGGGTCCGCCGATGCAGCAGCGCGCCGATCCGCTATCGCGCTCCTACACGATCGACTTTCTCCCACCCGAGGACGCCAGCAAGGTGCGGACGCGCGAGGTCACGGAACAGACGATCGTCGCCATGTTCATGAACAACCGCGCGGTCGAGGCCCTGCTGCGCGGCCGTGTCGACGAGGCCTACGCGTGGGCACGTGAAGCCGTCCGCCAGAGCCCCGATTTCGCAAGCGCCGTGAATACGCTGGGCATCGTGTACGTCCGCCACGGCGATCTGGGCCCCGCCGAGCTTGCCTTCAGGCGCGTGCTGCAACTCGACCCAGTGCACACGCGGGCGATGTCGAACCTCGCCGAGGTCTACCTGCGTCAGGATCGCCAGGCTGAGGCCGGTGAGCTGCTCCGGACGCTTGCCAGCATCGACCCCGAGCCGCCGTACCACTATTTCAGCCAGGGCATGGCCGCGCTGAAGCGCAATGACCTGAGTACGGCGCGCGAGATGTTCGCACGCGAAGTGGCGCGCGCCAGCTATTCGCCGGAGTTTCACTACTGGCTGGGAGTCACCTATTCCCGTCTGGGGAACCCGGAGCAGGCGAGCAAGCACCTGAACCTGGCGCTCAAGAACGGCGCGACGAATGGACTAGGTGATCAGTATCCCTCGACGCTGTCACTGCTGAAGGCCAAGGGCCTGCAGTAACTTTCGGGACAGCCCCTGCGCCGGGAAAGCCCGGCACAGGGAAATGGGGCCCGGTCGAACGACCGGGCGCCCTATACCCTCGACTTAGCAGCCGCCCTTCTTGGGCTTCTTCGCGTCGTCCTTCTTGGCTTCAGCGGCCTTGGCCTCCGCCTTCGCCGGTTCGGCCTTCTTGGCTTCCGCCTTCGCTGCGTCGGCCTTTGCCGGCTCGGCAGCCTTCTTGTCCTGTGCGAATGCGGGCGCCTGGACGAGGGCGAATGCGCCGAGCAGCGCGGCAGCAAGCAGTTTCTTCATGGGTAGGACTCCGTAAATTGCGTTGGTGGAATGCCGAAACCGGCAGAGAGCTAACGGATCGCGCCCGCACATCGTTGACGCCGGGCCGTCAATGCGTCGGGGCCGGAGTCTAACCGCAACGGGCTCCGATGCCTTCACACCGCTGGCGCCCATCCAGTACAGCGGTGATGTGCCGGTAGTTTGCGCGCCAAACCTTGGGCGACACGGACTGCGGTTGTATGCATATGCCGCAATCGTCGCTGCAAGGGACCGCCCAGGCCTTAGCGTGCGGAGAGTCCATCCCTTGCCCACACGCCATGACCGTTCTCACTGCAGCGCCAGCCGCGCCCTCCTGCGAATCCGAAGTCGACGCGATTTTCGATCTTGCGGGCACCCGCCGCATCGAACTTGAACTGCCCTACGCTGGCGCGGTGACGC
This sequence comes from Burkholderiaceae bacterium, assembly GCA_035429725.1. Lineage (GTDB taxonomy): Bacteria > Pseudomonadota > Gammaproteobacteria > Burkholderiales > Burkholderiaceae_F > JALORV01. The sequence continues at coordinate 15,852 of DAOMFI010000046.1, read as the reverse complement.
CGCGCGAGGCCTGGTCGCTCGTCAGCCGGCAACGGGCAAAACTGGTCGACGTGCGGACCCCGGCGGAATTCAAGTTCGTTGGCTCTGTTCCCGGCTCGGTCAACATCGAATGGCGCGGCAACGACATCCTCCCTAGCGCAATGTTCGTCAGCGCCCTGCGTGATGTCGCGCGACGCGACCAGCCGGTGCTGCTGCTGTGTCGCAGTGCCATTCGCTCGCATTCCGCTGCGCGTGCGGCCGCGGCCGCGGGCTTCACCCGCGTGTACAACGTGCTGGAAGGATTCGAGGGCCAGCGCACTATCGACGGCCGCCGTGGCGAAATCGATGGCTGGCGCAGACACGGCCTGCCCTGGACCCAGGACTGAACGACGGGTGCGGCCCTGTCGCCGTCTCCGCGGCGCCTTGCTCACCGAGAGAAGCGGCGTTATGCGGGCCGCTCTGGCGGCAGGGCATCGCGCGTAGCCGGAAGCGTACTGACACCTGAGGCCCCGTCCTGCCCGGGCGGTGGGGCGAGCGGCACTGTCCGCTCCGTCCACGGCGAAAGGCTCGTCGCCGGAATCTGGTAGACCTCAAAGAACCCCGCCGAACGGGCCGTGCTGGCAGAGGTCCCGAGCTGCAGGTTGTAACCCGCGCAGCCGCCCAGACCCGCGATCGCGGCAACGATCGCCATGTATTGAAGGATGCGCTTCATCGCGGCCTCCAGTCTGCCATCGCGAACGGAGCGCCCAGAGGATCCATCAGCACGGCCACCTGCGAGCGGTGATGCGGTTGCGGCGCCACGACGACCCGCGCGCCATGGGCAACCGCACGTGCGACCGACGCCGGCAGGTCGGCAACCCGCACGTACGGAATCCACGCGGCCGGCAGCTTGGGATCCGGACTGCGCATTACGCCGGCGCGCGCCCGCCCGCCGGCCGAGAGAATGTAGGCGTCGGCCCGCCCCTCGGCCGCGCCGACGGCGTAGCCGAACACATCACGGTAGAAATCGACCGACTTGCCGGGGTCGTCGGTCCAGAGCTCGAACCAGAGCCATTCGTTCACGCGGCCCAGGTGATCGCTCGGGTCGCCCCGCTCGGTACGAACGATCGCGAAGTACGCACCGGCAGGATCGCGCAATGCCGCGAATTCGCCGCGGCCCGGCAGTACAACGGGCGCCGTGGCGACCGCGCCGCCCCGCTCCTGCGCGCGCCCGACCATGGTCTTGGGATCGCCGCTGGCCAGCCCGATCCAGCGCGCGCCGCGCTCAATGCGGCCACGTGCGGGAACGATGCCCCCGATGGGACGGCCGTCGGAAAGGATCGTCAGGTATCCGGCCGCTCCATCCGCCGCCGCGACCGGACGAAACGTCCAGCCGAAGACCTTGCCGTAGAACTCGGCCGACCGGCTGGTATCGGTCGACACCAGATCGGCCCACAGCCAGCGGCCCGCCGCGCGCGACACCGTGGCAGGCTCGCCGACCGCTGGCCACTCGGGCGTCTGTGCGGCGACATCGGCATGAAGCGCCGCGCCCAGCAGCAGCGCGACAACCCAGCTCCGTGAAACGTCCATGCCCCCTCCTTCGCATTGGACATTCAGTGTAACGAGGGCGCGACTGCCCTGTTCCATGCTCAGGTCAGGGTGACACCGGTTGGCACTCCTCGCGCCGCCAAGCACAATGCGACTTTCACACTGATCGACCGGAACGCACGATGCTGTCTAACCGCGCCGCCTGCCTCCCTGTTCTGCTTGCTCTGACAGTCGTCGTGGCCGCGTGCGCCACGACGAAGATGGACGCCCAATGGTCCAACCCCGAGTTCGCCGGCACATCGCTGCGTGGCGCGACGGTGCTGGTCGTGTGCCAGGCCCGCGACTTCACGACCCAGGCCGTGTGCGAGGACCAGGCCGCGAGCCAGCTCGAGGCCAAAGGCGTCAAGACGGTGAAGTTCGCGGCTCTGAGCCCCAATGCTCCGCCGGCACCGGACGTCGTGGAGGCGGCTGCGAAGCGCGCCAATGCGAGGGCGGTCTATCGCAGCTCGATCAGCACTTTCACGCCCGCGGTCAGCTCGACGCCCACGATCGGCATCGGCATCGGGGGCGGGGGTGGCAGCGGCAGCTATGGCGGCGGCTATCGCGGCGGCAGCGTGGGCGGCGGCATCACGCTGCCGGTCGGCGGCGGCGCGCCGAATGAAGCGTTTGCGGCCGACACCGCCATCGTCGATGCGACGACAGGGAAGCTGATGTGGTCGGGGCGGGCAACCAGTCCGGGCGGTTCCGACACCACATCGCAGCTCGCCGACTTGACGCGGGTCACGTTCGAGGCGCTTTCCGGCACGGGGCTGCTCTAGTCCGTTACCTCCGGTAACAAACCGAATTCGAGCGCCCGCTCGGACGCGGCGCCCGCATTGACTCGGGTCAACGGAATGCATACCCCACAGAGGAAAATACTCATCGTTTAATACCCTACGGGGTAGGGCAAAACGATGACGCAAGCCGTTTCACGCCGGCGCTTCCTCCAGATCTCTTCCGCCACCGTGCTCGCCGGCGCAGCCGCCGAGCTCGATCCCGTACCGCGGACCGCGATGGCCGCCGGCCCGCCGGCCGCTCCCGGTGAAGTCAAGACCATCCCGACCTTCTGCGAAATGTGCTTCTGGCGCTGCGGCGGAATCGCCTATGTGCGCGACGGCAGGCTGTGGAAGTTCGAAGGCAATCCGATCGACCCGCAGAGTCGCGGGCGGCTCTGCCCGCGCGGCACCGGTGCGGTCGGCTCGGTCAACGATCCCGACCGTCTGCGCACACCGCTGATACGCGTCGGCGAGCGCGGCAAGGAGCAGTGGAAGTCCGTCACCTGGAGCGAGGCACTCGACGTCGTCGCGCAGAAGATGCAGAAGATCAAGGCCGAGTACGGGCCCGAGTCGATTGCAGCCTTCAACCACGGCATCGGCGCGCGCTTCATCCTGCATGTGCTCAAGTCGTACGGGGCCATCAACATCGGAGCCCCTTCGTTCGCGCAGTGCCGCGGTCCGCGCGACATCGGGTTCCTGCTGACCTTCGGCACCGGGCTCGGCTCGCCCGAACCCACGGACATCGAGAACACCGACTGCCTGGTGCTGCTCGGCTCCCACCTGGGCGAGAACATGCACAACTCGCAGGTGCAGGAGTTCGCCAGGGCCATCGAGCGGCGGATCCCGATCATCGTTGTCGATCCGCGCTACTCAACGGCCGCCAGCAAGGCCAAATACTGGCTTCCGATCAAACCGGGCACCGACCTGGCGCTGATACTGGCCTGGATGAACGTCGTGGTCAGCGAGGGGCGCTACGACAAGGCATTCGTGGAACGGTACGGCACGGGATTCGACAAGTTCGCCGCAGAAATCGCCCGCTACACGCCCGAGTGGGCGGCCGCGGAAACCGGCATCGAGGCCCAGATGATCCGCGTGACCGCGCGCGAATTCTCCGCGCGCCGGCCGGCGACGATCATTCACCCGGGTCGCCGCGTCAACTGGTACGGCGATGACACGCAGCGCAGCCGCGCGATCGCCCTGCTCAATGCGCTGATGGGCAACTGGGGCCGCAAGGGCGGTCTGTTCGTGCAGTCCGGCATCAAGGTCCCGGCGTTCCCGTTGCCGAAGTATCCACAGTCGGATCGGCCGATGGCCGACAACCCGAATGGCGAGCGCTATCCGTTCGCCGACGAGCCCGTCACGACAGGCATCCGGGAAGCGACCATCACCGGCAAGCCGTATCCGATCAAGGGCTGGTTCGTCTACTCGACGAACATCATGAACGCCCTGCCGAACGAGGCCGAGACGCTGAAGGCGATCCAGGCGCTCGATCTGCTGGTCGTTGTCGACACCGTGCCCAGCGAGATCGCCGGCTACGCCGACGTCGTGCTGCCCGAAACCGTGTTCCTGGAACGCTATGACGAATTGCTGACCGGGTGGGGCCGCCGCGGCTGGATGGCGCTGCGGCAGCCGGTTGTGGCACCGCCGGCGGAGCAGAGGCCGGCGTGGTGGATCGCGAAGGAACTGGCCGGCAAGCTGGGCATTCCCGAGTGCATGCCCTTCAAGGACATCAAGGAGTACCTCGCGTACCGCGTCGAAAAAGGTGGCTTCAGCTTCGCGGCCCTGGAGAAGGACGGCGTCATCCTCGCCGGCAAACAGCCCATCACGGTCGAGGAAGGCCTCGAGCTCGCCTTCGACACGCCTTCCGGCAAGGTCGAGTTCTGGTCCGACCAACTGGCGAAGAAGGGATTCGACCCGGTACCCAAATACACGCGGCACCCCGCTCCGCCCGAGGGCTACATGCGCCTGGTGACGGGTCGCTCGCCTGTCCACACGTTCAGTCGAACACAGTCCAACCCGCTGCTGACCAGTCTGATGCAGGAAAACGAACTCTGGGTGAACGCCGCGACGGCGGCCAGGCTGGGCGTCAAGGGCGGACAGTATGTCCGCCTGAAGAACCAGGACGGGATCGAGTCGAGCCGGATCAGGGTCAAGGCGACACAGCGCATCCGTCCTGACACGGTCTACATGGTGTACGGCTTCGGGCAGCGCAACACGATGGCGAAGTTCGGCGGGCAGCGCGGAGCCAGCGCGGCACAGCTCAACACGAGGTACGCGACGGATCCGCTGATGGGCGGCACCAGCATTCACGCGAACTTCGTCACGCTGGTGAAGGAGGCCTGAGATGGCGCGCTACGGAATGGTCATCGACACCCGCAAGTGCGTCGGCTGCATGGACTGCGTCGTCGCATGCGAAACAGAGAACAACGTGCCGGTCGGCTTCAGCCGCGACTGGATCACGACCGAGGTTCGCGGCACGTTTCCCGACCTGACGATGGAGATCCGCTCGGAACGCTGCAACCACTGCGAGAACCCGCCCTGCGTGCACTGCTGTCCGACCGGCGCCAGCCATGTATCCGAGCTGGGCATCGTCAAGGTGACGGCTGAGCGCTGCATCGGCTGCAAGGCGTGCATATCTGCTTGCCCGTACGGTGCGCGCTACGTGCATCCCAAAGGCTATGTCGACAAGTGCACGTTCTGCGACCACCGTATCAAGGACGGCAAGGATCCCGCCTGTGTGTCGGTGTGTCCGACCCACTGCATGTATTTCGGCGACCTGGACGATCCGAAGAGCACCGTGTCCTCGCTGCTGCGCACCCGCAAGTGGCACACGCTGCTGCCCGAGGCCGGTACGCGGCCGCGGGTCTTCTACCTGACGTAAGGAGCGCGAGTCATGCTGGAAGTCACGAGTACTCGTCACAACCCGGGCATCGACCCGACGCTCCACGTCTGGGGCTGGGAGATCCCGCTGTACCTGTTTGTCGGCGGCATGGTCGCCGGCATGATGGTCATCGCGGGCTACGCCATGCTGCGCACCGCCCGGGGCGAGGACACAAAGTCGTTCTTCTCGCTGCAGACACCGCTGCTCGGATTCATGGCGCTGAACCTCGGCATGCTGGCGCTGCTGCTCGACCTCGCACATCCGCTTTACGTCTGGGCGGTTTACATCACGTTCCAGCCGCTCTCGCCGATGTCGTGGGGCTCATGGGTGCTGCTGCTCGTCTATGCCATTTTGCTGGTCTCGGCGCTGGTGCGACTTCCCGAATCCTGGCCGTGGCTCGGCGGGCGGCTCCCGGCGCTGACGGCGGCCTCGGACTGGTTCGTCAAGCATCCACGGCGCATGCGCTGGCTGGGCATCGTCAACATCGCGTTCGGCATCGGCGTCGGCATCTACACCGGCATCCTGCTCAACACAATGGTGGCCCGGCCGCTGTGGAACACGTCCGTGCTGCCGCTGCTGTTCCTGGTCTCGGGACTGTCCGCCGGAGCCGCGGCGATGCACATCGCCAGCGTCGTCTTCCCGCGACGCCCCGCCCCGACCAGCCTCATCGGAGGCGCACTGGCTGCGATGGCGCAGCCGCTGGGTCCGCAGCCGCCCGAGAAGAACGCGGTCAACGCGCTGATCCGCACCGACGTGGCGCTGCTGGCGATGGAACTTGTGCTGATCGCGCTGCTGCTGCTGTCGCTGGCGACGTCAACGCTCTCGCACATCGAGGCCGCGCGGCTGCTCTTCGCCGGGCGCTATGCATTGGTGTTCTGGATCGGCGTCATCGCCGTCGGCATCCTCGTGCCGATCGTGATGCAGGCGCTTGAACTCGCGCACCGCATCCCGCATACGGTCGTTCCTGCCGTGCTGGTGCTGGTCGGAGGCTTCGCACTGCGCTGGGTACTGGTGAATGCCGGCCAGGCAAGCGCCATCGTGCAGGCCACGGCGCCTTAGGTCACGTACATCGGCACACTGGACAAGGATCTTGAAGCCAATTGATACAGGAGTAGAGCCATGACAAGTCGCAGAGCCACATTCGTCGCTGCCGCGCTGCTGGGCGCAGCCATCGCCTTCCCGAGCTTCGTCGCCGCGCAGAACTATCCGGCGAGCGTGAAGGAGTACGTCGCCAACGTCCGCAAGCAGGTCAAGACTATCGACATGGCCGGATTCAAGACCGTGTACGACGCCAAGACCAACGCCCTGATCGTCGACGTGCGCGAACCCGAGGAGTATGCGGCCGGGTACATCCCCGGTGCGGTCAACCTTCCGCGGGGCCTGCTCGAATTCAACATCTGGGGCGAGGTGGGATTCCCGGACAAGACCGACGTCAACAAGAAGATTTACCTGTACTGCAAGACCGGCGGGCGCTGCACGCTCGCCGCGAAGTCGCTGCAAGACCTCGGCTTCACCGATGTCACGGCCGTCGTGATGGTGTTCGACGAATGGAAGAAGGCCGGCTACCCGGTCGCCGTGCCGAAGGCGATGTGAGACTGGTTACCAGAACCCGGCCCGGCGGGAGGAATCGAACCGCGCCGGCCCATCCGCTTAGCCCTCGGCTCCGAGGGAGGAGAAACGCATGAAAGTCCAGTACCTTGTCCTGAGTGCCCTGGCGTTCGCCTCTGCAGGCGCAATCGCGCAGGCGCCCGCCCAGAAACCGAGTCAGCCGGCGGTGTGCAACAACTGCCACAAGCCCGCCCCAGGCCAGGTTGCGGGCTACTTCGAGAATGTCGCCTTCAAGTCGCAGGCGATCCAGCTCGGCATCGATGCCAACAAGGAGATCGTCCGCTTCGACCCGAAGACGCTCAAGGTCTACGACGCCGGCGTGGCAAAGACCCCCGAGCAGCTGCGCGAAATCAAGAAGGGCCACGAGGCGCGCATCGCCTTCGTTGAAAAGGACGGCCAGAAGTGGGCCACCGAGATCCGTTTCAAGGGCCCGGTCAAGGTCGCCAAGGAAGACCTCGTCGATTACGCGTACGTGCGCAAGCTGGTCGACCAGGGCGCAGGCAGCTTCATGCTGATCGACTCGCGGCCGCTGCCACGCTTCCAGCAGGGCACGATTCCGGGCGCGGTCAACATTCCGTATCCGAGCTGGGACAAGGTGGTCAACCGGCTGCCGGCCGACAAGAACACGCAGCTGGTGTTCTTCTGCCAGGGCGTGACGTGCCAGATGAGCCCGCTGTCACAGCGCAAGGCGATCGCGCTGGGCTACAAGAACACCAAGGTTTATCACGAGGGCGTGCCGGAATGGCAGACCAAGGATTACCTGGCGACACGGCCGCAGTTCGTCAAGGAAGCCTATATCGACAAGGACATCCCGTCCGTCATCCTGGACGTTCGCTCGCCCGATGAGGCCAAGAGCGGGCACATCAAGGGTGCCGTCGGCATGCCGGCCGCGACGGTGAAGTCGCACCTCAAGTCTTTCCCGGCCGCCAAGCTGCAGGCGCCGATCATCGTGTACGACGGTCGCGGTGGAGCCGAGTCCGTCGCGGTGGCACGGGAACTTATCAAGTCCGGCCAGACCAACGTGCAAGTGGTCGAAGGCGGTCTGCTCGGCTGGCAAGCCGCGGGCTACACGATCGAATCCGGCGTGCCCGCACTGACCCAGGTGGCATATGCCCCGAAGCCCCGCCCCGGCGCCATCGCGGTCGATGAGTTCAACAAGCTGGCGCGCAACACGCCGGTGGACGTGCTGATCCTGGACGTTCGCAACCAGGACGAGGCCAACGCCGGCATGATCAAGGGCGCGCTGCTGATCCCGGACGAAGACCTCGTCGCGCGCATGGCCGAAGTGCCGAAGGACAAACGCGTGATCGCGCACTGCAGCACCGGCATCCGCGCTGAAATGGCGTATCACAAGCTGAAGGATGCCGGATACAAGGCCGGCTTCCTCAATGCCGATATCGAGATCGACAAAGCCGGCAACTTCAAGGTGACGTCGAAGTAACCGCCGCCACATCCTCCCGGCCAGGCGGTGGAGGCAGAGCGGGTCCAGCAGACCCGCTCTGCTTTCCTTTCCCCCTCCGGAAAGCCGTCATCCACACGGCCGGCCTGATGACAGCTTAATACCCCATGGGGTATATTTGGTGGCGTCGATGGCGCACAACGGCGGGTCGCCGGAAGCAACCCGGCCGATGCGCAGTGATGTCGCAGCAGCGTGGCGCAGCTTGCGCCTGGCGGCCGGATCCGCTTCGGGGCCCCGACCGCCTGCTCGACTACTCTGGAGGATGAACCTTATGTCTGAAGCGCTGACTCAAGCCATGCCTGGCTCCGGTGCCCGCGGCGAAACGCGGACCGCGGCCAAGCCCTACTGGAATCCGTACGTCGTCGGTTTCCTGCTTGGCCTGGTTCTGCTGGCCACATACGTGATCACCGGCCGCGGCCTTGGCGCCACCGGCGCGTTTTCGTCGATCGCGGCCTGGCTGTCGGGACTCTTTTCCACGGACCACGTGACCGCCAACGCCGTGCATTCGCGGTACTGGAATGACGGCGCGCCCCTGCTGTCCTGGACCATCTTTCTTCTCATCGGCGCCTTCATCGGCGCCCTGGTGTCGGGCTCGCAGGCAGGCCGCGTCGGCATGACGATCGAGCGTGGACCACGCGTCACGGACAACCAGCGGCTGCTGCTGGCGTTCGGCGGCGGCTTCCTCGCTGCCTTCGGTGCCAAGATCGCTAAGGGCTGCACCAGCGGCCAGGCGCTGACCGGTGGGTCGATCCTCAACGTGGGCAGCCTGGTCTTCATGGTGTCGGTCTTTCTCGCCGCCTACGCCCTCGCCTACTTTGTCCGCAAGGAGTGGATCTGATGCTGCCGCTTGCCTACAACATGGAATTCAGCGTCGTCGCTGACCTCGCCATCGCGGTACTGCTGGGCTTCGGCTTCGGGTTCTGCCTCGAGCGGGCCGGCTTCGGCAGCGCGCGCAAGCTGACCGCCGTGTTCTACCTCTTCGACATGTCGGTCGTGAAGGTGATGTTCACCGCGATCGTCACGGCGATGGTCGGACTGTTCCTGCTTTCAGCCGCAGGGATGCTGGCGCTCTCGGACCTCTACATCGAGCCGACGTCGTACGCGGCGCAGATCCTCGGCGGACTGGTGTTCGGCGCCGGGTTCATCATCGGCGGCTACTGTCCGGGCACATCGGTGGCTGCAATGGCGACCGGCAAGAAGGACGGCATGGTGTTCGCGCTCGGCATGCTGGCGGGCGTCATGGCCTACGCCGAACTCACGCCCGGCTTCGAAGCGTGGATCAAGGCCACCAGCAGTGGCGAAGTCACCCTGCCGGCGCTGACGGGCATTGGCATGGGATGGTGGGTCATCGCCTTCGTGGCCTTCCTGCTGCTCGCCGCGCGCGGCATGGACTGGCTGCAGCGCAAGTTCAGCCACTTGCGCCCGCGCACGACCTGACGCTTCTGTCCAGCCGAGCCTCCTCCCCGTCGGCCGGACAAGAAAACGGCCACCGCAAGGTGGCCGTTTTCGCTTCTGCGCGCGGCGCTCAGAACTGCTTGCCCCAGGCGATGCCGAGGCTGTTCTCGTACATCGAGATCTGCTCGGTTCCGCCCGCTCCGGGGCCGAGGATCGCATTGAACATCGAAGATCCGGTCACCGTGTTCTTGAAGGCGTGCATGTACGCGACCGTGATGCTGGACTTGTCCGGCATGTTGTAGCTGAATCCCAGCGTCAGGTGCTGCTGGACGACGCCCGGTGCGATGATGTTGAACGTCACGTTGGCCGAGTCGATCGGGTTTTCCGAGTAGTTGTAGCCGGCGCGCAGCGTCCAGGCCGGGTCGAGCTGGTACTCGACGCCGATCTTGTACACGTTGACCGATTGCCAGCCGAAGCCGGGCCCGTTGTTGGCGCCGAGCGGTGCTCCGGTCATGCCCTGGTTCGCGATCGACGGCACGCCGCTGTAGTCGATGTAGAGCCAGTCGAACGCGAACGTCCAGTCCTTGAGCCCGGTGTAGGCCACGCCCGCCCCGTAGCTGGCCGGGATGTCGAAGCCACCCTGCTCGGCGAACAGGCCTTTGTACTTGTCGAAATTGCTCATCTGCATCTTCGAGGAGTACACGGCCCCGAGGCGGAAGCCATCGAACTCACCCTGGTAGCCGATGCGCACGCCCCAGCCGCTGGAGCTGTCGTATCCGTTGTTGGTCACGTACCCCGGGGCCGAGGTGAATGGCGGAAAGCCCGGCGCATTGTCGAAAGCCTGCAGACCCTCGGCCTTGAAGCGCTGGTAGCCGAAAAGCGGCGATATGCCGATCGCCTGCGTCGGCGCGAACTTCCAGGCCAGCGTGGGTGCCACCATCAGTTGCGACAGGTCCTGTCCCAGGGTGCCGTTGCCGCACAGCATATTGGCCGTATTCGGTCCCATGCCGCAGTTGAGCTGCCCGCCCGGATAGTCGGTGTTCATGCCGCCGTTGCCGTAGACCGTGACGCCGAGCGATAGATCCGGCTTAAGCATGTAGTTGTAGCCGAACTCCGGCACGAAGAAGTTCGTGCTGTCGCTGTCGACCGACCCGTTCAGACCCGGTGCAGCGCCGCTGCGCGACGCGCTGCGCTGCGGACTGAACCAATCGACTCCCACATCGATCCGGGTCCCGACGAATGCCATGCCGGCCGGATTATTGGCGCCCCCCATCGAGTCGAGCGCGAGACTGAAGCTCGCGCCACCCATGCCCTTGGCACGCATGCCGTAGCCATGGCTGAAGTAGCCATCGGTCGCCGCTGCTGTGAGCGGCAGCAGCGCCGCCGCGCAGACCGCGGCTGCAACCGGTCGCAAAGCAAACCTTGCTTTCATCAATCCCTCCTCCTCTGAGGTCAATTCGAGTACGGCTGAGGCGCCGCTGTTTGTGGTGGAGTTTCACGCCCCTGCTTCATGGGCGCGTTGAGCGCGAACAATCGAGTCGCATACTCAGTAGGGTATCAGAGGAGACGTTGCCGCACGGCAACAGACGCCGGTTGTCGCGTCTGCCGCACAAGGCCAGCGACACGGCTGGGCGGACTGTGGCGCTATGCCCAGCCGGGTACCGCTCCGCCACTTCTGCGGCGCGCGGCTCGGGCAATGTAAGGTCGCGCAGGTCTAGCGGGCGACCGCCGCCTCGGCGCGCCGCTCCGCGCGGTCTAGTGCAACTGTCAGCTCGCGATGCCGCTGCGAGCCGGCCGGCAGGATGGCGAGCAGTTCGCGCCAGTACCTCGCGCTGTCGCCATAGCGCCCCTCTTCAAAGGCCAGGCTGCCCGCCATGTCGAGCGCTGCCGGGTGCCGCGGGTTCAGGAGGAGGGCACGCTCGATCAGCGCGGCCGGCCGCCCGCTCAGCTGTCCCCCCTGCGACATCGCCAGTGCGTCGGCATACTCGGTCAGCACGGACGGGTCCTTGCCGACGCGGGTGGGCGAGACCTCGAGCGCCCGATCGTATGCCCTGGCCGCCGCGTCGAAGCGATCCGCCTGAACATAAGCGCGTCCCAGCAGCACCCAGCCACGGGCATCGCGCGGCTGCCGCTGCAGATGCGACTCCAAGCGAGCGATGTAGTCACCGCTCGTCGTGGGTGCAAGATCCGGTCCCAGGTCGGACGATTCGTTCACCGCCTGCGGCGTGCCGAACAGAACGTAAAGCGCAACGGCAAGCAACGGCACGGTCGCCACGACGGCAAGTCCGATCCGTCGACCGCGGTTCAGTCGCCCGCTGCGCAGCAGCCCGGGCAGCAGAAAGGCCAGCGCCACGACGGTCAGCGCGAGCGCTACCGCCCAGAAGATGGTGAATTGCGACATACAGAACGGAATTATCGGGCTCGCCGCTCCGTAGCCCGAATTGGGGTCCGGTGAAAACGCGACGGGGCGGAGTTGACCTCCGCCCCGACCGCCCCTCCGACGAACGACGTGCCTACTTGGCCGCCGCGGGCGCCGGCGGCGCGGAAGCCACCGGTGCTGCCGCCGCCTTGCGCTTCGCCGCCACCGCGTCGCGGAGGATCTTGACGCCCTCCTGCGACGCGGCCGCCGATTTGGCCAGTGATTCCTTGGCCTGATCGAGATTGTGGAAGGCCGATCCGTTCGATGCCGTCCACCATTCCCAGTTCGCATGCGCTTCGGTGTGCTTGGCGCGCGCGGCGTTCAGTGTGGCGTCATCCAGCCCTGCGCCCTGCACTTCGACGAAGGTGTTGATCAGCTGCCCCAGCCAGAACTCGGCATGGCGCACCTTGCCGGCGTAGTGCGACGCCATCGACTCGATGACGTACTTGGCCTGCTGCTCGCTCCAGTCCGTGTGGCAGGTCAGGCAGGTCTGCTTGATGTACTGCTTCGGATTCGTCTGCCAGTGCGATGTGTAGGTCTTCCTGGTCTTGGGATCGGTGACCTTGGGCATGTGGCACGACTGGCACTGCACGCCGGCCTTGTCATGCTTCGAGTTCCAGAACACTTCCGCGTCGGGGTGCTGCATCTTGGTCAGCAGCGCGCCGGTCTGGAAGTGCCGGAAGTCGCGGAAGTTGATGCTGTCGTAGAACTTGGTGATGTTGCTGACATCGACCAGCGGGAACACGTTGGTGCGCTGGTCCGCCATTCCGATGGCCGCGCCCGTCTTCGGATCGATACCCGGATTGCAGTTGTACTCGACGTGGCACTGTGCGCACTGCAGCTTGCTGTCATAGCTCTCCAGCATCGCGATCTTGCGCGTGTAACCGCGCACGCCCATGTCCTTGACCTCGAACTTGGTCTTGCGCGGGTCTTCGGAATAGAGCGTCGGGAAGTCCTTGCGGGTCAAGGCCTGGATCAGCGCGTCACGCACGACGCGCGGCTTGGCGGCGTGCGGGTCATGGCAGAAGATGCAGTTGTTGGCATGGTTGACGGCCTTGACGACCTCGACCACCTTGGATGAACGGCTCCACTTCGCACCCGGCGCTGGATCGCCCATGTAGGCCCAGTCGAGGATGTGGTCCTGCGTCTTGCACGAAACGCAGACCGGATTGGCCGCGGCGGCGGTACCCGGCTTGAACACCTTCTGCTCGGTGTTGTCGGGATAGTTGTCCTGGATGACATCCCAGACCTTGAAGTTGCCGCCGTCCTTCGCGAGGTAGCGCCAGCTGTCCTTCGGCGTGAAGCGGCCGCCGAAGCCGCGATCGACCACGAACTGGTCGAGCACCATGAAGGCATGCGAGCGCGGCAGGTTGTGCTCGCGCGTGAAGCCGTGCGGCGTCATCAGCTGATCGAACGCCGGGTTAGGCGACGGCCCTGTCATCTGCTTCTTTTCGAAGCGGCCGGTGCGGTGCCAGTCCATCTGGTAGGCCGTGTCGAACTGGTTCTTGTGACAGGCGCCGCAGGTGGCCGGGTCGGTCGACGTGGTCGGACGCGCCGATGGGTTGCCAAGGTGGTTCTCGATGCCGCTGTGGCACGACGTGCAGGCCAGGCCCTTGTGCTTGCCGGAGTCGTGGAATTCCTTGACCGGCGCATGGCAGCCGAAGCAACCGGCCGCATCGAACTTCACTGCCTTGGCGGCCGGCGTAGCCTTCGCAGGGGCCGCCGCCTTGGTCGCCGCGGCCTGCTGTCCCCAAGCCAGCGGCGCAATCAGCATTAGTGAAAGTGCAGCCCCCTGCAGCAGGCGTGGGAGCGTCGTTTTCTTTCCCATGTTTCCCCCGAATCGACTCTGGAACGAATCGGTTCGAAGGTAACAACCGGGTTATCCCGCACGCTTGATGGCCATCAAGCGCGCGGCCCCGCCGCGTTCGTGTACCCCGAGAGAGGTAGCGCCGCCGCCGCTATTTAAGGAAGGACGCGGTCGATCGTGACCGACACGTCCTTCGCGCCGACGGCGACCGGTTTGGACAACCCTTCGAGGTCGCCAGTGGACGGCATCGGCCGGCCCGACTTGGAGACGCGGGCGCCGACCACGATCATCGGCACCGACGACAACTTCATGTCCTTCGACATCGCCATCGTGTCGTCGAGCGTGAACTTCGCCGGCAGCTCCGAAACCTTCACCTGGGTCAGCGCGAGCGGCATGCGCGAACCCTCGGCGGCACGCGCAAAGATGAAGACCGTGTCGGTCGGGGCCACTTTGGCCTTCATCGCATCCGACAGATTGACGGTGCCACCCACCGTTGTGACGGTCGTCGCCGCCGCGCCCTTCGCCGCCTCCGACTTCGCCGCCTCCGACTTCGGTGCCACGGCCATAGGAGATGCGGGCGCGGCCTTCTGCGGAGCGGTAGCCGAGGCTACGGCCGGCGGCATCCCGCCCAGCCTGCGCGCCTCATCGATGCTGGCGGAGATCGACTTCACGATCGGCGAGTCAGGCTCCTGCGAGTCGCGCAGTCGCTCCCAGTACGCGACCGCCCCCTTGTAGTCCTTGCGGTCAAAGGCGGCGGTGCCGGCCATCGCCAGTGCCTTCCAGTGGTTCGGGTCGGCCTTCAGCGCGGCCTGCACGAGTTCCATCGGCTTGCCGCTGAGGTCCCGCCCCTGACTCATCGCGAGGGCGTCGGCGTAGTCGGCGAGAAGATCGGGTTCGTTGGGCACGAGCTTGACCAGCTTTTCGTAGGCTGCAGCGGCCTCTGGGAACTTGCGCATCGTGTAGTACGTGCGCGCAAGGATGACCCAGCCCTCCACATTGTCCGGTTCCCGCTGGAGCCGCGCGGAAAGCTGCTGCACCATTTCCTCGACCTGCCCGGCCGTCAGCTGGTGCGCCGACTCGACCGGTGTGGCGAGCGGCGAGAACGCGTCCGGTGCGCCGAGCTTCCAGTACAGCAGCCCTGCCAGCACGGGGACCGACAGCGCGATGACGACCGCTGGCGCACGTCCGCCGCGGGAGCCCGACACCGGGGCCGCTTCCGCGCGGGCTTCATCAAGCAGGCGTCGCTCGAGCTCAGCCTTGGCTTCCGTGTATTGCGCCTCGGAAATGGAACCTCGCTTCAGGTCGGCATCGAGGTCAGCGAACTGGTCGCGATAGATCGTGGCGTTGGCGACATGGCGCTCCACGGTCGCACGCTGGCTGGTGCGAAGCAGCGGCCAGAGCAGCCACGCGAGGGCGATGACCACCATGACGGCGGCGATGGCAATGAAGGCAGTCACGATGAGGTCTTGTTGCTGGAGCCTTGCGCGAGCAGGCGTTCGGCCTCGGCCCGCTCGGCATCATTGAGGGGTCTGTCCTCGATGCGCGCGCGGCGCCGGGACAGCGTGCGATAGAACGCGAACACGGCCAGCAGCAGCAGGGCAATCGGGCCCACCCACAGCAGCACCGTCGTCGCCTTGAACGGCGGGCGGTACAGCACGAAGTCGCCGTAGCGGGTCACCATGAAGTCGACGATCTCTTTGTCCGTGCGCCCGGCCTTGATCTGCTCGTTGATCTGGTTGCGCAGATCGACGGCGAGTTCGGCATTGGACTCGGCGATCGACTGGTTCTGGCAGACCAGGCACCGGAGCTGCGCGGAGAGATCGACCAGCCGCCGCTGCGCGACCGGATCGAGAAGCATCGGCTCCGTCGCGGCATTTGCGGCCGTCAGTGGGAGCAGCGCAAGCAGAAAAACAGCGAGTGTCCTTCTCATGCTTTCCTCAGCTGTTCCAGCATCGGCAGCAG
>DAOMFI010000045.1:0-21964 GCA_035429725.1 Burkholderiaceae bacterium | reverse complement strand
TGCTGGTCCTCGAGCCTGCGGCGCTCGTCGCGCAGGCCGCGCAGCAGGCCGCCGAGCTCGCGTTCCCCCTGCAAAGACCGCAGGTCCTTCGTATTGGGCGACGAGATATTGACGGCAACGTAGTCGGCGTCGCGATAGACGGCGCGCAGGCCGGCGACGTAGTCGTCGAGTGCACGTTCAATCGGCGTCGTCGCGTTCTTGCCAATGTTGAGGCCGAGGACGCCGCCTTCCGTGCGAAAACGCCTTTGGGCCTGAACGTTGGCCACGAAGCGTTCGACGCCGTCATTGTTGAAGCCCATGCGGTTGATCAGGCCCTGCGCAGCCACGAGACGGAACAGGCGCGGCTTCGGGTTGCCGGGCTGCGGGCGGGGTGTGACCGTACCAGCCTCGATGTGCCCGAATCCGAAGGTCCCGAGGGCATCGATGTGCGCGGCATTCTTGTCCATGCCCGCCGCGAGCCCTACCGGATTGCGAAAGGTAAGACCCATGACCTGTACCGGAAGGTCAGGGACGCGCCCGGCGATGACGCGGGTCAGGCCGCAACCGGCAGCAAGGTCGAGGTTGGAAAGCGTGAGCTCGTGCGCGACCTCGGGGTCGAGCCGGAACAGAAGGGAGCGGGCCAGTGGATACAGCACGCCGCAATCTTAGCGGCGGGCCGCCGGCACTAGGTTCGGGAGAGCGGCTCTCGCAGGCGGTCCCAGCGGCCGCCGCGCAATATCTCGACCGGCCGGAAGCGCGCTTTGTAGGCCATCTTCGGGCTCTCGGCGATCCAGTAGCCGAGGTAGAGGTACGGCAGCTTCAGCGCCCGGCACTGCTCGATCTGCCAGAGGATGTTGTAGGTGCCGAAGCTTGCACCCTCGATGTCTGGATCGAAGAACGTGTAGACGGAGGAGAGGCCGTCGTTGAGCAGGTCGATGATCGAGACCATGCGCAACGCCCCAACTCCCTTTCCTTCGGCGGCCGGGTCGCGGAATTCGACGAGCCGCGTGTTGACTTTGCTTTGGAGCAGGAACTGCGAGTACTGCTCCTTGCTGTCGTTGTCCATGCCTCCGCCTGCGTGCCGCGTTGCCTGGTACCGCAGGTAAAGGTCGTAATGCTCGGGGTCGAATGCCAGCGTCGCTACGCGCGAGACCAGGTCCGCGTGGTGCTGCCAGGCCCGCCGTTGGGCCCGGTTCGAGCGATATTCTGCGACGGGAACACGCACGGGCACGCAGGCACGGCAACCGTCGCAGTACGGGCGGTAGGTAAAGATGCCGCTGCGGCGAAAGCCCATTTTGACCAGCTCGCTGTAGACATCAGCGTTGATCAGATGCGCCGGCGTGGCGACCTGCGAGCGGGCCTGCCGGTCGTCGAGATAGCTGCACGGGTACGGCGCGGTCGCATAGAACTGCAGCGCCGAGAAAGGAAGTTCCTTGAGATTCGCCACGTCAGCTCACCGCAGGCAGTGATGGCGGCGCAAGCAGTGCGTTCAGACGCACGTGCCGGTACTTCGCCCAGGCGATGGGTGCCCGGGTTACCGCACTCGCCACATGGGCGCAGAACGTATCTCGTGCGATCTCGCGTCCTCCGAGAGAGGCCAGATGCCTCGTGTTCTGCTGGCAGTCTATCACCGGCACCCCCTCGGACTGCAGTATTCGCACCAGAGCCGCCAGCGCGACCTTGGAGGCATCGGGCACGTTCGCGAACATCGATTCGCCGAAGAACATGCGGCCGATGCTGACGCCGTAGAGGCCTCCGACCAGGCGTCCGTCGACCCGGGTCTCGACCGAGTGAGCCAGCCCGCGGAGGTGGAGGGCGCCATAGGCGTGCCTTACCTGCTGCGTGATCCAGGTGCCGACTTCGGCAGCGCGCGGGGCGGCGCACGCCTGCATGACGCCGTCAAAGTCACGATCGATCGTGACTTCCATCGCGGGATCGGAGGCAGCCCGGCGCAAGGTCTTGCCGAGCGAACGCGAGACGCGAAACTCGTCGCAATACAGCACCATCCGGGGATCGGGCGACCACCAGAGCACCGGTTCGCCTTCGGCGTACCAGGGAAAGATCCCCTGCCGGTAGGCCGCGACCAGCTGCTCGACCGCGAGCTCAGAGCTTGCGGCCAGCAGTCCGTTCGGTGCCCGCAGTGCGGTGTCGACACCCGGAAACGGCTGCCCGGCGGACAGCCAGGGAATCATGCGCTCGGCACGCCGCGGCTCGGCCGGGGCGGCTCGATCGCCTCGGTGTGGACACCAAAGCTGCCGCGCGCGCGGTCGCTGAAAAAGTGGCGCAGCGTGCTCGCAACCGTGCGGAACGCGATCTCGCTCCAGGGAATCGCCTGCTCGCGGAATAGCTGCACTTCGAGGCTCTCCTCGCCTGGCGCAAAGCTCAGGTCCAGTAGTCGCGCCTGAAAAAAGATGTGCACCTGCTCAACGTGGGGAACATCGATCACCGAAAAGAGCGGCCCCAGTTCGATCCGGGCGCCGGCCTCTTCGAGCGTCTCACGCAGCGCGCCGCCGGCCGTGGTTTCTCCGACCTCCATAAAACCCGCCGGCAGTGTCCATTTGCCGTGGCGCGGCTCGATCGCGCGGCGGCACAGCAGGATCTCGTCACCCCAGACCGGTATGGTGCCGACAACGGGACGCGGGTTGACGTAATGGATCGTGCCGCACTGGTCGCAGCAGGCGCGCAGTCGATTGTCGCCGCCAGGCACGCGCAGCGTGACCGAACTTCCGCACATCGAGCAGTACCGCATGGCCAACGTTTCCCCTCTCAGGAAGTCTATCCCACCGCTGGATGAGATCGGGTGCACGAGATCGTGGCGATCGGCGGCATAATCCAGGCGCGAGTAGCCCGAGGGCGCCGGGCCACACCAATTAGATGCGCCAAGGGGAGTGGGTATGAGGACGGTGCTCGTTCCGATCGATGGATCGGAGTGTTCGCTGCAGGCTCTTCATTACCTGATTGGCGCACGCGATGAAAATCGCGGCACGACGCTGCACCTGCTCAATGTTCAGCCCGCCATGACGGGCGATGTGCGTCAGTTCGTCGCGCGTTCGGACCTCGACGACTACCGCCGCGCGCAGAGCGAAGAGGCCTTGCGCCCAGCGCGGGACCTGCTCGACGCGGCCGGGATCGTCTATCAGTCCCACCTGGCGGTTGGCCACGCAGCGGACTGCATCACGCGCTGCGCGGAGGAACTGAACTGCGATCACATCGTGATGGGCACGCACGGGCGCCCCGCGCTCGCCGATCTCCTCGTCGGGTCGACCACGCTCAAGGTGCTGCATCAGACCCGCGTGCCGGTCGTGCTTGTGAAGTGATACGCGACCGCGCGCGACGAGTTCCGGACTGAATTCTCCGAGGAAAAGCGATGAGCCCGCTGGCCTGGTTTGCCCTCATCATCTTTGCGATCACCGTCGTCGTGGTCATCGCCAATGTGGTGGACGGCGCGATTGCCGCGCTGCTGGGCGTCGCGGTGATGGTGTGGTTCGGCGTTATGACCGATGTCGACGCGTTCGGCCTTGTCGACTGGAACGTGATGGCCATTTTGGTCAGCATCTGGATCATTGCCGGCTACTTCGGCCGTACCGGTGTGCCGAGCTGGCTGTCGGTGCAGGCGTTGCGCCTTTCGGGGGGGCGGCCCGGTCTGCTGGTGATGATCCTCTCCGTGCTTTCCGGTGTGATATCGATGTTCGTCGACAACGTCGTCGTCATCCTGATGATGGCGCCCGTGGCGCTGCCGCTTGCGCGCGCGTTGCGGCTGCCCATCACTCCTGTCGTGCTGATGATCGGCTTCAGCGCCAACTTCATGGGTACCGCGCTGCTGCTCGGGGACCTTCCGCCCCAGATGATGCACAGCGTCTCCGGAGCGGAATTCATGGACTTCATCTGGCAGAACGGCCGCCCGTCGTCGTTCCCGATACTGATCGTGACCTTTGCGATCACGCTGGCGGCGATGTATGCGTATGGCTTTCGCTCACACAGCCGAAAGGCGGTCGATCCGAGCACGCTCGGAATCGAGACTCACATTCCGAACAAGCTGTTTGCCGGCGTCGTGGTGGGCTGGTTCCTTCTGACCGTCGTGGCGATGGCATTCCGCCAGGTTCTGGGCGTCAAGCTCGGCTTCATTGCGATGACGGGGGCGGTGACACTGGTTCTGGTGCTGGAACTGCTGGGCGACCGGGTGAAGGCGCCGGATTTCGAAGAAATGCTGGGTGAGCTCGACTGGCGCGCGATCTTCTTTTACATCGCGCTGTTCGCGCTGGTCGGTGCACTCGAGAAGATGCATATCCTGGACCTGCTGGCGACAGCTCTGCGACCGCTGTTTCTGCAGAACCTCGCGCTGGGTGCAACGCTGCTCTACTGGGTCACCGTGCCCATCGTCGGCATCGTCGAGCACGACGCCTACATCCTGACGTTTCTCTACACGATCAAGGAACTGCAGAACGATGGGGTGGCGGCGTGGCCGCTGTGGTGGATGCTGCTGTGGGCCGGAACGCTGGGCAGCAACCTGACCGTGGCGGGCGCGCCGGCCTTGTTCGCCGCGCTCAACATCTGCGAGCGCGAGGAAGGGCGCAGGGTGTCGCTGCGCGAGTTTCTTTCATGGAGCGTGCCTTTTACCCTGATGGCAGCCTTCGTCTGCTACCTGCTGGGAATGCTGATCTGGGTGCTGCCCTACGCGAAGTAGCGGGCAATGGGAGCGAAGATGTTCAAGCACATACTGATTCCAACCGACGGCACCAGGCTTTCCGAGAAGGCCATTCATGCGGGGGTCGAAATGGCCCGACTGCACGGAGCGAAGGTCACGGGCTTCTTCGCGGCGCCGGCGCCGACGCCGCTGGTGTACGGTGACTTCATGCCGGTGGGGTACCTTCCTCCGGACCAGCATGAGGCGCTGATCCAGAAGGCCAGCAAGCATCACCTTGCCGTGGTCGAAAGGGCGGCGCATGAAGCCGGGGTCGAGGTCTCCAGCCTTTCGGTCACCAGCGAGTTTCCGGCTGACGCCATTCTCGAAGCGGCACGGCAGCAGCACTGCGACCTGATCTTCATGGCGTCGCACGGACGGCGTGGACTCGCCGGAATCCTCTTGGGCAGCGAAACCCAGAAGGTGCTCACGCACTCCCGGATTCCGGTGCTGGTCTACCGGTGAATCGCAGCGATCCCGAACTGAAGATGCAGCCACGGCTCCCTCACGGCGTGTCCCGGCGCAGACCGCGGCCGTTGCTCTGGCTCGCGGTCACCGGACTCGCCGTGGGCCTGCTGGGGATCGCTCTCCCGGTCAGAGCATTCGACCTGCAGGGTCACCGCGGCGCGCGTGGCCTGGCGCCTGAAAACACGCTGACGGGCTTCAAGACGGCACTGGACATCGGCGTCACGACGCTGGAAGTTGATCTTGCGCTGACGCGCGACCACATCCTCGTGCTGTCGCATGAGCCCCGGCTGACGCCGGCTCTCGTCCGTGGTCCGGGCGGCGCGTGGCTGACAACGGACGGCCCGCCGTTCATCGAACTCGACCACGCGGATCTGGCGCGCTACGACGTCGGGCGCCTCAATCCGGCGCATAAATACGCCACGCTGTGGCCAATGCAGAAGCCTGCTGACGGGGAGCGAATACCGACGCTCGCTGCGCTCTTCGCGCTGGCGCGCGATGCCCGTTCGCCCGGTGGAGCCCCGGTGCGTTTCAATATCGAAACGAAGGTCACGCCGGGCGCCGAAGTGCCGACGGCCGATGCCGCCGCATTTGCGCAGGCGGTCGTCATGGCCGTGCTTTCCGCACAGATGGGCGACCGGGTCACGGTGCAGTCCTTCGACTGGCGCACGTTGGTCGAGGTAAAGCGCCTCGCGCCGCAGATCGCGACGGTGTGCCTGACGATCGAGTCGAGCGGCATGAACACGGTTCGCGCAGGCGTTGACGGCGCATCGCCGTGGCATGCAGGCCTGAAGGCGGCGGAACATGGAAGCTCCGTCGCGAGGCTTGCCAGGGCGGCCGGGTGCGCGGCGTGGTCGCCGTTCTGGCGCAATGTCACGGCGGAGCTGGTCGCCGAGGCACATGCATTGGGTCTGAAGGTCATCCCGTGGACGGTCAACGAACCGGACGAGATGGCTCGCCTGGCGGCGCTCGGCGTCGATGGCCTGATAACGGACTATCCGGACCGCGCCAGGCTCGTGCTGACTGCGCGCGGCGTGGCGATCAACTGACAGCCGCGCGCCTGTCCGGCGGCGCGGGTCGGTATACTGCCGCTTTACCGGTAACGCCTGAACCCTGACGCTAGCAGGGCAGCGCGCAGACGATGACGAAATACGTGTTCGTTACCGGTGGCGTGGTCTCCTCCCTCGGCAAGGGGATCGCCGCCGCCTCTCTCGCCGCGATCCTCGAATCGCGCGGCCTCAAAGTCACCCTCATCAAGCTGGACCCCTACATCAACGTCGATCCCGGCACGATGTCGCCGTTCCAGCACGGCGAAGTGTTCGTGACCGAAGACGGCGCCGAAACGGATCTCGATCTCGGCCACTACGAGCGCTTCATCTCCGCGAAGATGCGGAAGGTGAACAACTTCACGACCGGCCAGATCTACGAGTCGGTCATCAAGAAAGAGCGGCGCGGCGAATACCTCGGCAAGACAGTGCAGGTGATCCCGCACGTCACCAACGAGATCCAGGAGTTCATCGAGCGCGGCGCGGCCGCGGCGTGGGGCGGCAAGACCGATGTCGCGATCGTCGAGATCGGCGGGACCGTGGGCGACATCGAGTCGCTCCCGTTTGTCGAGGCGGCGCGCCAGATGAGCCTGAGATTGGGCCGCGGCTCCTGCTGCTTCGTGCATCTGACCCTGGTCCCGTTCATTCCGATGGCGGGCGAACTCAAGACCAAGCCGACCCAGCACAGCGTGCAGAAACTGCGCGAAATCGGCATCTCGCCCGATGTGCTGCTGTGCCGTGCCGACCGGCCGATCCCGGACGAGGAGCGCGCCAAGATCTCGCTCTTTTCCAACGTTCCGAGCAACGCGGTCATTTCCGTCTGGGACGCCGATTCGATCTACAAGGTGCCGTCGATGCTGCACAAGCAGGGCCTCGACGAGATCGTCTGCTTCACGCTCGGCATGCCGTCGCGTCCGGCCGACCTCACGGCGTGGGACAAGCTCGTCTATGCGCTCGAGCACCCGGAGCATGAGGTAAAGATCGGCATGGTCGGCAAGTACGTCGACCTGTCCGATTCCTACAAGTCGCTCAACGAGGCTCTGCGGCACGCCGGCATTCATACGCGCACGAAGGTCGAGATCGAGTACGTCGACTCGGAAGCGCTCGAATCCGGCGCGCGGATCGACTTTTCACGGCTCGATGCGATTCTGGTGCCGGGCGGCTTCGGCAAGCGCGGCACCGAGGGCAAGATGAAGGCGATCCAGTACGCGCGTGAGCATGGCGTGCCGTACCTGGGCATCTGCCTCGGCATGCAGCTGGCGACGATCGAGTTCGCGCGCAACGTCTGCGGGCTCGCCGGGGCCAACTCGACCGAGTTCGATCCCGACACGCCGCATCCCGTCGTCGCGCTGATCACCGAGTGGATGGACCGCACCGGCCGCATCGAGCGCCGCGATGCGTCATCCGACCTGGGCGGCACGATGCGTCTTGGCGCGCAGAAGTGCCCCGTGGAGGCCGGCACGCTGGCACATCGCATCTACGGCGCCGAGGTCAACGAACGCCATCGCCACCGCTATGAAGTGAACAATATCTACGTGCCGCAGCTCGAGGCCAAGGGGTACAAAGTCTCGGCCCGCACGCCGACCGAGAACCTGCCGGAAATCATGGAGCTGCCATCGCATCCATTTTTCATCGGCGTGCAGTTCCACCCCGAGTTCACCTCGACGCCGCGCGGCGGGCACCCGCTGTTCAAGGCGTTCGTCGAGGCAGCGCTGGCACGCCGCGAACGCGCTGCCGCCGGACCGGCGCTGGCGAAAGCGGCGGCATGAGCGCAACGCCGGGCCGCCTCGGGCAAGGTTGCGCTCATGCGCAGAGGTGCTGGCGCGCGTTCCCTGCGGCGCCCGATATGCTCGAGCCGCGGCGCGCCGCTCGAAAGGCAGCGAGGTGAGGCTCGCTGGCTTCGAGGTCGGACTCGATCGCCCGATGTTCCTGATCGCCGGGCCGTGCGTCATCGAGTCCGAGGCGATGGCGGTCGACACGGCCGGGCGCCTGCGGGACCTCACGCGCGAACTGGGCGTTCCGTTCATCTACAAGTCGAGCTTCGACAAGGCCAACCGCAGTTCCGGCAAGAGCTTCCGCGGCCTCGGCATCGACGAGGGCCTGCGAATTCTCGCCGCGGTGAAGACGTCGGTCGGCGTGCCGGTTTTGACCGACGTGCATGACGACGATGAAATCGCGCCCGCGGCCGCGGTCGTCGACGTGCTGCAGACGCCGGCCTTTCTGTGCCGCCAGACCGACTTCATCCGCGCGTGTGCGGTGAGCGGCAAGCCGGTCAACATCAAGAAGGGGCAGTTCCTGGCGCCCGGCGACATGAAGAACGTCATCGACAAGGCGCGTGACGCTGCTCGCGAGGCGGGTCTGTCGGAGGACCGTTTCCTGGCATGCGAGCGCGGCGTCTCGTTCGGTTACAACAACCTGGTGTCCGACATGCGGTCACTCGCGATCATGCGCGACACGGGCGCCCCCGTCGTCTTCGACGCCACGCATTCGGTCCAGCTGCCGGGCGGGCAGGGCACGTCGAGCGGCGGTCAGCGCGAGTTCGTGCCGGTGCTGGCGCGCGCAGCGGTCGCCGTAGGCGTTGCAGGCCTGTTCATGGAAACGCATCCGAATCCGGCCGAGGCGAAGAGCGACGGTCCGAACGCCGTTCCGCTCGACCGGATGCGCGAGCTGCTGGAAACGTTGCTGGAACTCGACCGTGTCACCAAGCGGCGCGGATTCCTCGAGGCCGACTTTCACTGAGCCGGGAGCACGACATGCCTGCTGCCTACGTCATCGTCGAAATGAAGATTTCCGATCCCGAGCAGTACAAGCAGTACATGGCGGCTGCGCCGGCGACGATCGCTGCGGCCGGCGGCGAGTACCTGGTGCGCGGTGGGCGGCACGAAGCGCTGGAAGGCGACTGGCAACCGGCCCGCGTGGCGATACTGAAGTTTCCGAGCTATGAAAAGGCCAAGGCCTGGTACGACTCAGGCGGTTACCCCGCCGTCCGCACCAAGCGCGCCGGAGCGACCGAGTACTTCAACATGATCCTGGTTGAAGGCGTCGACGCGCCGGTCGCCTGAATCGCTGCAGATTTCTCACCCAAGAAGAGACCATGTCCTCCATCGTAGACATCATCGGCCGCGAGATACTCGACTCGCGCGGCAACCCCACGGTCGAGTGCGACGTCCTGCTGGAGTCCGGCGTCATGGGCCGTGCGGCGGTTCCGTCCGGTGCCTCGACCGGGTCGCGCGAAGCCGTGGAACTGCGCGATGGCGACAAGGGCCGCTACCAGGGCAAGGGCGTGCTCAAGGCCGTCGAGAACATCAACACCGAGATCTCCGAAGCCGTAATGGGACTCGAGGCGAGCGAGCAGGCGTTCCTCGACCGCGCGCTGATCGACCTCGACGGAACCGACAACAAGATGCGGCTCGGCGCGAACGCCACTCTGGCGGTTTCGATGGCTGTTGCGAAGGCGGCCGCCGAGGAAGCCGGTCTGCCGCTATACCGCTACTTCGGCGGCAGCGGCGCGATGTCAATGCCGGTGCCGATGATGAACGTCATCAACGGCGGGGCGCACGCGAACAACAACCTCGATCTGCAGGAATTCATGATCGTCCCCGTCGGCGCGCCAAGCTTCAGCGAGGCGGTGCGCTACGGCGCCGAAGTCTTCCATGCGCTGAAGAAGCTGATCCACGACCAGGGCATGAGCACTGCGGTCGGCGACGAAGGCGGCTTCGCGCCCAACGTGAAGAACCACGAGGCGGCGATCCAGCTGATCCTTGCGGCGATCGACAAGGCGGGCTACGAAGCCGGATCGCAGGTCGCGCTGGCGCTCGACTGCGCGGCCAGCGAGTTCTACAAGGACGGCAAGTACAGGCTCGCAGGCGAAGACCTGACGCTGGACGCCGAGGGCTTCACCAACCTGCTGGCGACCTGGTGCGACAAGTACCCGATCATCTCGATCGAAGACGGCATGCACGAGGGTGACTGGTCCGGGTGGGCGCACCTGACCTCCGCGCTCGGCAAGAGGGTGCAACTGGTCGGCGACGATCTTTTCGTCACCAATACGCGCATCCTGCGCGAAGGCATTGCGAAGGGCATCGCCAACTCCATCCTCATCAAGATCAACCAGATCGGCACGCTGACGGAGACTTTCGCTGCGATCGAGATGGCCAAGCGCGCCGGCTACACGGCCGTCGTCAGCCACCGCTCGGGCGAGACCGAGGATGCGACGATCGCGGATATCGCGGTCGCGACCAACGCGCTGCAGATCAAGACGGGTTCGATGAGCCGGTCGGACCGCATCGCCAAGTACAACCAGCTGCTGCGCATCGAGGAAGACCTCGGCGATGTCGCGAGCTACCCTGGGCGCGGCGCCTTTTATAACCTGCGCTGAGCGATGCGGATCCTGGCCGTGGTCATCGGCGTGCTGCTGCTGGCGATCCAGTACCCACTTTGGTTTGGCAAGGGCGGCTGGCTGCGCGTAGCTGAACTCGAGCGCCAGCTCGCCGCGCAGCGTGCAACCAATGCGGCGCTGGCCGCCCGCAATGCGGACGCGGCTGCTGAAGCTGCCAGCCTGCGCGAGGGGCACGAAGCCATCGCCGAAAGGGCGCGCCTGCAGCTGAACATGGTGCGCGAAGGCGAAGTGCTGTTCCAGTTCGTCGGCACGCGTTCCGACCCGGCGGGCGCGCCACCGCGCTGAGCGCTCGCGCGGCGCCTTGGCGGGTGCCACACTGGCCGCGGCCGGCGAACTCGAAGCCACTCGGCCGCTACGCAAGGCTGAGACGATACGGAGAGCACAGTTGAATCTGCATCGATTGCTTAAGCAGCGTGAAGAGCGCGGTGAACCGCTTCGGATCGGGCTCATCGGCGCCGGCAAGTTCGGCTCGATGTTCCTGTCCCAGGTGCGCCACACGCCGGGCATGCGCATGGTTGCGATCGCGGACCTCAGCCCGGAACGGGCGCGGGATGCCCTGCGCCGTGTCGGCTGGGCCGACGCGGCCATCGCATCGTTGCGGTTCTTCGACGATGCGCGCCGCATGATCGAGGAGCCTGACGTCGATGTGGTCATCGATGCCACGGGCTCGCCGGGCGCAGGGATTGCGCACGTCCTGGCCTGCTGTGAAAGCGGCAAGCACATCGTCATGGTCAACGTCGAAGCCGACGCGCTCGCGGGTCCCCTGCTGGCGCGGCGGGCGCAGGAAGCGGGAATCGTCTATTCGCTGGCCTACGGAGACCAACCCGCCCTGATCTGCGAGATGGTCGACTGGGCGCGCGCCTGTGGCTTCGAGGTCATCGCCGCCGGCAAGGGCACGAAGTACCTTCCGGAGTACCACGCGTCCACGCCATCGACCGTGTGGCGGTACTACGGGCTGAGCGAGGACGATGCGCGCCGCGGCGCACTCAATGCCCAGATGTTCAACTCCTTCCTCGACGGAACGAAGAGCGCCATCGAGATGTGCGCGGTGGCGAACGCGACAGGGCTGAACGCGCCGGAAGGCCTTTCCTTTCCGCCGTGCGGCGTCGACGAACTGCCAACGGTATTGCGACCAGTGAGCGAAGGCGGCGTCCTGCATCAGCGCGGTCAGGTGGAGGTGATTTCGAGTCTCAAGCGCGATGGCAGTCCGGTGTTCCGG
Organism: Burkholderiaceae bacterium; assembly: GCA_035429725.1. Classification (GTDB taxonomy): domain Bacteria; phylum Pseudomonadota; class Gammaproteobacteria; order Burkholderiales; family Burkholderiaceae_F; genus JALORV01. The sequence goes on along the minus strand of DAOMFI010000045.1, from coordinate 10,175 downwards.
GACCTGCGCTGGGGCGTCTATGTCGTCTTTGCCGGAGGCAGCGAGTATGTGGAACGCTGTTTCAAGGAGTACGGGCTGGTGACTGATCCGAGCGGGCAGTACTCGGCACTCTACAAGCCGTTCCACCTGATCGGCCTCGAACTCGGCATCAGTGTTGCGAGCGTCGGACTGCGCGGCGAGCCGACCGGGGCGCCGATCGGTTTCAATGCCGATGTCGTTGCCACGGCGAAGCGAGACCTTGCCGCGGGAGAGGCGCTCGACGGCGAAGGGGGGGCTACCGTGTACGGCCGTGTGATGCCTGCCGCAGAGTCGCTGCGGCTGGGAGGACTGCCCTTGGGTCTGGCGCACCATGTACGACTGCGCCACGCGGTCGGCGCGGGGCAGATCGTGCGCTGGAGCGACGTCGATATCGACCCCGATGAGCCGGCCGCGGCATTCCGTCGCGAGATGGAGCGCGCCGAGTTCGGCAGCGTGACCTGAGCGCAGGACGGGTCCATCGCACCGTGGCGGCAGTTCTCGAACTGGAAACGCCTCGATTGCGATTGCGGCAATGGCGCGACTCGGATCGCGAGCCGTTCGCCGCGCTGAACTCTGATCCCGAGGTGATGGAGTACTTCGCTGCGCCGCTGTCCCGGCAGGCCAGCGACGCGAGCATCGCCGCGTGGCAGTCACAGTTCGCCGAGCGGGGCTGGAGCAACTGGGCGGTGGAAGAGCGGGCGTCCGGCAGGTTCGGGGGCTTTGTGGGCCTGACGGTCCCGGTGCGCACGCTCCCGTTTTCGCCGTGCGTCGAGATCGGCTGGCGCCTGTCGCGTGATCTGTGGGGCAAGGGCTATGCCACCGAGGCCGCGCGCGAGGTCCTGCGGATCGGGTTCGAACAGATATCACTGGACGAGATCGTCTCTTTCACGACAGTGCGCAACCTCAGGTCGCGGGCCGTGATGGAACGCATTGGCATGAAACGGCACGACGACTTCGACTACCCGGCGTTTCCGCACGGTCATCCGCTGCGGCGGCACTGTCTTTATCGGCTCACGCGCTCCCAGTGGCAGCCGCAATGATCGATTGGCCTCGCGCATGAAGTGGCTCGAGCTGCGCATTCCGCCGCTTGCGCTCACCGTAGCTGTCGTTGTTGCCATGTTGGTTACGTCGCGCTGGTTGCCGGGACTGCAGGTCGCTGGGCCCGGCTCCACAGCGGCAGTCACTGTCGTAGCTGTCGCCGGGGCCTTGCTGGCGATCCTTGGCGTGCATGAATTCCGGCGCGCGCGCACGACGGTCAACCCGCTGACGCCGGACAACGCCAGTCGCGTAGTAAGTAGCGGCGTCTTTCGCTTCAGCCGCAACCCGATGTACCTGGGCATGTCGCTCCTGCTGCTGGCGCTGGCCCTGTACCAGTCGCATGCACTTTCGTTCGTGTGGGTTGCAGGCTACGTGGCCTACCTGGACCGATTCCAGATCCGGCCTGAGGAGCGTGCGCTCGAGGCTCACTTCGGGGATGAATACCGGGCGTACGTGGCAGCCGTGCGTCGATGGATCTGATGTCCCGCACGCTGACCCGCGGGGCAAAGTGCCGTTGGCGCGGTACCGTTCGCCGCTTAGGCGGGTCGTCGCTCCTCCGCGGCGGGAGTCTCCCGCAGAAGTCGATGAGTGCCATCTCGGACTGCCGGCCGACGGACGTTCTCGGTACTCGGTACCATTCTGACTAACGCGCCGCGCCGGCCAGTCCGGTGTGCGTGCTCAACCGACCTCGATACTGGCGCCAAAGTGCTCGACAAGATTTTTGGAACTCCGCTGCATGAGAACTCTGACCCGGCCCAGCGCGCGGTCGGCGTCGCCACGCTGCCGCGGGATTCGAAGGCGCTTGCGCAATTGCTCAGCGCCGATCCTTCGCCCGATGTGCGTACCGTAGCGGCCCAGCGCTGCAGCGATCCGGCTGCCCTTGCCGAGGCCTTGCGGACCGAGTCCGAGCCGGGTGTGCGACGTGCCATTGCCGACTCCCTGGGCAAGGTGGCGGCGGCGACCCCGGATGCCGTGCTCGCCCGGCACATCCTCGCGGCGCCGGAGTGCAGCGATGAGGTTCGCGCACAGGTTGCGCTGCACGCGCAAGACGATGAACGCCGCCGCGCTGCGCTCGACGGCATTGCCAACGAGGACGTTCTGGTCGATGTATCGCTCGCCGCCGAGCACGCGTCCGTTCGGAGTGCCGCGGCCGAGCGTGTCCGGACCGCCGATCCGCTGACGCGCCTGCTGAAGGGTGCGCGGGACAAGGATCGCGGGGTTGCCCGGCTGGCGCGCGAGCGGCTCGAGGTGATCAACCGCCGCATCGCGCACGCCGGTGCGGCCGATGCGATCCTGCAGGAGGCCGAGAACCTTGTCGAGCGGCCCGGGCCTATCGTGATGGCCGCCGTCGAACTCGATCGTCGCTGGAAGGCGCTGGACCTGGGCGAGGATACCGACCGACGCGCGCGCTGGGAGGCAATCGGCCAGCGCATGCAGGAGCGCTTTGACCGCGAACTGCAGGAGCAACGCGCGCACGGAAGATTCGAGGAGCGCCTGAAGACTTGGCTTGCCTCACTGCAACCCGAGCCGTCAGCGGCGGCGCTGCCGGCGCTGCGTGAGGAACTGAACGCACTGCGTGCAGCAGCGGCGCACGACGGCGATGCGCATGCCGTCGCACAGCTGGATCAGGCCGAGCGGCAGATTGCGCAGTGGGAACAGGCCGCTCCCGCGTTGGCCGCCGCCGAGGCTTTGGTCGCAGAGGCCGAACAGCTGGCGACCGGAACGCCGATCGATGACGCGCAGTTGCCTTCACGCTGGCAGGCGCTGGACCTGGCCGCCCGTACGCCGGCGCTGACTCGGCGCTTCGAGGCGGCCCTGCTCGTCATCGAACAACGCCGCCTGGCATACGTGCGCGCGACACAGCAGGAGCAGGGCACGGCGCGGCAGCAGCTGCACGCGGCGCTGCACGAGGCCGAACAGGCACTGGCGGCGGGACACCTGCTGGAGGCCCGCGCGGCCGCCGACCGGACGCGTGCGCTGAAGCCGCATGCGGGTCTGTTGCCGAAGCCCAGCGTGCAGCGGCTCAGCCGAGTCGTGCAGCAACTCGTCGAGCTCGAGCGCTGGCAGGCGTTCGGCCAGCAGACGGCGCGGGTTCAGCTGTGCGAACGCGCCGAAGCGCTCCTGCCGCAGGCGCTCGCCCCGGTGGCGCTGGCTCGCGAAGTCCAGCAGCTGCGCGCCGAATGGAAAAAGCTCGACGAGCAGCATTCCGGCGTTCCGAAGCCGCTGTGGGAGCGCTTCGATAGCGCCTGCGAGAAGGCGTATGCGCCCGCCGCGCGACACTTTGCGGAGCAGGCCGCGCAACACAAGCAGGCCCGCAAGCAGCGCGAGGAGTTCATTGCCGCCGCCGCCGCGCATGCGCCGACGCTGCTGGGCGAAACGCCGGATTGGCGTGCCATCGAGCGCTGGCTGCGCGACACCGAGGCGGCCTGGCGAGGTGCGAGTCTGGGCAGCGTCGATCCGGGCGCTTGGAAGCGGCTCGACGCGCGCCTGAAGGCTGCGCTGGCGCCGCTGAGCGATGCCCTGACAGCGGCGCGCCAGCGGGCGCGCCAGGAGCGCGAGGCCTTGATCGCCGAGGCGGAGGCGCTGGCCGCCAAGGCGGAAGAACGCGAGACGCCCTCGCGCGTGAAGGAATTGCAAGGTCGCTGGCAATCACACGCCAAGGCCATCGTGCTTGCGCAGCGCGACGAACGATCGCTGTGGGAACGGTTTCGCAGCGCCTGCAATGCGGTCTTCGATGCGCGCGCAGGTTCGCGCAAGGAAGGAGAGGAGCGCCGGCAGGCACAGCGCCGGACACTCGAGGCCTTGTGCACGCAACTTGAACAGCTCGCGCAAAACGGCGCCGACGAGGCGCAGGTTCGCAGTGCCCAGCGCGAAGTGCAGGAGCAGTGGCGCAAGGCAATCGCGGAAAGCGGGCCGGCGCCAGCCGGAATCGAGGCCCGCTTCAAGGCGGCGCGCGCCAGCGTCGACGAATTGCTGCGCGGACGCGCGCGAGCGGGCGAAGCCGCTGTGTGGCAGGCGCTCTTCGCCAAGGTCCGCCTGTGCGAGGAACTGGACGCTATGGCGGGCGCGGAAGGCGAGCCGGATCCGGCGGCCGTCGAGGCGGTGCAGCAGCGCTGGGCCGCGCTGGCGCCGCTCTCTTCCGAATGGGAGCGCCGGGTGCTCGAACGACGCGACGCGGCATTGCGAGCCATGGCGGATGCCTATGACCGAGAGGATTATCGCGCGAAGATCGAAGACTGCGCCGCGTCGAGGCGAGACGCTTTGCTCGAACTCGAGCTGATGCTCGGAATTGATAGCCCGTCGGACTTGCAGCCGCAGCGCCTTGCCGTTCAGGTCAAGCACCTGCGCGACCGATTCAAGCGCACGACATCAGGCGGCACGGGCAGCGCCGAGCAGGTGCTGCTCGAGTGGTGCTCACTGCCTGGCGTTGCGGATGCACGTGACCACGCACGCTGCGAGCGCATCGTCGGGAAGCTCGGTCGGCGTCGCTGACAGCGACGGGACCCTTACCGCAGCCTGGTTGCTTTACCTCGCACCGGGTGGCCGCAATGTCGCCGGTGCTGCCGCCGTGCGAGCATGAAGCCGCGACCGGACAGTGGCCGGATGCCACTCGGTCAATGATCTGAATTCAACTGCTGAAAAGCCTGCCGTGACTGACCGGGCCGCGTCAGGTCGCGCCCATCGCGGCGACGGTCAGACGATCCAGACCGTCAGCAGTACGGCCCACACGAGCAGACCGAGGGCGACCCCGATGCCGATGCCGCGTGCGGTTACCAGCTCCTGGCTGCGGCGCGTCACCCTGCGCAGGGCCGACCGGTCCGGGGTCTCGGGATTCGACATCAAGATTCGTCCCCCGCAAACGAGGTCCGACGCCAGCTCGCAACCTTCGGAGCGCGGGTCCTGGCGCGACGTTCCAAGCGCGCGGCGCGCGCGGAGTGACAGCCATCGGTGCACCGCAGGGCAATGAGGTACGGGCAGCGCGGCTCACGCCTGTCGACATTCAGGTCGCCGATCAGGCTCGGGCTGCTGTGGTGGCCGGCCGCGCCGAAGTGCGGGCTCGTGCCGGCGGCTTGGCGCGCATCCGGCCAGTCGCTGCGTAGGTCCATCGTCGGCCTCCTTAGGCCCGGACGTGACTGCGTGGCGCGGCCTCGTGAGCCGCTTCATGGGTTGCATTTTCAGGAGTTAATGCCATCATTTCCAATAGAAAGATATTGAAGTAGATATTCACATGCTGAATCTCAGAGCGATCGATCTGAATCTGCTTCCGGTCTTCGAGGCGGTGTACGAGGAGCGCAACATGACTCGTGCGGCCGAGCGGCTCGCGATGACTCAACCCGCCGTCAGCAACGCCATGGCACGCCTGCGGGCCGCGGCCGGTGACGAACTTTTCGTGGCGGGCCGCCGCGGTGCGGCGGTCACGCCGGCCGCCGAACAGCTCTATCCGAGAATCAAGGGCGCGCTGGATGCGATCCGGGACGGTTTCGGGGAAACGCGCCACTTCGAGCCGAGCGAGTCGAACCGGCGATTCACGGTGGGCATGTTGTACGCACCCGGCATCCGGCTCGGTCAGGCGTTCGCCGACTGGATCAAGCGCGAGGCTCCGCTACTGAGCTGGAAGTGGGTGCCGCAGGAAAACCGGGAGGGAGCCGTCGCGGCACTGCGCGATGGTCGGCTCGATTTCCTGATCGACCAGGCGAAGGCATCCGTCCGCGACCTCGAGAGTGCGGAGCTGTTTGGCGACGAGTTGCTGGTCATCGCGGCCGGGCACCACCCGCGAATTGGAAAGTCGCTGTCGCGCAGGCAGTTCCTGAGCGAACGGCACGTCGTACATCGCAGTCTGCGGTTCCCAGGAAATCTCGTCCAGATCGAGGGCGCGCTGGGCAACCACTCACTGGATGTCGCACTGGAAGTCCGCGAGCCCCTCGAGTTGCCGGTTTCCGTCGCGGGGACAGATCTCATCGCCGTGTGCAACCGCAGGCTCGCGTCGCCGTGGACGAAGATGCTGGGTCTCAAGCTGCTGCCGCTGCCGTTCCGGGCAGCGCCGCTCAAGGCGCATATCGTCTGGCACCGCAGTCGCCGGCGCGATGCGGGTCACCGATGGGTACGCGAAGGCATCGTCCGCCTCGCAGCGAAACTCGCCTAACCTTGGGTTCGTGCAGGTCGTGAGCCCAGTGGAGCCTGCTGCGGCCGACGCGATCCTGCAGCCGCTTGCCGGCAACGCACTGTCGCATCCGGACGCCGGTGGCGCTGCGGCGTCAGTGCTGTCGCGTGGAGTCGGCCTCGATCGTCTCGCCGCTGGCGAAGAGTTGAGCCGCGTCGACCACGTCGAACGCGTATTGTCGGCCGCAGAAGTCGCAGGTGACCGTCACGGTCGCCAGTTCGGCGATGATCGAGTCGACTTCCTCGCGCCCGAGCGACACCAGCATGCGGCCGATGCGCTCGCGTGAGCAACGGCAGGCGAAGCGGGGGGCGAGTGTCGCCTGGTGGTCCAGCACTTCCTGGCTGTAGAGGCGGCGCGCCAGGTTTTCCGGAGACAGTCGCAGCAGTTCTTCGGCGCTCAGCGTGGCGCCGAGTGTCGTAACCCGGTCCCACGCATCTTCGTCGATTTCGCCGGCCGTTCCTCCGGTATCTGGAAGACGCTGCAGCAGGAGCCCGGCGCTGACGTCCTCGTCGGCCGCCAGCACGAGCCGCGTCTCGAGCTGCTCCGACTGGCGCATGTAGTTCTCGAGCACGTCGGCCATCGTGTCGCCATCGAGCGGGACGATGCCCTGGTACGGCTGCTGTCCCGGCGCCGGATCGCGCGGATCGAGGGTGATCGCGAAGCGTCCGCGGCCGGTGCGGTTGATCAGTTCGCGCATCGTCGCGCCGGACGCGACCGCCTGTTCGCTGAACTTTGCCGTCGCACGCATAGACAGGTCGGGCTGGCATTCCACCACCAGCAGCTTGACCGGCCCATCGCCGTGGACCTGCATCACCAGCGCGCCGTTGAACTTGATGTTGCTCGCGAGCAGGGCCGCCGCTGCGACCATCTCGCCAAGCAGGCGCTTCACGGGCGCCGGATACTGGTGGTGCGCAGTCATCTCCCGCCAGGCGTCGGCGACCCGCACGAGTTCCCCCCGGACGGGCGCTCCGCGAAACATGAACTTCAGCAGGCGATCGGACATCGGCGCAGTGCTCGCAGTGGACTCAACCGATGCGCTTGAGCGCGACGCGGTAGAGCTGTCCCCGTTCTGAATAGACGGCGCTGTTGCGAAGGCAGCGTGCGATGCCAGCCTCGTCGAGCGTTCGTATGACCTTGCCGGGCGAGCCGACGACCAGCGAGTTGTCCGGAATGACGTCGCCCTCCCGCACCAGAGCACCCGCGCCGATCAGGCAGTTGCGGCCGACCCTGGCGCCGTTCAGCACAATCGCCTGGATGCCGATCAGCGTGCCGTCGCCGATCGTGCAGCCGTGCACCGAGGCCTGGTGTCCAATGGTGACGTTCTCGCCCACGGTCAGCGGGAACCCGGGGTCGGTGTGCAACGCGCTGGCTTCCTGCACGTTGCTGTCGGCACCGATGACGATCGGCTCGACGTCTCCGCGTATCGTCGCGTAGGGCCAGATGCTGACGCGGGCACGCAGTTCGACGCGGCCGATGACGGTCGCAGACTCGAAGACGAAGGCCGTAGGGTCGATGACAGGAATGCGATCGCCGATCTGGTAGATGCTCATGCGGGAAGGAGAGTGAGTTGAGAGAAGCGAGACAGCCGGCGCTGCCCCCCGGGAATGCGCCCAAGTTTACGGCGGAAGGCCGCTTGGGCCGGAACGCGGCACACGGATGAGCGAACTGCGCGCCGCGGCCCTGCGGGCCATCGCGATCGCCGAGCCCGAGGCGCGCTGTCGCGCCGTCGAGTGCCTGGCAGCCGTTAGCGAGGTCGACGTTGACATTGTGCTGCGCGCCGACCGACCGGTGCCGGGGCGGCCTGCCCGACCCCGACTGGTGGCCGCCGACCAGGTGCCGCGCCGCGAAGCGCGCAGCGCTGAGGGGCGCGCGGCCTTGCTGCACTCCATCGCGCACATCGAGTTCAATGCGATCGGCCTCGCGCTCGATGCCATCTGGCGCTTCCCTGGGTTGCCCCCGGAGTACTACTTCGACTGGCGCACTGTGGCCCAGGAGGAGGCGCACCACTACTCGTTGCTGGCGGCGCACCTGGGCACGCTTGGCTATCGCTACGGCGACTTCGAGGCCCACGACGGCCTGTGGGAGGTCGCCGCGCGCACCGAGGGGGATGTCCTGGAACGCATGGCGCTGGTGCCGCGGACGCTTGAGGCCCGCGGACTTGACGCCTCCCCAAGAGTCCGTGCCAAGCTCGCGGCTGCCGGCGACGCGGCGGCGGCGGCTATCCTGGACGTCATCCTCCGGGATGAGATCGGGCATGTGGCGATCGGCAATCGCTGGTTCCGCTGGCTCTGCGCCAACCGTGGTCTGGACCCTATGGCGGCGTATGCGGAAATCGCCGTGCGCCGCAGGGCGCCGCGGCTGCGCGGCCCGTTCAATCTCGCCGCACGGCGGGCCGCCGGATTCACGGCCGCGGAACTTGAGGCACTGCAGCACTTGATACCGGACTCGCGTGAGATGACCCGGGATTAGCCTGCAACCGCGATCGCCGGCACGTGGTATCGAATCCAAAGTGGCGTGCCGATAAAGTTCCTAGCGATCGAGGAGGACGCATGAATCTGGCACTGATCCTGAACACCCCGCTGACCGAACTGCTCGGCCGCAAGAAGGCGCTTCCGCCGCTGCCGGCCGTCGCGCCCAAGCCCAAAATGGGGGCCACGCTGTGCTGCGCAGGATTGCGCATGTCGGTGCAGGCGGGCATGACGGACGAGATGTGGGAGTGGCTCGCGGGCCTGGGTTGGCGGGAACTGCGCAACGGCGAGAACAGGCTTCATTACACGTCGCTCTCGACCTCACTGGTCAACCGGCTCTACGATGTCGGACCCGACGATCGCCAGAAGGTGCTGCTGATGGCGATCCGGGAGGCAACCCGTCCGCGGCGGGAAGCGGTTGCACGCAGCCCAATGAACTAACCGGTTCGGGGGATACGGCCGGGCGTCGCAGTCGCTAGAGTTTCATCTGGAGGAATAGTCAGAAGTGGACTTGGTCGGACCGGTTAGGGATCGGGTACGAACGCTGCTGAACATCCGTGTTGAGCGCGGGCTGCGGTCAGCAGGGCTGAAGCCGGGCATCGGCGCCCGGATCTGCTGCGACGACGTGCGCATGACCGTGCAGGCGGGCATGAGCGACTCTCTCTGGCGCTGGCTGACCAAGCTTGGCTGGCGTGAGATCACGTTCCGCCCCGACCGGCGCCGATACCGCGATATTCCGACTGCCTACGTCACGCGCCTGGTCGATTCGACGCCCGAGGAACGCGAACGTGTCCTCGCGGCGGCGATTGCCAACGCCGCCTATCGCGGTCGTGCAACGCGCCCCGGCACCTGGCCGACGAGCAACGAACGGCGCTGAGCCGGCGATGGCAACGCCACGCACGGCGCCCGCCGCGGGCTGGCGGTTTTCGGAGTTTCGCCTCGGCGATACCTTCGGATCGAAAGTCAAGATCACGCCTGAACACCTCGATCAGGGGGCTGAACTGATCGGGGATTTCAACCCTCTGCATGTCGATGACGCGTACGCGCGTTCCACGCGTTTCGGCGGCCGGATACTGCACGGCGTGCTGACCTCGGCACTGATGAGTGCGCCGTTCGGCAATCTCGTTTCAGGCACGGCCCTCGGGTATCTGGAACACAACGCCCGCTTCCTCGCTCCGGTGCGTCCGGGCGACGTGCTGGCGATCGAGTGGACCGTGACCGACCTGCTGCCAAAACCCCGTCACGGCGGCGGCATCGTCGTGGCCGAGTGCGAGGCCCGTAATCAGACCGGCGAACTCGTCGCGACCGCAAGCGGCAAGATGCTTGTGGCCGACGCGTGAACTCCCGCTAGCCGGCCTCACCGCGGGCGCGTGCCGCCTCGCGTTCGCGCAGTACCCGTCGCTGCACCTTGCCGGTGGTGGTCATCGGCAAGGCTTCGATGAACTCGATCTCCTTCGGGTACTCGTAGGGCGCGAGCTTGCCGCGCACGT
>DAOMFI010000044.1:0-22071 GCA_035429725.1 Burkholderiaceae bacterium | reverse complement strand
CGGCCCGGCGTGAAGCACGGCTGCGCGTAGTCGTGCAGTGCGGCGAGCAGCGGCACGTAGGGCGATGCGAAGACGAACTCGCTGGCCGGCCGGAATGACGCGTCGAGCGTATAGCGCAGAGCCGAAGCCACCGTTTCCCAAGGCGCGCTCGCGGCTGGATCCAGCGGGGCGGGCCGTGGAGTGATCGAGACCCGGCTCTCCATGCCCACCACCAGCATCTCGTGCGGGACATACAGCGCGAACTCGGTCCGAACATTGCCGAACGAGTCCCGTGTGTTGGCACATTGCGACGGCATCGGGTCGATCGTGAGCCGGGTATCAACGACGCTTTGTCGCCCTTCCTGGCGCGGGATCAGATGCGCGCAGTGGTAGGCAACTTCGACGCGCGCTGTGTAGTGCGTCGCAGTCCGGTGCGTGACAACGAGCTCCAAACCATCCGTCACGCGTTCACCGTCCTGAACTCGTCCGAGGCATGGCTGAAGTAACGGGCGCCGATCGCATCCGAGAGTTCGCGCGTTCCCTGCACGAGTCTGTCTGTCAGCTCCAGCAGAGTGGCGTGCCGTCCGTGCGGGTCTGACGCACCTAGCTGCTTCAGCTCCGGCCAGGTTGCCTGCGCCGGTAGATGCTGAAGCAGGTTCTCGGCGCCCGGCGCACCGAGTCGTTCGATCTGCTCGGTCATGCGCCGCGCAACCCCGCGCAGTGAGCGCGGGTTGGCCGACTCCTGCACCAGCAGATCGATCAACGGCGGCAATTCGAAACGGCGCTGGTAGAGAGCCCGGTAGGTGATCGTGCTGTCGAACAACTGCAGCGCAAGGTCGTAGCCATCCTCGCGAGCGATGGCCTCAGTTTCGAACAGCACGTGCAGGGCCCGTGCGAGCGTGCCCAGCCGCTCGAGCTGCCTGCCGATTGTCATCAGGCGCCAACCGTCGTCGCGCGTCATGTAATCGATCTGCGCGCCGGTGATGGCAGACAGTTGCACCGCCAGGCGCCCGAGCGCCGCCACGGCCTCGTCGGCGGAAAACACCTTATCGGCGACCGCGCTGGCGCAGTCGTCGGCAAAGCGATCCGCGGTGCCGGCCACCAGCCGCCAGTGATCGGCCGACAGCCGGTCTCGGAGGTGACCGGCAGACCGGACCAGCGCTGCCAGGTTGAACGCGACGCTGCTGCCGCGGCGATCGGCCAGGGCCGAAATCAGCGTGCGCTCGAAGACAGCGACCGACTTGGCCGGCGAAGGGACATCGGCCGGCACCAGGCCCTGCTCCTCGCACAGCATGGCCAGCGCATCAAGCACCGGCGACGCGGCCCGGGCATCGTCGCCGATCAGTGTCAGTGCAGCCCGCGCCAATCGGACTGCCTGGTCGGCACGCTCGGCGTAGCGGCCCATCCAGAACAGGTTCTCGGCGGCACGGCTCGAAACGATGCGCCGCGGACCCGGGAGTTCCTCCGCCCGCAGAGGCGTCGGCAGCATCGAAAACGAATCCACGGTTTCGACAGTGCGGACCCACGTGTCCTGGCTGGCGCCGCCGCGCTGCATGGACACCACCCGCTGCTCGCGCATCGCGATGCGGGTGAGGCCGCCGGGCATCACGTGCCATTGACCGGCGCCATCGCTGATCGCGTACACACGCAGCATGGCGGCGCGCGGCAGCACGGTGCCGTCATGCAACGTAGGGGCCATCGGCAGAGGCAGGTACGCCTGAACCGTGTGGGCATCGGGATCGGCCTCGATGCGACGACGCAGCGCGGCGATCTGCGACGGCAGCAGCGCAGCACCGATCGCCGCCTCGAATCCGGGACGCTGCGCGCTCGACGGATAGGTGGCCTTGACCACCTTGTCGGACAAGGTGTCCACGACCCGTGCGTAGGCCGCACGCTCACCGCACCACCAGCTTGCCAGCGACGGCAACAGCAGATCGGCGCCGAGTTCGCGCCGCGCGATCGCGGGCAGGAAGCCGTTGAGCGCCGGCGACTCCAGGAAACCGGAGCCCAGCGCGTTGGCCAGCAGCACGCGCCCGGCGCGCACCGCGCGCAACAGTCCCGGCACGCCGAGCGTGGAGTCCTGCCGCAGCTCGAGCGGATCGCAGTAGTCGTCGTCGAGCCGACGAAGGATGCCGTGCACCGGTTGCAGGCCGTGCAGTGTCTTCAGAAAAACGCGCTCGTCGCGCACCGTCAGGTCGCTGCCTTCAGCCAGCGGGATGCCCAGATAGCGCGCCAGATAGGCATGTTCGAAGTATGTTTCCGTATACGGACCGGGCGTCAGCAGCACCAGGCGGGCCGTCTCGCCGTCGGCGCGCGGGCTCAGGCGCTGGAGCATGTCGAGCAGGCGGCGATAACTGGTAGCCAGCCGCTGCACCTTCATCTGCCGGAACGCCTCGGGAAAGAGGCGCGAGACGATCAGCCGGTTCTGCAGCGCATAGCCGAGACCCGACGGCGCTTGCGTCCGGTGGCCGACCACCCACCACTGCCCATCCGCCGCCCGCGCGATGTCGAAGGCGACGATGTGCAGGAATGTCCCGCCGGGAGGCCGTTGCCCGACCAGAGGACGCAGGTAGCCCGGATGCCCCAATACCAGCGCCGGCGGCAGCAGGTTGGCCGCCAGCAACTGCTGGGGCCCGTAGGCATCGGCCATGATCGCGGCGAGCAGCTTCGCGCGCTGTGCGACGCCGGCCTCGATGCGGGCCCACTCATCGGCTTCGATCAGGTAAGGAAAGATGTCCAGCGACCACGGCCGTTCGCCACGCCCGTCGTCGCTGTAGACGTTGTAGGTGATGCCGTCGTCGCGCACCTGACGCTCGATCGTGCCGCGGCGGCGCGCGAGATCGGCAAACCCGCCCGGGCCGAGATGCGCGAAGAACTCGCGCCAAGGCCGCCTCAGCGTTCCGTCCGGTGCGCGCAACTCGTCGTGGTGGCCCGGCGGCGCGAGCGCCGCCAGCCGCGTCACCAGCGTCGCGGCATCGTGCTCCGGATCGAACTCAAAGAGCGACTGCGTCATCGTCGCCAGTCGCAGCCCGCACCAGAGGTGCACATCTCATGACCGGTCGCCAACATCTAGCTGCGGCGCAGGTCGAGCGTGAACGGGAACTCGAGGCTGCGCTGCGGCGCCTCGACGACGATGCGGCCGGGCGTGTGTCCCATCGTGAAGAAGCGCGCGAGGCGCCGGCTCTCCGCTTCGTAGGCGTTGACAGGGAAGGTGACGTAGTTGCGACCGCCCGGATGCGCCACATGGTACTGGCAGCCGCCGAGCGATCGTTCCATCCAGACATCGACGATATCGAAGGTCAGCGGCGCGTGCACGCCGATCGTCGGGTGCAGCGAAGACGCCGCCTGCCACGCGCGATAGCGGACGCCGCTGACCGACTCGCCGGTACGTCCCGTCGGCTGCAGTGCCAGCGCCCGCCCGTTGACGCAGACCCGGTGCCGGTTGTCGTTCAGTCCCGTCACCTTGACCTCGACCCGCTCCAGCGACGAATCGACGTAACGCACCGTGCTGCCGCCGGCGCCCTCCTCCCCCATGACGTGCCAGGGCTCGAGCGCGCCGCGCAGCGCCAGGTGTATGCCCTGCACCGCGACCTCGCCGAACAGCGGGAAGCGAAACTCGAAGTGCGGTGCGAACCACTTCGGATCCATCGGGTAGCCCGCCTGTCCGAGTTCGCTCAGCACATCCCCGAAATCGAGTTCAACGAAGGTCGGCAGCAGGAAGCGGTCGTGCAGCTCCGTGCCCCAGCGCGTCAGCCGCTGTGTGTAAGGCGTCTTCCAGAAACGCGCCAGCAGTGCGCGTAGCAGCAGTTGCTGCGCAAGGCTCATCTGCCAGTGCGGCGGCATTTCGAACGCACGCATCTCGAGCAGCCCAAGCCGGCCGGTGGGGCCGTCCGGGGAGTAGAGCTTGTCAATGCAGAACTCGGAGCGATGCGTGTTGCCGGTGACGTCGATCAGGATGTTGCGCAAAGCACGATCCACGAGCCACGGCGGTGGCGCCACCCCGCCCTCGCTGCGACGGCGAAGTTCGGCGAGCGCGATCTCCAGTTCGTAGACCTGGTCATTGCGCGCCTCGTCGACGCGCGGCGCCTGGCTGGTCGGTCCGATGAACAGCCCCGAGAACAGATACGAAAGCGACGGATGGTTATGCCAGTACGCGATGAGGCTGCCGAGCAGGTCGGGGCGCCGGAGGAACGGAGAGTCTTCCGCCGTGGCGCCGCCGAGCACGATGTGGTTGCCGCCACCCGTGCCGGTGTGGCGCCCATCGAGCATGAACTTCTCGGTCGACAGGCGCGACAGGCGCGCCGCCTCGTAAAGCGTTTCGGTGTGATCGGCCAGCTGTTGCCAGTCCGACGCCGGGTGGATGTTGACCTCGACGACGCCCGGATCGGGCGTGATCTGCAAAAGCCTCAGGCGCGCATCGCGCGGCGGCGGGTACCCTTCGAGCACGATGCGCAGTTTCAGCTCCGCTGCCGTCGCCTCGACAGCAGTAAGCAGCTGCAGATAGTCCTCGAGCGCCGTCAGCGGCGGCATGAACACGTAGAGCAGCCGGCTCGAGGCGGCCTCGCCTTCGGCTACCGGACCGCTGGCGCGGCGTGGATCACGCACCTCCACACAGAGCGTCGTTCGTGTGATGCCAGTCGCCGACTCGAAGCGCCGTGGCGCCGCGGCGGGCGCGGCCGGAGCAGCCTTGGCGCCGGCCACTCGTGGGCCGGCGGTCCCACCGGGCGACTCGAATCCCGCCTGCAGGGCAACGGCGCCGCCTTCCGCGAAGCCGCCACCGACGGCATGCGGCGAATACTGGGCACGGATGTCGGCGTGCAGCGGCAGCGGTTCAAGCGGCGCAAAGGGATCGCGCTCGACCAGCAGCGACCGGTCTTCCGCTGCCGTCCACGGCAACGAATCCAGCGGCAAGCGGTATCCCATCGGCGAGTCGCCGGGCAACAGGTAGAGCCGCTCGCCGCGCAGGAACCAGCGGCTGCTGGCCCAGCGCGCAGTGCCGGTCGCCGACGGTTCGCGGCGGATCGGCAAGGCATAGCCGACGGGACTGGCGAGCCCCTGGCCGAACACACGGCCCAGGCGTGCACGCTCGAGTTCGTCGTCCAGCCGCGAATCGAAAGGATCGACGTTGGACGGCAGACGTCGCTCGCGCCACAGGTAGTACCAGGCGTCCTCGTAGCCGGGCAGGACAAAGCTCCCATCGATGCCGAGCCGCTGCGCCAGGCGTCGAATGAAACGCTCGGCATCGGCCACCGAACAGGAGGCGGGCTCACGCTCGTCGGCAAAGAGACTCGCATCGTGCCAGCAGGGTTCGCCATCCGTCCGCCAGCAGATTGACAGGGCCCAGCGCGGCAACTGTTCGCCGGGGTACCACTTGCCCTGGCCGAGGTGCAGGAACCCCTGCGCCCCATAGCGCTCCTTCAGTCGCAGCAGCAGGTCCAGCGCGTAGCGGCGCTTGGTCGGGCCGAGCGCCGTCGTGTTCCACTCGGCACCATCGCGGTCGTCGATCGAGACGAAGGTAGGCTCGCCCCCCTGCGTCAGCCGGACGTCCATGGCCTTGAGATCCAGGTCGACACGGCGGCCGAGGGCATCGAGCGCCTGCCACTGTTCGTCCGAGTACGGCTTGGTGACACGCGGCGCCTCGTAGATGCGAGTCACCTTCATCGTGTGCTCGAACTCGACTTCGCAGTCGTCCACCAAGCCGCTGATCGGTGCCGCGGTCGTCGGTTCGGGCGTGCAGGCCACAGGCAAATGCCCTTCGCCCGCCATCAGTCCCGACGTCGGATCGAGCCCGATCCACCCCGCCCCCGGCAGGAACACCTCGCACCAGGCGTGCAGGTCGGTGAAGTCGTGATCGGTCCCGGACGGACCGTCGAGGGCCTGCACGTCGGGCTTCAACTGGATCAGGTAGCCCGACACGAAGCGCGCCGCCAGCCCGAGATGCCGCAGGATGTGCACCAGCAGCCAGCCGGAATCGCGGCAGGAACCGGCCGCCCGCTGCAGTGTCTCCTCGGGCGTCTGCACGCCGGGCTCGAGCCGGATCAGGTAGCGGACCTCATGCTGCAGGCGGCGGTTCAGTTCGACGAGGAAGTCGATCGTGCGCTGCTCGCGCGTATCGACGCTGGCCAGGAAGTCGCGCAGGCGCGGTGTGACGGGCTCGCGCGCGAGGTACGGCAGCAGGTCATGGCGCAGGCTGGGCTCGTAGACGAACGGGAAGGTCTCCGCGCTCGGCTCGAGGAAGAAGTCGAAGGGGTTGTAGACGGCCATTTTCGCGACCAGATCGACCGTCACCCGGAACTCGGTCGTCTTTTCCGGAAAGACGAGGCGCGCCAGGTAGTTCGCAAACGGATCCTGCTGCCAGTTGATGAAGTGCAGTTCGGGCTCGATGCGCAGCGAATAGGCAAGGACCGGCGTGCGGCAATGCGGCGCCGGCCGCAGGCGGACGATCTGCGGCGCAAGGCCGACACGACGGTCGTAGCGATAGTGCGTGACGTGGTTCAGTGCGACGTTGATGGACACGGGAGCCCCGTTGAGTGATTCAAGCGGCCGTCGGTCACGTCCACGGCGAAAGTGCCTTGCCGCGCACTACAGCAGACGATCTGCCGGCGAGCGTCACGCGACTCAGCGCGGCGCCGCGCGCGGCGCCGCCTGGGCGACGAGCTGTATCCCGACACTGGCCACCGCATCGCCCTCGAGGCTCGGCGGCAGCGGCGCGCGCGGCGGCTGCGTGGCCTCTGTTTCCAGTTTCGGCGTCGCGTTGTCGCGCTGGGAATCACGCCATGTGGGATCGGGGATCTCCTGGAACACCTGCTTCAGCCGTGCACCCCAGGTGTTCCGGATCATCTGCATGTACTGGTTGTGCTGGTCGATCTCCACGAACTTCGTCACGCGCAACGCGCCTTCCTCGTATACGAGCAGATCAAGGGGCAGGCCAACCGAGATGTTGGACCGCAGCGTCGAGTCCATCGAGATCAGCGCACACTTGGCCGCTTCCTCGAGCGATGTTGACGGCGTGATCACGCGGTCGACGATAGGTTTGCCGTACTTGGCCTCGCCGATCTGGAAATACGGGTTCTCTGGCGTGGCCTCGATGAAGTTGCCGGCGGAATAGACGTGAAACAGCCGCATCCTTTCGCCGCGGATCTGGCCGCCGAAGATGAAGCTGCAGTTGAACTCGATGCCGGCGTCCTTGAGGGCCTGGCCGTCGCGTCGCTGCACTTCGCGCACGGCCTCGCCGACCACGCGCACGGCCTCGAACAGCGTCTTCGCATTCCACACACTGTCGACATGCGGGCCGACGTTCTCGCAGACGATCTGCCGCACGGCCTGGGTGACCGCGAGGTTGCCTGCGCTCAGCAGCACCATCAGACGCTCGCCCGGGTGCTCGAAGACGGTCATCTTGCGAAAGGTCGAAATGTGGTCCACGCCCGCGTTGGTACGCGAGTCAGACAGGAACACCAGCCCGGTGTCGAGCTGCATGCCAACGCAGTACGTCATGCGACTACCTCTTCATCGTGTGCCTCGTCGCGGGGCCGGGCGGGCGCATCCTCGCCCTGCATCACCACCGTGACTTCCATCTCTTCGGACCCGCCTCCGACGCGGACGCCGCGCACCGGGCAGGCCGTATCGTAGTCACGCCCGATCGCCAGCCGGACCAGTGCGTCGGAGGCGAAGCACCCGTGCGTGATGTCGATCGACACCCAGCCGTCTTCGATCCAGGCGTCGGCCCACGCGTGGCTCGCCGCATCAGGGCCGAGCCCCGGCCGATGGTAGTAGCCGGAGACGTAGCGCGCCGGGATGCCTGCGGCACGACAACCCGCGATGAACACGTGACCATGGTCCTGGCAGACGCCCTGCCGAAGGGCCAGGGCCTCGGCGGCGGTGGTCTGCACGTTCGTGGCGCCGGGCCGGTAGGCCACTGCCGCCGCAACGGACTGCGCAAACTCGAGCACACCGGCGGCCGTTCGCTTGCGCAGCATAGTTCCCGCGAAGTCCAGCAGGCGCGCATCGGGTTCGGTCAGCGGCGTCGAGGCCAGGAAAACCGCCGGAGGCAGGCCGCCGCTTTCATCGAGCCGGCCGTCGTGCAGCGCATCGACCTCGATTTCGCCGCAGGCCTCGATGCGAAGGCTGCCGTGCGCCTGATTCAGCGTGTGCATGTGCGTCAGGTTGCGGTAGGTATCGGTCGAAGCGCTGAGCGATCCCGGAGCACGCACCACCCACTTGCCGACCCGCTGATGAGTGTCGCTCCGTGGCGACAGCCGCAGCAGCTGCTGCGTGGACACCGCGGCTCGTGCGTAGCGGTAATGGGTCCGGTGCTCGATTCGATACCGCATGGCTTGCTCCGACGACAGCCCGGGCTTCAGTGCGCCACCGGGGGTACGAGGAAGTCCTGACTGATGCGACCGCCCAGATCGTTGATGCGCTCGAGAAACGAGATGAGGAACACATGCATGCCGCGCGCGAGGATGTCCTCGATGACGCCATAGCGCAGCTCCGCGCGCAGCAGCCCGGCGCGCCTCTCCGTCTCGCCCGACTGGCTGTTGCGGACCATCTCGAGGTTGAGACAGACCTCGTTCAGGCACGACAGCAGCGAGCGCGGCATGTCGCCGCGCAGGATCAGCAGCGCCGCCACGCGCGACGGCGTGATCACATCCCGATAGACCTTGCGGTAGATCTCGAACGCCGACACCGAGCGCAGCACGGCGGCCCAGTGGTAGAAGTCGAGGTGGTGCTCGCCGGCATCCTCGCCGCGCGCATTGGCGAACAGGGTGCCCGACTGGGCCGCGCCGTGGTACTTCACGTCGAGCAGGCGCGCCGTGTTGTCGGCGCGCTCGAGGAACGTGCCCAGCCGGATGAAGTAGAACGCTTCGTCCTTGAGCATGGTCCCGATCGTCACGCCGCGCGACAGGTGCGAGCGGAACTTGACCCACTCGAAGAACTGCCGCGGGTCGCGCTCGAGCGGGCGCTCGCGCAGCAGCTTCTGCAGGCCCAGCCACGTGTCGTTGTGGGTTTCCCAGACCTCGGTCGTCAGCGAGCCCCGAACCGCCCGTGCGTTCTCGCGCGCCGCCTGCAGGCAGCAGTAGATCGATGAGTCATTGTCCGGATCGCGCACCATGAAGTCGATCACTTCGCGCGGCGACAGCAGCGGATACTTGGCGTCGAAGGCGGGCATCAGCTCAGAGATACTGAGCATGGCGCGCCAGCCACGTTCGGCCTCCTGCGCCGACTGCGGCAGCAGGCTCGTCGCCAGATTGACATCGAGCATGCGCGCGGTGTTTTCGGCCCGCTCGATGTAGCGCGCCATCCAGAACAGGTGGTCGGCGGTGCGGCTAAGCACGATCGCTGCTCCACACGTGGATCCGGTCGCGGCCGGCATCCTTCGCGCCGTAGAGCGCTTCGTCGGCGCGGCGCACCAGTTCACTGGAGTCGTTGAAATCGGCCGATTCGCACAGCCCGACGCTGAGCGTCACCGCCATGCCTTCGCCCAGCTGGCCCCACGGCATTCCGCGCACGGCCTGGACAATGCGTTCGACCACCTTGCGGGCTGCGCCGCCTTCGCTGTCGGCCAGCAGCAACGCGAACTCGTCACCTCCGAGCCGGGCTGCAAAGTCGATGTCGCGCAGGCTGGCCTTGATCACGTTGCCGAGCTGGCGCAGCACGACGTCGCCAGTCACGTGCGAATAGGTGTCATTGATCTGCTTGAACCCGTCGATGTCGGCCACGACGAGGCCGAAGCGAAGCTGCCCCGCACGCGCACGGGTGCACCAGTTTTCCAGCTCCTTGGTGAAGGCGCGCCGGTTCGCAAGCCCCGTCAATTCGTCCTCGAGCGCGAGGCGCTCGAGCCGCGAACGCGACTTTTCGAGATCCTGCGCTCGCGCATGCAGCGCTGCCGTCTGCGTGCGCAGCTTCACCAGTTCCGCGCGGGCTTCATGCAGCCGCGCTCGCTGGGTCGACAGTTTGCCGTCGAGCCGGGTCTTCACTTCGACGAAGCGCTTGTGATGCGCCAGCGCGCGCTGGTAGTCCCCGCGCGCCTCGTACAGGGCCGACAGGCGCTCGTGCATGTCGGCCGGACGCCGCAGGTCGCCGAGTTCCTCGGCCTGCAGGAACGCCGGCCGCAGCAGCGACAGGCCCTCGGCTTCGCGCCCGGCGGCAACCAGGTGATAGCCCTGCTCCATGCGGGCCTGGACCTCGCGCAGCCGGAAGCCGCCACGCGCCGCCTCGACGGCAGCTTCTTCGAGGTCAGCCAGCCCTTCGTTGAACTGCCCGAGCCAGCACCGGGCCGCGCCGCGCTGCGTGCGCGCCGCGATCGTCGTAGATCGATCGGTCGTGCCCGACAGCAGCTCGAGCGCAACGTCGAAGTGCTCCTCGCCTTCCGCCATGCGCCGCGACACTGTCGCCGCATCGCCAGCCAGCGCCGCCTTCAGCCCTTCGTTGACGTCGACGAGGCCGAACTGCAGCACGACCATTGCCTCGTCGGCCGCCGTACCCGACGGCAGTTCGAGAGCCGAGCGCAGGCACTCGCGCGCGGCGGCAAAGTCACCGAGCACGGTATGGAGTCCCGATGTCTGGACCAGCGCCTTGCGGACCGCGGCGTGATCACGATGCTGGCGCGCCAGACGCTCAGCCTGGGCAAACCCGTCGAGCGCCTCCGGATATTCTCCGAGTTCGGTGCAGGCCGCGGCCAGCTGCATGATGACCTGACACTGCGCTGCGGCGTCATTCTGTGCGCGGTAGATGTGCTCGGCGTGCGACAGCTGCCGGATCGCCCCCGACCAGTCCCCCGTCTGCGTCAGCGCGGCACCCGCGACGTAATGAGCGCGTGCGATCAGCGTTTCCGCGCCCCGCGCCCGCGCCACGCTCTGGGCCCGCAACGCGAACATCACTGCGTCGTGCGGATCCGTACTGAGCAGGCGCTCGGCACGGTCGATCAGCGCATACGGATCGATCTGGTCCGTCACCCGGCGGGCGATCGGCTCCTCGCCGTTGCCCGGATCGCTGCCCGACGTCGGGTCCGGTGTCCGCTTCATCGTTCGAGCACCCAGGTGTCTTTCGTCCCGCCGCCCTGGGACGAATTCACGACCAGCGAACCCTCGCGCAACGCGACACGGCAAAGACCGCCGGGAACCATCGTCACATGCTTGCCGGAGAGCACGAAGGGCCGCAGGTCGATGTGACGCGGCGCGATCCCGCTCTCGACATAGGTCGGACAGGTCGAAAGCGCCAGCGTCGGCTGCGCGATGTAGTTGGAGGGATTGGCGCGGACCTGGTCGGCGAAGGCATCGATCTCGCGGCGGCTGGCGGCCGGGCCGACCAGCATGCCATAGCCCCCTGCCCCGTGGACTTCCTTCACGACGAGTTCGGGCAGATGCGCCAGCACGTAGGCGAGATCATCGGCCTGGCGGCAACGGTAAGTGGGGACATTGCTGAGGATGGGCTTCTCGCCGAGGTAGAAGTCGATCATGTCCGGCACATAGGCGTAGATCGATTTGTCGTCGGCGATGCCGGTGCCGACCGCGTTGGCCAGCGTGACCCGGCCGGCCCGATAGACCGAGAGCAGTCCGGGCACGCCCAGTTGCGAGTCGGGCCGGAACGCCAGCGGGTCGATGAAGTCGTCGTCGATGCGGCGATAGATCACGTCGACGCGCTTGGGGCCGCGCGTCGTTCTCATGTAGACGTTGTTTTCCTGCACGAACAGGTCCTGCCCCTCCACCAGTTCGATTCCCATCTGCTGGGACAGGAACGCGTGCTCGAAATACGCCGAGTTGTACATGCCCGGGGTCAGCAGCACGACCACCGGGTCGTCGACGCCGTGTGGCGCGACCGACCGCAGGTTCTCCAGCAGCAGGTCGGGATAATGCTCGACCGGGGCGATGCGGTTGCGTCCGAACAGGTCCGGAAAAAGCCGCATCATCATCTTGCGGTTCTCGAGCATGTACGAAACACCGCTCGGGACCCGGAGGTTGTCCTCAAGGACGTAGAACTCCCCGGCGCCCGCGCGGACGACATCGATGCCGGCAATGTGCGCGTAGATATTGCTCGCGACGTCGACGCCGTGCATCTCCGGCCGGTATTGGGAGTTGCGGAAGATCTCGTCGGCCGGAATGCGTCCCGCCTTGACGATCTGCTGCTCGTGATAGACGTCGTGGATGTAGAGGTTGAGCGCCCGCACGCGCTGCCGCAGGCCGGCCTCGAGTTGCCGCCACTCCGCGGCAGGGATGACGCGCGGCACGACGTCGAACGGAATCAGACGCTCGGTGCCGCTGCCTTCTTCGTCCTTTTCGCCATAGACCGCAAACGTGATGCCCACGCGCCGGAAGACCAGGTCGGCTTCGGCGCGCTTGTTGCGCATCGAGTCCTGGCTCTGCTCCTCCAGCCAGCGCTCGAACTCGCGATAGTGCTCGCGCACGCTGCCATCGGCGCAGTACATCTCGTCGTACGGCTTGCTCATCCCGCGGCCTGCAATTTCCTGGTGGTGGTCCCGGCGCCCTCCGACGAGGAGCCAAACCAGTCTAGCAAGATGTACACCAGTTCCGACTTCTACGGCATCCCGGATAGCGGCTCGCGCGGCGCCTCGTCGGCGCCATCGTCGTCCTGGGTGTCGGTCGGAGGGCGTTCCTGCCCCTCGGCAGGGCGGTTGTGCCAGTAACGCACCGCCGTGGCGCGTGCCGCGGAGTGCGCGACGCTGCCATCGGCCGCCACGCGCCACTGCAACAGGCCGCCGACGTCGGTGCGAGCCAGCACCAGGCCCCGGTTGGCATAGCGGCTGATGACCGCCGGGTCGGGGTGCCCGTAGCGGTTGCGGTAGCCCGCCTGGGCGAACACGATGGAGGGCGCGGCCGCATCAAGCAGCGCAAGGCTCGACGATGTGCGACTTCCATGATGCGGCGCCATCAGCAACAGCGCCCGCAACGCAGGAGTGCGGGCGGCGAGTTCCGCCTCGCGGTCGGCCGGAATGTCGCCGGTCAGCAGCACAGCCACGGATCCTGCCCGGACGCGCACGACGCAGCTCATCGCATTCGTCGATGCCTTACGCTCGTAGTCCGACGCCGGAGGATGGAGAACCTGCAACACCATCGACCCCGACTGCAGAGTGTCTCCGGCCTCACAGCGCTCGACCGCTTCCCGCCCGCCGAGAACGGCGTGACCTGCCGGAATCGAGCTGAGCACCTGCCCGACCCCGATCCCGCGCAGGACCGCCGCGGCGCCCCCGGAATGATCCTGGTCCAGGTGCGAGACCACCATGCCATCCAGCGCTTCGATACCTCGGCGCCGCAGGTACGGCAGGACAACGCGTTCGCCCGCGTCGGCGTCGGTCGAGTAGCGCGGTCCAGCGTCGTACAGCCACGCACTGTCTCGCGTTTCGAGGACGACGGCCGAGCCCTGCCCGACATCAAGCGCGGTGACCCACAGTTCGCCCTCGGCCGGGCGCTCGCCCGGCCACACCAGCAACGGCAGCAAGGCGACGGCCCCGAGACCGCGCGCCGGCCAGCCCGGCGGCCCCAGCAACCAGGCCACTCCGGCAGTCGCGAGCAGTCCGAGGACCAGGGGTGGCGCCGGCACCACCAGTGTGGCCCACGCGGGAAGCGACAGCACCTGAAGCAGCAGCGCCAGTCCGGAGAATGCCGTGTTGGCGAGTGCGAGCACAGGCGCCGCGAGCGCCTGCAGCGGCGCCGGAAGCGCGGCAAACGCCGCGCCCACCAAGGCCAGCGGTGTGACGATCCAGCTGACCACCGGGATCGCGGCCGCGTTGGCGATGGGCGAGATCAGAGAGATCTGCTGGAACAGAACGGCGGTCGCCGGTATCAGTGCGAGCGAAACCGCCAGTTGGACACGAACGGCGGTTGCCAGCACGGAACCCAGACCCGGCGCGCCACGCGTCGGGCGTCCGTGAACGACCCACACGATCGCCGCCACCGCACCGAAGGAGAGCCAGAAGCCGGCCGACGTGACGGCCCAGGGATCGAACAGGCAAACGACAAACGCGGCCAGCAGCAGCGACGCGCCAGGCGTCACTCTTGCACGCATGATCCAGGCCGCGGCAACCGTCGCGAGCATCAGCACCGTACGCTGCGCCGGGATACCCCAGCCAGCCAGCAGGGCATAAAGAAGGGCCGCCACCATGCCGGTGCAGATCGCCGCCAGTTGGGCCGGGGCAAGGCGCAGCAGGTGTGGCGCGCGGCGCCAGAGCGCGCCGACGACGCCACCGACGAGCGCCGCGATCATCGTGATGTGCAATCCGGAAATGCTGACCAGGTGAGAGATGCCGGTGCGGTTGAAGAGGGTCCAGTCGGCGTCCGATATCGCGCGCTGGTCGCCCAGCACCAGCGCCACCAGTACGCCCCCGTAGCGATCGGCTCCGACTCTTTCCAGAAGGCGATCCCGCAGCCAGGCGCGCGCCCGTTCAATGCCGTAGCTCGGGGCCCAGACCATCGGGTCGAGCCGCCGCGGCGGAGCGTCTTGCGACATGCGGACGTAGCCGCTGGCGCGCAGGCCACGCTCCAGCATCCAGCCCTCGAAGTCGAAGCCACCCGGATTCCACGCGCCATGCGGCCGGCGCAGACGAACGACAAAACGCCAGCGCTCTCCCGGCTGGACCGGATCGCCTGCGGCATACCAGCCGAGCAGGATCCGGCGCGGAACGGCGACGTCGGCCGCATGCGTTTCGACATCGAACTCGAAGCGCACACCACGGTCGAGGCGGACTGGCAGGCTCGCCACGACGCCGGTTACTGCGACGTCGCGGCCTTCGTGCGCGAACGGCAGCGTGTCGGCCATGCGCGGGTGAGCTCGCAGTCCGGCATAAGCGAATCCAGTCAGCAACGCTCCGGCACAGGCGAGCAGCCATAGCGATGACGGCGTGAGCCGCGCAGTGCGCAGCGCAAGCGCAATCGCAACGACTCCTGTGAGCCCGAACAACAACAGAAAACCCGGGCCAGGAAGCTCAGCCTGCCACTGCAGTGCGCAGACCCCGGCGACGAAGGCCGCGAGGAGGCCCGGCACGGGTCACACCTCCGCAGGCAGCAGCGGAGCAAGCCGCGGCAGCGCGGCGATCGCATTGGCGCGGTTGATCCCCGCCAGCCTGTTGACGTCGACGCCGCGCAGCGACGCCACTTCGGCTGCGATGCGCGCGATGTCGGCGGGCTCGGTCCTGCCCTCCTGTCCGTCGATGCGCCGCCAGACCGGCGGAATATAGGGAGCATCGGTCTCCAGCACGATTGCCTCGTCCGGCAGCACGGCGGCGTGGCTCCGGATGCGCAGCGAACCGGAGTAGGTCGCGGCCCCGCCGAAGCCAAGCTTGAACTTCAGCGCGATGAACTGCGCCGCCTGCTGCGCGCTGCCGTTGAAGGCATGGATGATGCCCCCGGGCACTTCGATGCGGCGCAGGTGCTTGAGCAGCAGGTCCGCCGAGCGCCGCACATGGACAATGACAGGCACTCCCGCATCGCGCGCGATCCGCAGCTGTTCACGGAAGAACGTTTCCTGCCGGGCCACCTCGGTTCGGGTGTCGACCGTGTCGATCCCGATCTCGCCCACGGCGACGAAGCGCGGATCGGCGCGCGCCACCAGGACCGCGGCGCGCAGGCGCGCCAGATCCTCATCACCGGCGCCTTCGAGCCAGAGTGGATGCAGCCCGAGCGCGTAGGCAAAGCCGTGGCGCTCCGCAATTGCGCGCACCTTCGGCTCCTCGTCGATGTGTCCGGTCGGCATCACCAGCATGGTGACGCCCGAAGCGCGCGCGCGCGCCACGACGGCTTCGCGGTCCGCATCGAACTCATCCGCGTCGAGGTGGCAATGCGTATCGATCCACATCGAACCGAGTGTAAGCACGGATGCGGCGGGAGGGGGGTCCGGACGCAGAGCCGGTCGACGGACGTCTAGACTCCGCAGATGCCCCGCAAGTTTTTCCGCAAGGTGATGCCAAACGTCGACAAGGTGCGCGAGGTGCGCGTCTTTTCGATGTTCGGCGACAGCCTGTTCCACCCTTCCCTCTGGCACCTCAATCGGCGTTCCGCCGCCGGCGGAGTGGCGGTCGGACTCTTCTGCGGCCTGATCCCCGGCCCGCTGCAGATGCTCGGAGCCGGCATTGCCTGCCTTTTCTTCCGCGTCAACCTGCCGGTGGCCCTGGTCACGACGCTCTATACGAATCCGCTGACGATCGTGCCGCTCTACCTGATCGCGTACGAACTCGGATCCTTCGTCCTGCGTTCGTCGACTACTCATCCGGTTACGACACCGCCGGAGATGGACTGGGCGCACGCGGGTCAGTGGGTGCGGGCCATGGGCGAATGGGCGATCGGCCTCGGGCCGCCACTGGCATTCGGCGTGCTGCTGCTGGCCTGCCTGCTGGCCGCCATGGGTTACGTCGTGGTCCGCGCGCTCTGGAGCGCGCACCTGCGGCGCGCGTGGCATCGGCGACGCCAGGCGGCCAACGCCCGTGCAGGTCAGGCCGGGCTCAACTGACCGTGCGCGAGGCGCAGCACGCGGTCACAGCGTGCGGCCAGTTCGGGATCGTGCGTGACGATGACCACCGCCGTGCGGCTGCGCTGGGCGAGTTCGACGAAAACGTCGAATACCGCGCGCGCCGTGTCACGGTCGAGGTTGCCGGTCGGTTCGTCGGCCAGCACACAAGCCGGCCGCGTCACGATGGCGCGCGCAATCGCCGTCCGCTGACGCTCGCCCCCCGACAGTTCGGTCGGATGATGTTGCACCCGCTCAGCGAGGCCGACCGAGGCCAGCGCCTCGTGCGCCACCTTGCGCGCTTCGGCGAGCGGCATGCGACGGATCGCGAGGGGCATCGCGACATTGTCGACAGCGGTGAACTCGGGCAGCAGGTGGTGGAACTGATAGACGAAGCCCAGGCGCTCGTTGCGTACCCGGCCGCGCTCGGCGTCGCTCATCCGCGCGAGGTCGCCCCCGCCGATCATCACGACGCCGTCATCGGGAGCGTCCAGCCCACCCAGCACGTGCAGCAGCGTGCTCTTGCCGGAACCCGACGCCCCGACGATCGCGACGATCTCCGCCGGTGCGACCTCGAGCGATGCTCCGCGCAGCACGTCCACGGCAAGCGGCCCTTCGCGGTACGACTTGCGGACTTCACGCGCCGACAGGATGGCGTGTTCAGTCATAGCGCAGTGCCTCCGCCGGTCGCACGCGCGAGGCCCGCCAGCTCGGATACAGCGTCGCCACCAGGGACAGCACGATCGAGATCACCGCGATCGGCACGATGTCACTCGCCCGCGGATCCGACGGCAGCGAACTGATGAAGTAGATGTCCTTGGGAATCAGCGGGAAGCCGGCGATGCGCTCGATCGTCGGGAATATGCGGTCGAGGTTGTTCGCAAGGAAGAGCCCTGCGCCGACGCCCAGCAGGGTGCCCAGCACGCCGATCAGAGCGCCCTGCACGATGAAGACAGCCATGATGCTCGACGGCGTCGCACCCAGCGTGCGCAAAATCGCGATGTCGGCCTGCTTCTCGGTGACAGTCATCACCAGCGTCGAGACGAGATTGAACGCCGCCACCGCGACAATCAGCGCCAGGATGATGAACATCATCCGCTTCTCGACCTGCACGGCCGCGAACCAGCTTCGGTTCTGCCGTGTCCAGTCGCGCACCAGAAGATTGGGCGGCAGAGTCTTGGCGAGCTGCGCAGCGACTTCCGGGGCACGATGCATGTCAGTCAGCTTCAGCCGCACACCGGTCGGACCCGCAATCCGGAACAGCCGCTCGGCGTCACCGATGTGTATCAGCGCCAGCGCGCTGTCGTACTCGTAGTGGCCCGAGTCGAAGATCCCTGTCAGCGTGAACTGCTTGAGTCGCGGCACCACGCCTGCCGGCGTGACCTGGCCTTGTGGCGCGATCAGTGTGATCTTTTCGCCCAGGCTCACACCGAGCGCCCGCGCCAGCTCGCCGCCCAGCACGATGCCGAACTCACCGTCCTTCAGCGCGGCCAACGGCTGCCCCCGCACCAGCGACGCAATGTCCGAGACTGCCGGCTCCGCGCCGGGCTCGACACCGCGCACCAGAACACCGCGAACCGCGTCGCCGCGCGTCAGCAGGGCCTGCGCGTTGATGTAGGGCGCAGCCCCAAGGACTTCCGGGTTGCGGCGCGCCTCGCGCTCGACCTGGCGCCAGTCGATCGGATCGCCGAGGGCAAAAACCTCGACGTGCGAGACCACGGAAAGCATGCGGTCGCGCACCTGCGACACGAACCCGTTCATCACCGAAAGCACGACGATCAGGGCCATGACGCCGAGCGCAATGCCCAGCATCGAGATGCCCGAGATGAACGAGATGAATCCGTTGCGACGACGCGCACGCCGCCCGGCGCGCGTGTAGCGCAGCCCGATGCGGAGTTCGTAGGGAAGGTTCAAGGCAGTCTGCAGGCGAAGCCGATCGATTGTAGCCAAGCAGCGCTTCGCGCCCTCGCAGTGAGCATCGAAGTGGTGGCGCCCCGACCCTAAAATGGCGCAAATGCGCTTGACTCTGATGCTTCCCGGTGCGCTGGCTCCAGCCCCTCTGGCCGCCGAACTCGGTTCGGCGCTGCAGGCACCGACGCTGGGCCGCATCGTCGCACGAGCGACACCCGTGGGTGAGCACCTCGCGTCAGACCAGGAGCCCGCCCCGGACGATCATTGGCTCGCGCGCGAGGTCTTCCAAACCCACGGCCACGCACCCACGGCGCCGTATGCCTGGGCTGCCCTGACGGGCTGTCGTGAGACGGCACGAATGATCTGGCGCGCCGACCCGATCCACATCGCGGTCGGGCGTGAGTCACTCATCCTGCAGGCGCTGCACGACGCACCGCTGCCGGAAGCCGAGGCCGACCCACTGCTGGCAGCGGCCAATGAAATCTGCGCGGACGCCCAGTGCGAGCTGCAGCGCGTCGGCGGCGAGTGGTTCTTGAGCAGCGCGCAGCCCTGGTCCCTGCGGCAGCCGCCGCTGACGGCGATGGCCGGTGCGCCACTGCCTCTGCCGGACCCAAACTACGACGACGCCCTGCGCTGGAGCCGGCTGCACAACGCCATCCAGATGCGTTGGCATGCGCATCCCGTCAATGCCGCGCGCGAGGCGAGCGGCGTCCCGATCATCAATGGCCTCTGGCTGCACGGCGGAGGCACCTGGAAGCCGTTGGCGCAAATGCCATGGCCGCGCGTTCACAGCAGCCGGCCAGACCTGCGTGGCGCGGCACAGGCGGCGGGCGCTCAGGCCGTCACCGACGACAGCGCGCCCGACGGCGATGCGTTGCTGGTGTGGGACGATGCGCTGCGGGCTGGCCTGAACGCTGACTGGCCCGCCTGGCTCGCAGCGATGGCGCGCATCGACCGCCGTCTTGCAGCGTTACCTGACGCCGAGTTCGAAATCGTCCTCTCAGGTCGCCACCGGCTCCGGCACTGGCGTGCCCGACCGGTCGATCGCCTGAAGCTGTGGCGCAACCAGACCCTTGCCGAGGTGCTGGCCGAATGACGTCTTTCGTGCGACGGGACTTCGATCCAGCGGTCGCCCGCCGGCTCGCTGCCGGCGGCCTGCCCGGTCCGTTGGCGCGGGCGCTGGCGGCGCGGGGCGTCACCAGCGAGGCCGACCTGCGGCTCTCGCTCGAGGGGCTGACCGCTCCTGCCGCGCTGGCGCATGTCAACGACGCCGCCATGCTGCTCGCCGACGCCATCGAGGCGGATGCACGCCTGCTGATCGTGGCCGACTACGACTGTGACGGCGCCACCGCCTGTGCCGTCGGCCTGCGCGGCCTGCGCATGCTTGCCGCCGGTACGCAGACCACGATCGACTATCTGGTGCCCAATCGTTTCGAGTATGGCTACGGACTGACGCCGGAAATCGTCGAGCTGGCTGCGCAGCGCGCACCCGACGTGCTGATCACGGTGGACAACGGCATCGCAAGCGTCGAGGGCGTGGCCCGCGCCAATGAACTCGGCATCGAGGTTCTGATCACCGATCACCATCTGCCGGGTGCCGTGCTGCCGGCCGCGGCCTGCATCGTCAATCCGAACCAGCCCGGGTGCGGCTTCCCGAGCAAGCACCTGGCGGGCGTCGGCGTCATGTTCTACGTGCTGCTGGCGCTGCGCGCCGAACTGCGGGCGCGCGGTCGCTTCGACGCGGGGTCGCAGCCACGGCTCGATGCGCTGCTCGACCTTGTTGCGCTCGGCACGGTGGCCGACGTCGTGCGGCTCGATCACAACAACCGCGTGCTGGTTTCGCAGGGGCTGCAGCGCATCCGCACCGGCCGGCTGCACCCCGGCATGGCGGCCCTGTTCCAGGTCGCCGGCCGCGACGCACGCTCAGCGCGCGCGAGCGATCTCGGCTTCGCGATCGGCCCACGCATCAACGCGGCGGGCCGGCTCACCGACATGACGGTCGGCATCGAGTGCCTGGTGACGGACAGCTTCGAACGCGCCCTGGAGCTGGCACGCCAGCTCGACGAATTGAACCGTGAGCGGCGCACGATCGAAGGCGACATGCAGCTCGACGCTCTCGCCGCGCTGGACGCCGCGGACGTGAAGCAACGCAGCACGATCTGCCTGTTCGACGCGTCATGGCACCAGGGCGTCGTCGGGCTGGTCGCCTCGCGCATCAAGGAGAAGTTCCACCGGCCGACGATCGCCTTCGCACCTGCCGGCGAATCGGAGCTGCGCGGCTCGGGCCGTTCGATCGAAGGCGTGCACCTGCGCGACACACTCGATCTCGTCACCAAGGTCGCACCGAAGATCGTCCGGCGCTTTGGCGGCCACGCGATGGCCGCCGGGCTGTCACTCGCCAGCGAGCATTACGAGGGCTTCCGCGCTGCTTTCGAGGATGCCACGCGCGCCACGTGCGACCGCGCTTTGTTCGAGCGCACGGTCGCCACCGACGGGCCGCTGGCGGCCAGCGAAGTCACGCTGTCGCTGGTCGAGGCCTGTGACCAGCATGTCTGGGGCCAGGGATTCCCGGCGCCGCTGTTCGATCAGGCCTTTGACGTCATCGAGCAGCGCCTGATCAAGGACCGGCACCTGAAGCTCGTGCTCGAACTGGACGGCCGCCGGTTCAATGCCATATTCTTCGGCCGCGTCGAGCCGCTGCCGAAGCAGGCACAACTGGCCTACCGGCCGACGATCGACGAGTACCAGGGCCAGCGCAGACTGGCCTTGACGATCGAGCAGTGTGCCGACTGACAGCGTCGGCAGCGGAGAGGAACTCCATGAAACGACTCGGCATTCTCCTGGCGACCGCAGCGCTGGCTGGCTGCGCCGTGGTCCATTCCGGCGGCGCGGGCCGGCTCGGCGACGACAAGGGCTTCGATCCCGACCTGGTCACGCATCCCAGGCCGACGCTGCCGAATGTGTTCGTGCAGAACGGCTACCTGGTCGTCGACCAGGAACCGATCCGGCTCTGGCGCCGCGATGCCGACGACAAGGCCACGGTCGTTGTCGCGTGGGCGCTGCCGGCGCGGTCCGGAGCCCGTTGGCCGAAAGCCGACGCCGTGTCATTCAAGCCGATACCGCCTGGCCTGCAGTGTGCCGTCCGACCCTCTGGCAAAGTCCTGGCGTGCAGCTTCCGGTTCGAGCCCCATACGCAGTACAAATACACGCTGAATGCGCTCGATGGGGACATCAAGCTTCCGGCGCTGGACCCCAACATTGTCAACATGGAATAGCCGAACATCGGCATTCGGATCCAATCGACACAACGACTGCAGGAGTTTCGAACATGAAGCGCTACCTCATCGCCACTGCGG
Source organism: Burkholderiaceae bacterium (assembly GCA_035429725.1). Taxonomy (GTDB): domain Bacteria; phylum Pseudomonadota; class Gammaproteobacteria; order Burkholderiales; family Burkholderiaceae_F; genus JALORV01. The sequence continues at coordinate 370 of DAOMFI010000044.1, read as the reverse complement.
CCGCCGTTACGCTGCTGGCCGGAGCAGCCGCATCGGCGCAGCCGGTCACCGCGCGCGTGTCGATGGAAGGATCGACGATCACCGTCCAGCCCGACCCGATTCGGGTCGCGAAAGCACAGGGAGCGGTCGTGATTCGCTGGGAGCTGCCCGCGAATGCGAACTACAGCTTCGATCCGCAGGGCATCGTGATCAACGGCGAGAGAGTCGGCGGCCAACTTCGGCCGCAGGACCAGATCGCCCACTGTGGCGGCGGCCCCAGGCATATCACCTGCACCAACAGCAACAGCCGACGCGGGACGTTCAAGTACACGGTGCGACTGCTGGACGCGAACCGGCGCCTAATCGAGAAGGACCCGGAGATCGTCAATAT
>DAOMFI010000043.1:0-22120 GCA_035429725.1 Burkholderiaceae bacterium | reverse complement strand
CGAGGTTGCGGGCTTGCTGAGACTGGACGACGGCACGCACTGTGACGAGGCGAGACAGCTCGCCGAAGCAAAGCTCGGCGATGTGCGCAAGAAGCTGAAAGACCTGCGCCGGATCGAGTCGGCGCTGGCCGTCCTCGTCCGCGACTGCTGCTCGATGCGGGGCAAGTTGTCGTGCCCGTTGATAACCACCCTGCAGAGGCAGTGAAACAAGTGAAACGCCGCGTGTTGGACGATTGTTGACGCAGCGAATTCAACATAAGGGATGCAGGTTGTCCATGACCGTGGTCTTCCCGCGCCCGTTGCTGCCCGCAATGGCCACCAGTTGCGCGTCACCGACCAGCGCCTCCAGATCGAGCGTGATCGTGTCCCGACCGAGACCGCTGCGGATCCCCTTGAAACCAGTGAGCGTCAGCGACAGCGGTTGGTAGCCGTCGCGGGACACCTCGTCCGCTTGCTTCACTTGATCGTCCATCTTCTTGCTCCATGCACGGCCGCCCATCGACCCGCTTCGAACGAGTCTCCGGCCGTCTTCGCTTCCTTCAAGACCTGTCCGCTTCAGAACAGCTCCATCGCCTCGGCTTCGCGCAGGGCTTCCGCCACACGCCCGTCCCCGGACGGCGGCGGCGGCGCCGTCTCATCGGGGGCCGGCTCGGTAGTCGGACCGATCTCCTCGTCGCTGGCCAGGATCGCATTCGCGATCTGGGCGGGTTCGCGGTGGGCCAGGGCCTCGAGGCGCTCGATGAGCGGACCGTCCATGCTGCCGGTGGCGCGTGCCCACACCCTCACCTTCTCCTGCAGTGACGACGCGCGCGAGATCCCTGCCGCCCTGCTGCGCACGACGGGAACGACCCGCCCTTCGAGCTGGACGTCGGCGGCGTCGCCCAGGGCCCGCTTGATGGCCTCGCGGTCCACGCTGCCTCGTTCCTCTTCACCCACCTGCCACCGCACCCGGACGTAGGCGCCGGCCACGTTCACTTCACGAACCGCCGCGGCGATCTGCTCGGCATCCGGCACACCCTCGAACACCAGGTCCACGGTGCGCCGCGCCGGCGTCTCGACCAACTGGAATCGGGCCGCCGCCGCCTCGACCTCCCACAGCAGAAAGCCCTTGGCATCGATCTCCCCGTGGTGGAAGCGGCCGATCGAGCCCGCATAGGCGATCAGTCGCCCGCCGTCGTCCCAGCACTGGTGCTTGTGGATGTGCCCGAGCATGAAGGCCTGGGTACCTGCGGAGAACAGGCTCGTGGTGGTGAACTCGTGGTCGAAGCCCGCCATCGGCACGCCGTGCTCCGTCACGCAGCCGGTGACCGTGCCATGCGCAACGCCGATCGTCGGCACCTGCGCTGCCCGTGCGGCTCGGTTGATCGACCCGTACCCGGCCAGCAGCGCGGCCAGTTCCTGACCGACCGCTTCCGCAGCCTCGGTCGCGCCGACCGTCGCCGCCACGACCGCCTTGTTGACCGTCGGGACGCAGGTGAAGATGGCCCGCGCTCCGGCGGGGACCGCATCGAAGCGCCAGGCCTGCGAGGGCACCCAGCGGCCATCCTCCATCAGCGCGACCTGGCCGAGGCGATCCGCCACGAACACCGGGTGCCGGCCGCCGAGCAGCGGAAAGATCGCCAGGGTGCCGGGAGGCTCGTGAGAGAACGTCCCCTGCAGCATCAGCACTGGGCAGTGGTCGGCGAGACGCCGGACCTCGCGCGCAAGGCGCTCGACCGCCGGGCTGTGCACGTCGAGCGCATGGTCCGTCGCGTCGCCCGAGATCACGGCCGCATCAACGCCGTGCCTGATCGCCTGGTCCACCGCGAAGCCGAAGCATCGGCCCGCCTCGTCGAGGTTCTTCCCGCTGAAGTGCAGGTCCGAAAACTGCGCCACCTTGATCATGAGAGTTCCTTCCGTCGGTTGTGCGTGAGCGTCCTGAGCACCCGCCGCCAGCATCGGCCCGCGGCGCCAGGCTTCAAGCGCTGGCGGGTCCAGCGATGGCGCCGCCTTGCACGGCGCCGACCGCACTCAAGCCCAGACCTCGAGCTCGCCCTTCACCTTCTCGACGAAGCCGGCGCCGTCGTCCTGGAAGGGTGTGAGGTCCTCCAGTGCACGCTTGCGGCCACCGGCGGCCTTCTTCCAGCCTTGGCCCCAGCGCTTGGTGGCGTAGCGCTCATAGCTCTCGGCGTCGACACCAAGCGCCGCGGCGGCATCGAACAGCCACGCCACCTCCTTGGCCTCGACACCGGCGTCCGCCGCTGCCGACCTGCCAGCCGGCGGCGCTTCGCCGCGCTTCGGCTGGGCGGAGCGCGCAGGCTCGGCCCGCGCCGGCGCCGCCGGGCTGCTCGCGGTTGACGCGCCGGAAGAGCGCTGGCCGCGCTCCGCGGCTTGCTCGACCACGGGGGACGGACTCGCGACCTCGATCACGCCGTCTTCACTGACCACCTGGACGGTGCTCGTCCCGCCACCATGGCCCTGGAGGACGTTGGCCGCATCCGCAGCGCGAAGCTCGAGCGCGTCGAGGTCCTCGTCGTGGCGCAGCAGTGCGGTCGGATCCACCGGCGCCTCGAGTTCAATCAGCCACTGGGCCACGCGGGTTGGACGGCCTTCCTCGTCGATCCGCGAGACCTCCACCAGGCGCTTGCTGATGTAGAACGGCGTGCGCTGGCCGTCGAGGAAGCCAGAGATGCGGCCGCCGCGCATGAAGCCGATCGTCTGGAACTTCTCGATGGCCGCCTGCATGGCGTAGAAGCTGTTCGTCGGCAGCTCGAAAGCGCTGATCGACTTGATGCCGGGGACGAAGAAGATGAACCGGCCCGACAGGTTGCACTTCTTGCCCTGGTACTCGACGCAGCTCTCGGGATCGCACAGCCCGTTGTTCTCGGCGCGCAGCGTCACCTTGCGGCCGCCGAAGATGCGCACGACGCGGCGGCCTGCGCCCGGCGCCGGCGGCTGCTCGTAGGTCTTGCAGTACCGCGTCTGCCCGTCCTCGGAGTACTCGGACCAGAAGCGCCGTTCGCTGGACGTCCAGGTCACCAGCTCATGCGGCATGACGTTCTGCCAGGCATCGGCCGGGAACACCACCGGGAAGCGATACAGACGCTGGACACCGTCACCGCGGTCCTCGGCATACAGGTCCATGATCTGCCGCGCGAGTTCCGGGTTCGGGAAGTCCTCGCCTCGGACGGTGAAGTACGGGACGTTCTTCGGCGTGAGCGGGTTCTTGAGGTCGGGCAGCGCCGCGGCGAGTTCCCGCTCGATCGCGTCGAACCCCTTGCCCTGCGCCACGCCGGCGTCGTAGATCTCGCGCGCCTGGCCGGACTCGGCCGCTCGCCGGGTCAGCACCTTGATGCCGGCCCGGATGCGGCCGCCCACCGGAATGCGCTGCGCCGAGCGGCCCAGCAGCGTGGGGATCGCCACCGCGCCGCCCGCGGCCGGGACCAGGCCACCGCCCTGCCCGTTCGCCTTGCTCTGTGCCATTGCGACCATTCATCTCTCCTTCGCAAGTTGGTGAATGTGGAGATTCATGGTCCCGCCGGACTCGGCTCTTTCAAGTCCTCGGTACGGGCCGCCGCTGGGCGGGTTGCGCGACCACGCTCGATCACGACCTCGAAGTCGGGCATGCCGCGCATGAGGAGCCCACCCCAGCGCTTGGTCACGATCCGCCTGTCCAGGATCGTCACGCGCCCTCGGTCATGGATCGTGCGAAGCAGCCGCCCCAGCCCCTGCTTCAGCCGCACCGCGGCCTCCGGCACCGTGATCTCGATGAAGGGCGACCCACCCCGCGACTCGACCCACTCACGCCGCGCCTCTTCAAGCGGCGAGTCCGGCACCGAGAACGGGAGCTTGGCGATCACGACGTGCGTGCAGTACTCCCCTGGCAGGTCAACGCCTTCGGCGAAGGTGCTCAGGCCGAACAACACGGACCGATCGGCGCGGTCGACGGCGGCGCGGTGCCGCGCAAGCATCTCGCCCTTGGGCATCGACCCCTGCACCAAGGTGACCCGCCTCAGCTCCTCGGGCAACTGGGCGTAGACCTCGCGCATCTGCCGTGCCGATGTGAAGAGCACCAGCGTGCCGAGGGTCTCCACGAGAGCCGGCAGCCGGTCGCTGACCTCGCGCGTGTGTTGCTCCGCGGCCGTCGGCTCCGTGCGCATCGCCGGCACCACGAGCTGCGCGTTCTTGCGAAAGTCAAAGGGCGACTCGACACGCAGGAAGGCCGGGCTGTCGAAGAAGCCGAGACCCGACTGGCGCAGGAACAGATCGAAGGTGCCGCACGACGTCAGGGTGGCGGACATCACCACGGCACCGCTCGCGCGATTCCACAGCAGCTTGCGAAGCTTGTCGCCGCCGCTGATCGGCGACGCGCAGACCAGATAGTCGTCCGGACGACCGCCTTCGTCATGCCGCTCGATCCAGCGCGCGATCGGCGGCGCATCCTCCGGCTGCTCGGCCAGCATCAGGTGCCAGGTGTCCACCAGGTTGTCCAGCCTCACCACGTAGAAGCCCAGCACGGACAGGACCTGCGTGGCCAGCGTGCCCACACTCGGCGCCTTCTCGAGGACATGCTCCCGGAGCGAAGCGAAGGTCTTCTGCAACTCCTCGCCGGCGGCCAGGACCTGCCCACCAGCCGTCTCGCACCAGTCCGGCAACGGCCCGGACTTGAACCGGCGGGCGCGCTTCTCCTCGAAGCCGTTGGTGCCGTGGATCCGGTGGTGCAGATCGCGCAACGCCCGCTCGATGCGTTCGGCACTGGCCCGGCTGTCGCGGATCAGTTGCTCGTCGAGCCGCAGCCCGAGAACCGCATCGCGCACCGCGTTGCACGCCCCTTCCAGCCAGTCGATCGCCCCGCGCAGCGCATGCCTGGCCGAGAAGTGCTCCACCGCCTTGGCGGCCAGGCTGTGGGCCTCGTCAAACACGTAGATGGTCTCTTGGGGCGGCGGAAGGACACTCGCCCCATCCATGTCGATGGCCGACAGCACGAGGTCATGGTTGGCGATCACGAGGTCCGCCTCCTTGACCCGCTGCCGCGCGGCTTGGAACGGGCACCGTGCGAACTCCGGGCACTTGGAACCGGCGCAGCCCTGGCGATCCGTGGTGACGCGATCCCACACCTCGTCGACCACGGGCAACGGCAGTTCGTCCCGATCCCCGCTCCATCGACCCGCGTCGAAGGAAGCCAGCAACTCCCTCATCACTGCCACCCGCCGGGGTGCGTCTTCGGCACCGCCGGGGCCGCGCTCGCCCGCAAGGTCGAGGCCACCCTGCCCCGCCAGCTTGCCCTCCGCCTGCAGCTTGGCCGTGCAGGCGTAGCGGCGTCGGCCCTTCGCAACGGCGAAGGTGAAGGGGATCGGCACCAAGCGCTGCAGGCTGGGCGCGTCCTTCTCCGCATACTGGTGTTGCAGCGCCACCGTCGAACTGCTCACGACAAGGCGCTTTTGCCTGGACTTCGCCATCACGAGCGCCGGCACCAGGGCACCGAACGACTTGCCCGTGCCGGTACCGGCTTCGACGATCGCGAGGTGGTCGCCGTTGCCCGCCTGTTCGTCTTCTGCGCGGCAACGCGACAGCGTGTTGGCCACCGCCGCGATCATCTCCATCTGCGGCCGGCGCGACTTGAAGCCCGGAATGCCCTCTCGCAGCGCGTCGACGCACTGGCGGATCAGGTGCTTCTCTTCCTCGCGGACCATGCGGCCAGCCTACGGTTCAAGCGTCTGAGCTCAAGAGCCGCTCGCAAAGGCCAAGTGCCAGCCGATCGCGAGTCGCGGCTGACCCCGGTGGCCTCGCGTTGCCCCCGCTACTGGCTTCGTCGGGAGCCTTTGCCGCGGGCGCTCGAGCCCCGCGGCTCACCATTGCTATCCGACTTCAGAGACGCGCTGCCCTCGCGCCGCGTCAGACCCTGCAAGGGCTGTCCTGGAACCTGCACGCGGCGGCAGCGCAGGCAAGGCCTGGTCGGTGCGCCACACCCATGCGTCGTCACCCGCGGCCTGAACCGCCTTCTCCTTGGCGCTCTGTTCCTTCGGGTCAAGGAAGGCACTCACCACATGCAGCGGGAATGGCCCGCCTTCGGTGTCGAGCAGCAATGCGTTCGGGAAGCAAGCGCCACTCTTGGCGTCGAAGCGCAGCGGCTTCAAGAAGGCACGGCCCTGCCGCTGCAGTTCCTCGACCAGCGGCAGCTCATGGAGGCCGTCGAGCGGTATCCACTGATCCGAGACCAGGGTCATCGACAGCGAGTCCACCTGGTAGAGGTGCTCACGCTTGGCGTAGATCAGCGCGGCCATCACGACCATCGGCTTGCGCTCCAGATCGGCGTCACGGGCCTGCAGGGTGGCCGCATAGGCGCGCTCGGCGCGCTCCCAGGCCTTGTTCTCCATGTACAGCGGCACGTCCGGCATGTGCTTGACCAACAGCCTGCGCCCGTAGGCGCTTTGCTCGGCGCCGTTGAACTGCCCGATGACGATCGCCATCTTGTAGGCCACGTCGTCGCCCGGCGAGAGCAGCATGGCCAGCTTGCGCCGCCGCCGCTCACCGATCTCTTCCTTGTCGGCAACGCGGAACGGCTCGGGCACGTACAGGCGCTTGTCCAAGGTCTCGCCCTTGAGCGTCACGCCGGCTGCCGCAAGCTCGAGGTACTTCTTGATCACGCCCTGCGAGCGCCTTCCCTCCATCGCCGGATACCAGCGGTTGAGCCCGGCGCGGTGGTAGAGGAAGTGCAGTACCGCTCGCAGGCTCATCCGCTTGCGCGGTGCATTCACGGCGGGAGGCTCGCCGTTCGCCTCCCCTCGCGGCATTGCCTTGCCGGAGACCCTGGAGAACGGGAAGTCGGTCCGGATCTCCACGTGATCGGCGTTGTGCTCGACGATGGCCTCGCCGACGAGTTCGCCCAGCCCCGAGAGACCAGGCTCTGGCTCGAAGGACTGGCAGGTCGGATGGTGCATGTCCCCGGTGCCCGGCATGCGCTTGACGACGTACTCGCCATGCTTGGCGATGTACATCTCCACGCCACCGCGAACGCACATGCAGCGCGGACGCTCCGAGCTCTCGTACACCCTCGACAACGCCTCCTGCAGGCCCGGGTCGGTCGCCAGCAGCGTGACGCCCCGGATGAAGTACTTCGCTGCGTCCATGGCAACCTCCTGGGCGTCTGCGGCCACGATCGGGCCTACACGATCTCGTGAGACACGAGGTCGAGCGGCATGGGCGGCAGCCTGAGCAGCCGTCGCACCTGGCGTGCCGACCGCAGCCCAAGCAGTTCCCGAAGCTGGGCCCTGTCCGCGCCCTGTCGATCCAGCGAGAGCGCCACCTGCCTGCGGGCCTGCTGTGCCGTCATACCAACCCATCCGGCGCGCGCGAACGCCAGGCGCAGCGTCGCCTGAAGGTACTTGGAGGTGAGCCGCGAATCGGTCGGTGAACGCCGGGTGATCAGGAACGGCCTGCCCACCTCGGTCAGGAACAGGCGGCTCTTCGGATCGAGCCCACGGAAGCGCCCGGGCTCGCCGGTGCCCAACCGTCGACGCATGCGCTCTTCCAGGTAGATGTCGATGCTGGCCACGGCTCGCGACGAGTTGAAGTACAGCGGTCGCGCGATGCCGCTGGCCGCCACCTCCCCACGCAGTGTCGAGACCCGTCGGACGTCGCCGTTCTCATCCAGGTAGTCGCCCACCTCCAGCAGCGCGAGTTCCATGGTCTTGAGGCCGGTGCACAGCAGCGTGTAGATCAGCGCGATGTCCCGGTTGGCACTTCGGCAGCAAGAACGCAGGCGGCTCGCCCCGGCAGCGACCTCATCCGCATCCAGCACGACCCGGCACGGCGGCGGCGGTGCGCCTACATCGTGTGCGCGCGCGGCGGCCATGATCGTCTCCCGCTCGCGGCGGATCGCGACCAGGCTGTCCAGCCAGTCCACCCGGATCGAGCCCAGTGCACCGGCCTGCTGAAGCCTGCGCAGCAGGCCTTTGATCCGACGCTCGACCGTCGAGCGCGCGACACCCAGGTCGGCCGCCACTTCCTTGTAGCTCCGGCCGCCTTCGACCACGCTGATGAGCAGGCTCAACGAATCTAAGGGTAGGCGCCCCATGGACTGATCTCGACCTGTGGGTTGAACGTCAGGCAACGCCGTCGATGGGCGGGTTGCCGTGGCGCCAATCGTCCCGAAGATGGCGGCCGCCTTCAACCGGAAAGGCGGCTCGAAGTCCCCCCGGATTTCGGGCGCCGCGCGGGCCAAAGTGACAGATCCGCCGCTGCAGGTGCGGATCGAACGAGTGACGGATGGGCATGCGCCGTGCGATGCCCCTTTTCGACCGCGCATCGTTGATTCATACTGACCATGCGATGGGCATCTCTGCCTTTGCCGCTGTCACCAGCGTTCCGGCCTGGCCGGCGTTTGCGGTCGTGACCCGCACTTCAATCTGCCTGCGCCCGCAGGCCACCCTCATCCTTCGCCGGCATCTGCCGGCTCAGCTGACAACCCAGCGCGTGCCGCCCAGCGGTGGCGGCATCGACGGGTCGTAGGCAAGTCCCTGCGGGGTCTCCCCGCACATCCCCAACCCGAGCTCGGGCGACACCCCGAGTCGGGTTCGCTCGTGCTCATGCGCTTGAAAGGAAAGCGACATGAACCACGATTCCCTCTCCTTCGCTCTGGCGCCCTGCCAGGCCAACGACGGCGACGCGCGCATCACGGCGAGCATCGTGCCCGCCGAGCAGCGCATGGACTTCCTTCCGAAGCACTTCGGTGCGCGGGCGATGATGAAGTTCGAGATGTCCGTGTACGACTGGATGGGCAACCTCTGCCCGTCCTATCGCGGCGGCTACTGGAACTACGTCGAGCTCTCCAACGGCGGTGCGTTCATGTACCCGGCTGGCGTCGACGCGTTCGAGTTCACGGTCGAAGGCAACGGCTTTCACGGCACCGTCAGTGCCGAGGTGGCGGGCATCATCGCCACCACGTTCGCGATGAACGGCATGCTTTGGCGAGGCTGGGACAGCCTGAACGCGAAGTACGAGCTGCTGCTGGAGTTCATCGGCGAACACCCGGATGCGATGACCATCCGGCGTGCCCTGGACTAGGGGGCCGCCATGCTCACCCATCGTTGCAACAGGTTCGTCGTCCTTCTGACGGGCATGCGCCACTACACCACCGAACAGCTCCTGGCGGTGATGCACGAGCGGCGCTACCCGCCGTTGTTGCGGGTGGCCGCGCTGCGGTGGCTCATCCATTGGGCTCCGTTGGACATCACCAAGGGCGCCCCTTATCTGCAGCGGCGGCGCTACGTGCGCCAGCACTACCACGTGTAGCCGCCACCAACCTCAATCCGAAGACCACGGCCTCCAAGCCGTGGCCTTCCGCTCCCCCAAGGAGTCAGACCGTGTACATCCGAACCCCGCGGATCGGTGCCGTTTGCTCGGCCGATCCAAACGACATCCAAGCCCTCGCTCGTGACTTCGCCTACGAGCTGCGCCAGTTCTTCAAGACCGACCGCGATGGCGAGCGTCGTCGCGCCACGTCGGCGGCGATCGACGCCTTCGACAAGGCTGGCGACGATCCGGAGGCCCTTCAAGCCTTCGTTGACGGTGTGGGGCTTGAGGCCATTCAGGCGTATTGCCTTCCGTTCATGAACTTCTCGCTCGCGCCCTCCGGTGACTACGGCTTTTGGCCGGACTTGGCGGGTCTGGACTACGCGGCCCGATCGAAGAATGGCGTCATCAAAGTCAACGCGGGCGACGCCTGGCGCCCGCGGCAACAGTGGTCAGGTAGTTCGTCCGCCCCAAGCCCAGTCGCCGCCTACCACCACGAAAATCTCCGACGTGAACCGGCGGGCGTTGAATGCTGCCTGGACCCGGTCGCACATGTCGTTTCGTACCGAGGCTGCGCTGGTTCCGTTGAAGGTCCCCATCGCTGCGGTTGTAGGAATGACAACATCGCTGCCCTGGTCCGACTTGATGACCTTTCTGAGGCCGATCCGGTCAAGGTCGGCGTACGCATGTTGGTAGTCCGTGCTTGATGCGTTCTTGAGATCGAACGTGCAGAACACAAGATAGGTCACTTCGTTCTAACCTCCGTCGGTAGCGGCCACCGCTGGGCTGGCGTGCGAGGGTTGGTCAGGGTCCATATCAGTTTCCGCGTGCAGCAGCAGTCCGTCGGGACGCAGCAAGCTGAACCAACGCTGTAGCTTGCGCTCTTCGCTAGCGAAAGCGCCCTCGAGCACGCCGATGAGAAGGTACTGTGCATCGAGGACGTCATGCTCGATCTTCTCCAGCGTTGCCGCTGACATCGGCTCGCGGAGCCGCTCTCCGTAGCGAGCGTACAGATCGAGAGCGAACAGAAACTGCACTTGCAGCCAGCGGTAGATGGCCCATGAGTCGTCGATCAGCTTGCGCGGCGGGTAACGCCGGAGGCCCTTCGGGGCGCGAAGCTGTGCGTAGAAGTCGAGCAGGCTGCCCGCGGATGCGATCAGCGCCTCCGCGTTGCTTCGGGCCGCCTGCCGTGCGTCGTCGCTTCCGATGAAAACGTCGGCGAAGAAGCCGGGCATGCCCAGCGCGCGTTCTTTGAACGTGCCGATGTCGGCCACGAGGTCGAGCCGCTGGCGTTCAAGTTCATCGGCAGCCTCTGGCGGAAGAACATAGTTCTCATCGAGCAGCCGCGAGTTGAACCGAAAGTCGATGTCGCGCTTCGCCGAAGACGGCCTCGGGGACCGGCGGTGCCCCTCGATCTCGCGCTTGAGGTAGCCACCCACGTGCCAGACGATGTCGACCGGGTTGTCGACCGCCGGCAGCTTGCTGAAGCATCGCCTGTAGTCCGCGCTCTTGGACAGAAGCTCGTAGAGCAGCGCTTCAGACATCAGTAGACGGTGCGAGGCGGCCAGTGCGTGAACATGGGTGCGCGTGGCACGCTGCAGGTAGCTCTTGTCGAGAACGATCGAGGGCTGCATGGGCGTCACGGCGTTGATCCGGTGGCGGTCGGGCCGAGCAGAATTTCCAGGCCATGTTCGCGTTCGACGATCCTGGGTTGCCGCTCGCCGTCTAGCTGGACGAAGAGCTGAGAAGGCCCCAGGAAGATGAGTCGGCCGCTGCGCTCCGTCTCGCCTTGCCGCACCAGGGTCACCGGGATGTCTCCTCCGACCCGGTACATCCGCAGGCCGAGCGCAAGGAGACTGGCCATGCTCGACGGCGAGATCGCGATCATCGACGCGATGATCGCGAAGACAACGATCAGCGAGGCGAACGCGGTGCGGGCGGACTCGTTAAGCAACACCGCGATGTGCACTGCGATGATCAAGCCGAGGGCCAGGAACACGACGCCGTCGACCAGATTCGCACCGCGACTGCGCGCCACGGCCGAGAGAACAGCGCCCAGGACGAGCGTGTTGAAGATGCCGAACCAGATGAGCCGCATGGGTCGCCAGCGCTTGTGTCGGAGTCCTTCCCAGATGGGTACGACGATCCCAAACATAGTCAGTGCGGCGATGATGGTCAGCAGTTCGGCCGTGCCGTAGAAGACGGCAATCGTGAACGGCCCCTCGCGGAAGAAACCGTAGTCGAAGAACCCCTGGGTTCCCATGTAGACGACGAAGAGGATCGTGGGAAAGACATGCAGGAAGGCGAGCGTGGCCAACGCGATCAGCGCGCGGTACAACCACTCGCGATTCACCAGCGCCAAGACCAAGCGTCGAAGCTGCCTGGCCGCTCCGGTCGGCGCCTCATCGCCGCACGAGCGAGACGCGGCGTCGACTTGCAGCCGATGAACCCGGGACGTCGTCACGTGCGTGCTCCCGTCAGTAGGTTGCGTTGAACACGAGGTTCCACTGCCGATTTGCCTCCTCGTGGTGACGTCGCGCTTCGGCCGCCAAGGCCGAGCGAGCGTGCTCGAGCGCGTACAGCGCCGTGCGTTGCAGCACTTCCCTCTGTGCCGCCGTGTTGCTGGCCGCAATGCGGCCGGCGATGCCGCACGGGTCGACGTACCCTGAACACTTGCGTCGAACCAGCATCTCAAAGAATTCGCACAGGCACTGGGCATACGTTTTGGCGCCTAGGCACACACCCTCGCCAGCCAGCAGCATGTCGACGTAGAAGCTGCCAAGGGGCAGGGCTGGATCGCGGGCATGCTTCCACCACTTGACCAGCTGCGAGACCCGACTCAGCTTGTTGCCGCTGCGCGCCTGCTCTAGCGCGAAGTAGCGGTCGTGGGTGGCCGGGCTGGTTTCGAGCCAGCCGCCTTCGCCGTCGGGAATCCAATAGACGGGTCGCGCGTTCGCGAACCGCGAGAAGATGCCCGGTACGAGGTCCAGGCCGTGCTTGCCGTCGCCGAAGTCGATCGCTACCGCGAGCACGTCCCGGCGCACTGTGGTGAACCTGTACCGCTCCCGAAGGTCGGCTTGCACGCGCTGCAAGATGCGGTCCGACGAGACCGGGCGGCCGCCCCAGATCGCCTCCTGCTTGCGCAGGACGAGCAACATGTCCAGGTCGCTGTAGCGTCTGACCGCAGTCCCGCGGGCATGGCTGCCCATCAGCGGCGCTGAGGACGTCTCGAACGATCCCGCCAGCCGCAGCCGAACCGAGGCCCGATGCGACTGCGCCGCGGCCAGCTCACCTTCTTGCGGCTGGATCCGCTGCGCCAGCGAGATGAGGTTGACCTGCGGGGCGATCAGGGACCTCATGCGATCCCCCGACCACTGGTCATGCGCTGGTAGTCGTTCGCCCACTTCTGGGCCCCGTGCTCCATCGCGCGCTCGAGCGCCTCACGCTTGCGCTGGTACACGAGGTCGAGGATGAGCGGGCTCGAGACGCGGTGCGCGTAGATGGCATCCTGCAGTTCGCGCGAGCGCAGGCGGCACTCCTGCTCTGACGCACCCTCCAGTCCTCGCTCGATCTGTTGCTGCGACTTGGCTTTCAGGTGGGTCTGCTGTTCGATGGTGTCCCGCTGGCGGCGCGTCTCGCGCAGCATCCAACTGAGCGCGGGCGCCGCCGGCGCAGCGGCGAGCACGAGGGCTGGGAATGACGTCGTCACGGCGAGCCCGACGACGATCGCAAGCAGGACCAGAACCCCCACCAGCCATGCGATGACCGTGCAGTACGAGCGACGCAACGCGCTGTCGTACATCAGGTTCTCGCGCTGGCAGATCAGCCGCGCGAGGTGCATCGGCAGCAGGGCGACAGCCTTCGGATACCAGTCCCGAATCTGCGTCTCGTCGGCTTCGCTCAGCCGATGACTCGAACCCGCGTAGACGTCCTCGGCGTCGACGCGAGGGCCGACCAGGAACTCGTTCCAGTCCATGCCCAGCAGGTCGCAGTCGAATGCCTCCTGCAGCTTGGCCGCCGTCTTTAGGCGCGCCTTGTGCAGCGTGTCGAGCAGCGACGCGTCGATGACCGTGAACAGTATCGCGAACGTGGCGATCCACGGGCTCGCTTTGGGCCAAAAGGCGGCAGCCAGAGCGCCGAGGACCGGCAACGCGAGCGTCAGCCCGATCGACAGGCCCTGCATGCGCTTCGCCCGCCTGTACAGGAGCCGACGCGCACGCAGCAGGCGCAGCATGTCGTCGGTGTTCTGCTGGGTCACGATCGTGTTCATCGGGATCGGTGCGGTGTTGCTCATCGGCGGCTCCAGCGCTTCTGACGGGTTCGCGGGTGCTCGCCACCACCGGCCCAGTCATCCCTGTAGAGCCACTCCTCGAAGTAGTTCAGCCACTCCGCGGCCCAGGCCAGGTAGGTGTCCGCCAAGGGCATCGCCGGCACCCACTCGTTCATGCGCGGCAGCCACAGACACAACTGCGTGCCGAGGCCGTCGTGCGGGTAGATGTGGGGCAGCGGACGAGCGCCGGCGAGAACCCGCAGGTCCGGCTCGAGCACCACCATCTCCGGAAAGCCGTTGCGCGGGATGCGCAGCAGGCACCGGTAGACGCGCGAGTACGCCGTGGGCGCCACCGAGAACCAGTAGCGCAGCAGTCTGCCGCGCTCGATCGACATCCGCGCGCCGGGCAGCGCAAGCCGCGCGAGTTCGAGCCCACGCTGTGCGAGGCTCGGAGGCGGTGGCAAGGGCGGGCGGCGGCGCATCGATCGGTCACCTGCCGAAGTACGTGTGCGGCACCGGGGCTGCGACCACCGGCGTCGTTCCGGCGGCCAGGTAGACGCTGCGGCCGACGGCACGCTGTGACTCGCGCCGGCCGCTGTTGTCGCTGGCCAAGGCCGTCGCGGCGGACCGGCCGAAGGCGCGCTCGACCACCCGCAGCACCTCGTCGAGGCCACGTTGCTGCTCAATCACTTCCTGGATCTCGCGCAGGTCGGCGCGCAGCTTTTCGTGCCAGGCCCAGAAAGCGGCCTGCATGACCGGATCGTTCATCGCCGCGGCCAGGTTGTCATGCTGCGCCGTCGGATTGAACAGCTCCCAATGCTCGGTGCCGTCCGGCCGCCGGTAGCGCTGGATCGGCTCGTGCAGGCGTTCGACGATGTCCTGGAACAGGTCCAGCGGCCCGTCGTGCGGGTGCGGCGCTTCCCGTGCGTAGCCAGTCGCGATAAGCGAGGTCAGGAAGAACGACGGCGGGCGCAGATCGGCGGTGCCCGGCGCCGCGGCGAAGGCCACGTTGCGGTGGATCTTGCCCGCCTGGACGTACCGGCTGGCCAGGCGCCCAAATACCTCCTCCGGATCCGGCAACGGCAGGACATCGGCACGCCTGGCCTCGTTGAATTCCGCGGCGAGTTTCTCGACCATCGGAAAGTTGGGCGGGATCCGCGCCACGCGGTCGAACTCCAGGCAGAAGCCGCGCGGGTTCGTCGACAGATACCGACGCAGCTCGCGGTCCGGGATGCGGCCGTGGTGTTCGCCCTGCAGTACGCCGTACAGTGGATCGTCGATGACCGGTGCGAAATCGGCCCGCATGCCGCCCGCGTACACGAGCGTGACGCACCGCTCATGGCGTTCGATCGCCAGATCATGCCGAGCCGCGTAGCGCTCGAGCGCGGCAAACAGATGCCGCAGCAGCAGCGCCGCGCCCTGTTCGCCGCCATAGCGCTGCAGCGCTTCCCGGGTCAGCCGCGCCACGAGGTCGATGTCCCAGCCGTCGCGTTGCTGGCTCGGTCGCACCATCGCGCCGAGCTGGCGCGATCCATGCGCGTGCACCTGCGCCATCAGTCCGTCGAACTCGGGGCACTCGACAAGGAACTCGCCCGTGCTCTCATAGGCGCGTTGCAGCGCATCGAGCTGCGTGCTGGCCGGTTCGTAGGCCCGACCGATCGTCTCGGCCAAGTGCGTGAAGCGGACCGAGGCACGCCGGGAGACGCGTTCGCGGCGGAGCACCGAGGGCGGATCGATGATCATGATGGCAACGACGTTTGAAGCTTGTGGCGTTCCGCTACATGATAACACTAAGTTCGGTATAGCGAACTTGGCCGTTCCGTGATGGCGGCATCAGAAATTCGCTTTGGCGGTATACTGATCACGTTAGCGAGCACCACCTCAGCATGGCGACCAAACTGGGCGAGAAGATTCGCAACGGGCGCAAAGCGCTTGGCCTCACACTCGATGAGCTTGCACGGCGTGCCAAGCTAAGCAAGAGCTACCTGTGGGAACTGGAGAACCGGGATTCGCCGAGCCCGTCGGCGGAGAAGCTGCAGGCGATCGCTGATGAGCTCGAGCTCGAGGTCACGTTCCTGATCGACGATTCGATCGAGCAACCCGAGGAGTCGCATCGGGACAAGCAGTTCTTCCGCAGCTACTCCAAGCTGGAGCCGGAGGACAAGGAGCGACTTCGGCGGATACTGGACACCTTCAAGAAGCCGACGTCCTGAGGAGCGGATGGCAGGCGAGACCTTCACGCCGAGTGCGGCGGCCATCCGCTTGACCCACTGGCTCGACGCTGCCGAGGCAGCGGGTCTGCCGCGCTTCCCAGTGGATGTGAAGGAGCTCGCACTTCAGGTCGGTGCGCAACTGCGCTGGCCGGATCCGATCTTCAAGGTCGAGGCCGCCAACATCAGGAACTTCGACGGCGGGCTGTTTCGCGTCGACGACCAGGGGTGGGCGCTGCTCTACAACGAGCGCGTGAGTTCGCCCGGGCGCATCCGCTTCACGCAGGCCCACGAGGTCGGGCACTACCTGCTTCACCGCCAGAGCCAGGAGAGCTTCGAATGCTCGCAGGCTGACATGGTGCACTGGGGCACGGAGTACAAGGCGATGGAGGCGGAGGCCGATAGCTTCGCGTCGCAACTGCTGATGCCGATCAAGCAGTTCAGGGCGGCGACGAGCGGCCAGCCGATCGACTTTGACATGCTGTCCGAGGCCTCGACCAAGTTCGGCGTGTCGTTGACGGCGACGGCCCTGCGCTGGATCCAGTCGACCACCGAGAGCGCCGTGCTGATCCTGGCGCGCGACGGGTTCATGGACTGGGCAGTCTCTTCGGAGAAGGCACGCACCAACGGTGCCTTCTTCCGCACCAAGGGCCGGACTGTGGAACTGCCGGCCGGCGCCCTCGCGGCGGACGATTCACAGGAGTCGTGTCGCAAGGGGGAGCGGGTGCCCCTGCAGACCTGGTTCCCGCACGCCCATGCGGACGCCGAAGCGCGTGAGCTGAAAGTCTTGTGCGACAACCACGGCTACACGCTGTCGCTGCTCCATCTGTCCAGCGGGGATCGGGTCTGGGAGCCGTGGGCATGACTTTCGCATGCCAGGAGCCCGGGCCTCGATGAACAAGTTCCATATCGACCTGACGCCCGAAGAGCGGGCGTTGGTAGCGCGCATCGACCTGCGCTCGGACCACGGGCGCAACCACGACGAGGCGCGCGCGGCGTACTTGGCCAATCAGGAGCCGATCCTTGCCTTGCTTCGATCGCTGGAGGCGCGCAACGCGATCCCGGTGCAGCGCCTGCGCTACTGGGGCGACGTGGCCTACAACCCGACCGGGCGCATACGCACATCGCGCAAGGGTCTGTTCGAGCGAAACGGCTGCACCGGCGACGAGATCTACACCCACCCACACTTTTTGGCTTACCTTCGGTACTTCTTGTATGGCGCCGAACTTCCCGAGAGCGTCATGCACGAGTTCGCGACGCGGGTGGGCGAGCCTCGATGGGTGTCGTCGAGTGATGCGATCCCGCTCGGCAAGGCGGCACGCGAGATCGCCGGGCGCCACGGACTGACGGACTACGGCGCACCGGAAGAGTTCTTCAAGCTGTGCCTGGACCTCGGTTTGTCGGTGGACGTGGCTCGCACCGTCCTGCGCGCGGTGAAGAGGGCGGCGTAGGCCTGCCTGACCACCCGCGCTCCGTTGCGACGGATCACAGCCCCATGCCATCGAGCAGCGCGCGCACCTGTCGATAGGCGTCGAGCCGCAACTGCTCGGGGGTCATACCCGCGAAGGGTTCGCCCACGGCAAGGAAGTCGCGCACCGTGGTGGGCCCGAAGTCATCCTCCGAACGGAACTTGCTCGCGATGTGCCTGAAGCCGTTCAATGCGACAGGGTCGTCGAGAAGGGTCGCACACTCCGAGGCCAGCGCGTCGATGCCAGCCTCGTAGCCTCGTACGGAGAAGTAGATGTCGTAGGCGTCCTTCTGCTTGTTGCGGCCGCTGAGTGCGTAGCCCTTCATGACCAGGAGCGCTGGGATGCTTGCCACCCGCAAGGCCACCGAGTTGCGCCGACCGTCGGGCATCGTGCCATCGATGGTGCGCGGGACGAACGACTTCATGGCCACCGCAGCGCCATCGGCCTTCTGGACCGCGAAGTCGGCAAGGAGCGGCGGCTTGTTGCGCTGAAACTTCGCCTCTCGCGGCATCAGCAGATCGACCAGGACGGCCACGGGCCCATGGTCCTCAACTTCCACGACTCGGCGCAACTGGAACCACTTCATCTCGTCCTTGTTGCGCTCGTAGCCGGCTTCCATGAGGGCTTCGACCAAAGTCTTGTAGTCGCCGTCGCCGAGCGCCTCTGCGTCGAGGCTGAGGTCGATGTCGAGCGTTCCGACGTGGGTCGGGTCGGATTGCGGAAGCAGCAGCCATGGGACCGATCCGCCGATGACGACGAACCGGTCCTTGAAGGCGCCAAGGACCTGCCCGATCTCGAGCAGGACCGACAGCACCGCGTTGGCGGTGACGTCGTCGTAGTCGGCCGCGGAGGCGCCTTCCATCACATGGCTCCGCTCAACATGGGCTTGATCTTCTCGGCCCTCCAGTGCTCGGCCGCTTCGCGGCCGCGCTCACCGGTGGTCAACAGGTCCAGATACGTTTGAATCGGTCCAGTGGCCTGCAGCGGTGGACGCAGCGGCATGGTCTCCATCCACAGGCCGTCATCGCTGGGCCGGTAGATCGTGACGTTCTCCCCCTTGTCGGCCGGCGAGATGTTGAGGTGCCGCTTGAGCAGCCGCAATCCAACCTCCGTGGCGTAGAAGTACTCGCCTGCCACACGTGCGTACGGTGCGGCTCGCCGGGCAACGGAGTGCGAGGCGAGCAGGACGCGGGAGTCGCCGCTTAGATTGGGATCGGTGAAGACGGCTTCGATCGCTTCTTCGAGAGCGCGACCGTGCTTGAGGGTGTACCCGCGCACGGCCACCGAAGGCGTGTGCAACCCTTCGTCGCGCCAGGCATCGAGCAGCGCGTCGGGCTGCGTCAGCCGCAGGCCCTCGCCGCTGTCCGCCTTTGCCCACTCGCGCTCGATCAAGGCTCGGCGCACGTTGCTAACCTGGCCAATGCTGACCTGGGCCGTTTGCGCGAGATCGGCCACCTTCCAGGATGCCTGGGGCTGCCCCAGAAGCAGCTTGAGCAGTCGGGCAGACTTGGGAAAGAACAGAGACCGTTGCTCACGTTTGGTGGCGAACGGATCGCGATCGGCCTTGGTGATCTCGAGGTGGAAGCGCGGGAACACAATGCGGGCGTTGCCAGCGAAATCGAGCCAACCTATGTTGCTCTGGGTAAGGAGCTCTCTGACGGACGGCGAGATGAACGGTGCGACGAACACACCCCGGGTCAACTCATGGGCCTGGAAGATGGCATGGCCCAACTGCAAGATGGCGCCTCGGACATGGCGCGGCTGACCGGACGATTTGCACGCGACGATCAGCCGGTGAGGTTCGCCAGCGACCTTAAAGCTGACGTCGCCGTCGTACCCTCCATCGTGATGGCCGAGCGCCGGCTCGACCATCACGTCGGTCACCACAGGCGACCGCTCCAAGAGGCCTACCATCAGGGTGGGCCATGCTTCTTCGACGTCTTGGGCGGTAGGCTGTTTCATCCGAAGCGATCGTTTCAGCGTGCGCTGAATGTACCATCTCCGGTGAAATCAGGCCAAAGATTTAGCCGGGGGCAGGATTTCATCGAATGCTGAAATGGCCTTCTCGGGTGAAAGCCGCGACCGATGGCCTGGGCGGCTGCCGCGGCCGCCGCGGCCCTGTATTGCCGCCTTGGTCTGTAAGAAGGCGGTATCAATTCACGTAGGTCCCGCGGCGAGGGCGTCGTCGATCATCATCAATCCTGACGATGCGTTCTCTCGACATGTAGCGCGGCGCTACGGTAAAGCCCATACCGCGTGGCCACCTCCGCGGCACGGCGACGAGAGAATCTCAGGCGGCTCGGTGGAACCGCGCCATCACAGTGGTGGCGAAGGGCGCGTCGGCGAAGGCGGCAAAAGGGGAGCGAGGGCGTATGGGGGAGGCGAAGCGCCGAGGGACCAAGGAACAGCGTGTGGCGTCCCTGCTTGCCGACAACGGCGTAGCCCCGCTGACACCAGAGCGGTACAACGCGTTCGTCGCGTGGACACGCACACCCACCGCCGACCTCGTGGGAGAAGAACTCGAGTTCTTCGCGAACACGGCGGAGACACTGATCGGTGTCGTGATCAAGGATCGGAACGACCGGGACTTCGGCTTCGTGGTGCTCGGACGCGACGTCAAGGGTCGGTTCCGCTGCATAGACGTGTCGGTCAGCATGACTCGGACCGAGGCGCGTCACTCGCTCTTTGCATCGCTGCGCAAGCACACGGAGACCGGCGAGACCGTGTTCCCCCAACACGATGAAGAAGACGATGCGGCCGGCGTCGACCTGTTCGCTCTGCAGGTGCCTGCTGAGGGTCTTCACTCCGCCTTTCGCCTGCTGAGTTCTGCGCCGCACTGGACGCCCGCCCGGTCCATCATGTCCGAGATGATGCGGCACTTCGTCGACGTCGACGGCAACTTCGTGCAGCAGTTCCAGACGACCGCCTTCGACTCTCGCATCTGGGAGCTGTACCTCTACGCCGCGTTGCTAGAACTCGGGCTGTACGTCAGCAAGGAGCACGAGGCGCCAGACTTCGAGGTCCGGGCAGGGCGCCAGAAGGCGTTCATCGAGGCGGTCATCGTCGGACGTTCACCGAAGGACCCCCCGCTGGAGAGCCGACCCGACGGACGTCCTCGCTTGCGATCAACCGAAGAGATCCGTGAGTTGATCAAGACCCGCGTTCCCATCCGGTTCGGCAGCGCGTTGTTCTCCAAGCTCAACAGGAAGACCCCGTATTGGGAACTCGAGCATGTGAAGGGGCACCCGCTCATCTTCGCGGTCGCTGACTTTCACGAGGACCAGTCGATGACCTGGACGTCGCCCGCGCTTCTCGAGTACCTGTACGGGGTAACGCACGACTTCGTCTTCGACGACGCTGGACAGCTGGTGATCACGCCGCTGAAGATCGAGACGCACGAGCACGAAGGCAAGGTGATCCCGTCGGGCTACTTCTTCCAACCGGGCGCAGAGTACGTCAGCGCGGTACTGTTCTCATCCTCGGGAACGATCTCCAAGTTCAATCGAATGGGGATGCTCGCCGGGTTCGGGCTGCCCAACCAGCGACTGTATCGAGCGGGCGTGAAGCACCGTCACGATCCGAACGCCGCCCTGCCCGAACCATTCTTCCATGAGGTGACGCAGGGTGTCGTCGTTGAGACCTGGGCCGAGGGTCTGTCGATGTTCCATAACCCGCGCGCAGCCCATCCTGTGAATGCCGGGATGTTCCCCGGCATCGCACACCACTTCTTTAACAACGGCCAGGTCAAAAGCCTGCTGCCCGAGTTCCATCCGTACAGTTCCTTCACCTGGAACATGATGCAGACGGAGGACGGCGACGAGGCGGATGCTGCGCTCAACGCGTTCCGCGAAGACGGCGAGCGTCCGGCCGCGTGACAGGGCTGCGCTTCAAGATGTGCCGTACGACGAGCCGACAGCGGCGAACTATGCCGTCCGAGCGTTTCGCTTTATGCCGTCCCATCGGCCACAAGTGACTGATGCGGAACAACCGCTGACGTCATGAATCACGCAAGCCGCGGTGCAGGTCGGCCTCGCTATGGCCGGCTGGCAGTTCCAGGAATTCCAGCGCGTAGGCGTCCTTGAAAGCAGCAGCAGCCGACTCACCATAGATTTCTCTCACCGCTGGTGAGAGTCTTGCCGGCGCAAGCACCGCCTGCTCGAAGGCTCCCAGGCGGATCTGCCGCACCAACTCGCGCTTGCCCCGGCGCTCCTGCACGGCCATGCGCAGATAGAACTCGCGCTCCTCGGCGCACTTTGACTGGCCCAGGATGATGAGGTTGTGCGTCCACAGCGGTAGGTCTCGAACAGTTGCCGCATGCGCCACAGGTTCTGCGCCGAGAAGCCACGCAGTCCCGGCTCCGTGCGTGCCAGTTGCTGCGCCAGGCGGTCCACAACGCCCTCGCCCCACTCGGCTTCGCCAGCTTGCCGTTGATGAACCCGCCAATCTGCCAGTACAGGCCGATGAGCTCAGTATTCACCGCCTGGTGGGCGCGCTGGCGCGCAGCAGGAATCAGATCCACGACTTCGCCGAACGCCGACTCGACGGACACGTCCGCCGCCGCGCCCGAGCGCGAATCACAATGCGCCACCACGGTCTTCTTGGCCGTCTTGCGAGTGCTTATGCCAAACATTGTGCGTGAGGCCTGCCGGCGTGCCTTTCGACTTCGCGCCAGCACATTTGGTCGCTGTAATGGCCCGGGGCGGCGCGTCGAAGGTCTCGGCCTCAGGCAGCGGCGGCGCCGCGCCCGACTTTTCGCTCGCGCGCCCAAGCCGTAGCCAACCGTTCCACCTTTGCCACGGCGACTCCAGCGTCCAGGGCGGCGGCGACGCCCTTCCCTCCCAAGGCCCCGTGCTCGCGCAACCAGAACATCAGCTTCTCGCTGGCACCGAGGTCGCCGA
>DAOMFI010000042.1:9411-22706 GCA_035429725.1 Burkholderiaceae bacterium | reverse complement strand
GCCATCCACAACGAGCACGGCTACGCGCAGGTGCGCCAGATGCTTGCCGCGCAGTACCGTCCCGAGGCTCACACGCCGTCGCTGGCAGTCACGCGCTTCTCGGCCGACGGCGACCGCGCCCTTTTGCTGCAGCACCGTGTCGAGCGCGGCCGCCTGCTCGACGCCGACACCGCGACCGAGATCCTCGGCTACATCAAGGAACTGTGGCACTTCGATGTCGTCCTTGAGGAAGTGGACGACAGCGACAACCGGCTGAAGATTCACCGCACCTAGACGGCCGGCAGGAGCCGCCCTCAGGCACGCAAGACAGTGCGTTCAGGTTCGTTCGCGGCGCTCAGCCGCGGCCGTAGAGCGTCACGACGCAGGCACCGCCGAGGCCGAGGTTGTGCTGCAGCGCCAGCCGCGCGCCTTTGACCTGGCGCGCCTCGGCCCTGCCGCGCAACTGCTGCGTCAGCTCGAAGCATTGCGCGAGCCCCGTCGCGCCGAGCGGATGGCCCTTGGACAGCAGCCCGCCCGACGGATTGGTGACGACCTTGCCGCCGTAGGTGTTGTCGCCCGCGGCGACGAACTGCGCCGCTGCGCCGGGCGCGCAGAAGCCGAGCGCTTCATAGCTGATCAGCTCGTTCTGCGCGAAGCAGTCGTGCAGCTCGCAGACATCGATGTCCTCCGGGCCGACTCCCGCCGCTTCGTATACCGCATCCGCCGCGGCCTTCGCCATGTCCGCGCCGACCAGGCTGATCATCGAACGCCCGAAGGTGCTGGCCGTGTCGGTTGTCATCGCCTGCGCCAGGATGCGGACCGAGGCGTCGATGCCGTGCCGGCGTGCATAGTCCGCGGACACCAGCAGCGCCGCCGCCGCTCCGCAGGTCGGCGGGCATGCCATCAGGCGCGTCATCACGCCGGGCCAGACCTGCACGTCGTTCATCACCTGCTCGACGGTCACAGCCTTGCGGAACAGCGCCAGCGGGTTCTTTTCTGCGTGCCGGCTCGCCTTGGCGCGGATCTGCGCAAAAGTCTCCAGCGGCGTGCCGTAGCGCTGCATGTGCTCGCGCCCCGCCCCGCCGAAATAGCGCAGCGCGAGCGGGATCTGCGGCTCTCCGACCAGGGCACCGGTCACTTCCTCGAAGCGGTCGAACGGCGTAGGCCGGTCGGTGAACACGGCGCCGAGCGCGCCGGGCTTCATCTGTTCGAAGCCCAATGCCAGCACGCAGTCCGCACCGGCGCCGATCGCCTGGCGTGCGAGATAGAGCGCGGTGGAACCGGTCGAACAGTTGTTGTTGACGTTGACGATCGGCACGCCCGTCAGGCCCACTTCGTACAGCGCGCGCTGGCCGCTGGTCGAGTCGCCGTAGACGTAGCCGACGAATGCCTGCTGCACCTGCGCGTACTCGACACCGGCATCCGCAAGCGCAAGCCGCGCGGCCGCTGCGCCCATCTCGAAATAAGGCGGGTGATCCCCGGGCTTGCGGAACGGGACCATGCCGACCCCGGCGACGACGATCTCTTCATGCATGGCAGGACTCCTACAGCGAGCGCGCGATGATCTCTTTCATGATTTCGTTGGTGCCGCCGTAGATCGGCTGCACGCGCGCGTCGACATACATGCGCGCAATCGGATACTCGAGCATGTAGCCGTAGCCGCCGAAGATCTGCACGCACTCATCGACGACCTTGCACTGCAGGTCGGTCAGGTACCACTTGGCCATCGACGCCGTCGCAGTGTCGAGCGTGCCGTCGATCACCTGCTGGATGCAGCGGTCGACGAAGGTGCGCGCGACAACCGCGATCGTCTTGATCTCGGCCAGTTTGAAACGGACGTTCTGCATCTCGATCAGCTTCTGGCCGAAGGCGCTGCGCTCGCGCGCGTACTCGACGGTGAGCTTCAGCGCGCGCTCGATCGCGGCGACCGCGCCGATCGCCACCAGCGTCCGCTCGTACGGCAGCTCCCCCATCAGCTGCGCAAAGCCCTTGCCTTCGAGTCCGCCGAGCACCGCGTCGGTCGGCACGCGGACGTCGTCGAAGTAGAGCTCGCAGGTGTCCTGCCCCTTCTGTCCGACCTTGTCGAGGATACGGCCGACGCGGAAGCCAGTGACGTTGCGCGTCTCGACCAGCAGCAGCGAGATGCCACGCGATCCGGCGGCAGGATCGGTCTTGGCGACCACGACGATCAGGTCGGCGAGGTAGCCGTTGGAGATGAAGATCTTCGAGCCGTTGACGACATAGCCGTCGCCGTCGCGCACGGCGCGGGTGCGGATGCCCTGCAGGTCGGAGCCGGCCGCCGGTTCCGACATCGCGATCGCAGCGATCATCGCGCCGCTGGCAAGCTGCGGCAGGTACTTTTGCTTCTGCGCCTCGGTGCCGTGGTTCAGCAGGTAGTGCGCGACGATGATGTGCACGTGCACGCCGAACGCCGTGTCGCCGGCCGCGCCGAGTTCCTCGAACAGTGCCGCCATGTGCGCGAAGTCGCCGCCGGTGCCGCCGTATTCTTCTGGAATGTCTGCGCACAACGCGCCGAGCGCTCCCGCCTTGGTCCACAGCTCGCGGTCGACATGCTGCTGCTTTGCGAAGCGCTCCTGGTGCGGACTGACCTCGGTCTCGACGAAGCGGCGCAGCGTGTCGCGGTAGACATCGAGCTCCGGCGACATCCAGGGCGAGACGTAGGACGACATAGCGCAGCGACCTTTCGCAGGTGCATAGGCGAAGGTTCCAAGCTAGCACGGCGGGCCCTGCACAAGCGGCCCGCCGTCCGTCTGGGACTAGACGGCGGTCTCGAATCGGAAGCGCGCTGGTCGGCCGCTCCACGGCTGCCACGCTCCGCTGGCCAGTTGCGGGTTCGCATTCTGCGTGGACAAGTGCCACGCCGCGCGCGCCAGGCGGGCTACGGGACTGACGGGTCCTGCAACGGCGGCGCCTCGGCGACCGCTTCGAGCGTCCCGATCCGCACGCCGAGCAGGCGGATGCGGCGTGCCAGGTCGACGCGCTTCAGACATTCGCCGGCGGCGCGGCGGATCGCGGCGGCCTCGCCGACCGGCGTGGCCAGTGTCTGGTCGCGCGTCACCGTGCTGAAGTCCTCGAAGCGCAGCTTGATGCCGACCGTGCGGCCCACGTAGCGCTTGCGCGCGAGGTCGGCGGCGACCTGCTCGCACAGTCGCGTGAAGATTCGCGTCAGCGTCGCCTTGTCGCGCACCGCGTGCAGGTCGCGTTCGAACGTGGTCTCGCGGCTGATCGACTTCGGCTCGCTGTAGGTCACGACGGGGCGCTCGTCGATGCCGCGCGCGGCGTCGCTCAGCCAGCGTCCATAGCTCGATCCGAACTGCTGCACCAGCCACGCCCGGTCGGCGGCGGCGAGCTCGCCGATCGTCGCGATACCCAGCCGCGCGAGCTTGGCCGCCGATTTCGGGCCGACGCCGTTCAGCCGCCGCACCGACAGCGGCGCGAGGCGGGTCGCCACGTCACGCGCCGTGACAACGGCCAGTCCGTCGGGCTTGTCCAGTTCGGAGGCGATCTTCGCGACCAGCTTGTTGGGCGCCAGCCCCACCGAGCAGCTCAGCCCGGTCGCCTCCTTCACGGCCTGCTTCAGTTCCATGGCCACTTCGCGCGCGCACCACCAGACGTTGCGCTCCGCATCGTCAGGATCGCACTCCTCATCGGAGGGCATACGCGCGGCCACGGTCTCGGTCAGGTCGATGTAGATCTCGTCGATGCCGCGGTCCTCCACCTGCGGCGCCAACGCGCGCACCGCCGCCTTGAAAAGGCGCGAGTACTTGCGGTACTCGTCGAAGTCCACCGGCAGCAGCACCGCGTCCGGCGCCTTGGCGGCCGCCTTCATCATTCCCATCGCGGAGTTGACGCCCAGTGCGCGCGCCTCGTACGTCGCGGTCGTGATGACGCCGCGCCCTGCGTAGTGGCGCAACGTCGCGAAGCGACGCCGGCGCTCGCCGCTGGCAGGATCCGTTTCCCACTGCGGTTGATGCGCGCGCCCGCCGCCGATGACCACCGGCAGCCCGCGCAGCTCGGGATAACGCAGCAGTTCGACCGACGCGTAGAACGCGTCCATGTCGAGGTGGGCGATGACGCGCACGGGACTCATGCGACTGGAAGCCTACCCGCTGCGTCGCTGCAATGCAGCGTGTCCGGACTCTGGTCTGCGCGCGACGCGGCGCAGATAATCGCCGCTTCCTGATCCTGCAGTCTGAGAGATGGATCGCCGGCCGACAGGAGGCAGCACATGAGCACAACGCAGACGGCGGCCCGCACGGTGGCCGAGTGGGTGGCGGATTTCCTCGTGGCGCGCGGCGTCGATCGCATCTTCGGGCTGCAGGGCGGCCACATCCAGCCGATCTGGGACCACCTGGCGCGCAAGGGCGTGCGCATCATCGACGTGCGCGACGAAGGCGCCGCTGTACACATGGCACACGCGCATGCGGTGCTCAGCGGCGGCATCGGCGTCGCCTCGGTCACGGCCGGTCCCGGAGTGACGAACTGCGTGACCGCGATGGCCAATGCGCAGCTCGAGCGCGTTCCCGTGCTGTTGATCGGCGGCTGCGCGCCGGTGCCGCAGGACGACCTCGGCCCGCTGCAGGGCATCGATCACGTCTCCATTTTGCGGCCCGCCACCCGCAGTGCGCGCACGTTGCGCGTCGCCGGCAGCCTGCTGCGCGACCTGGACAAGGCGGTTTCGACGGCGCTGGGCGACGGCAACGCGCCCGGCCCTGTGTATGTCGAGATCCCGACCGATGTGCTGCGCCAGACCGTGCCACAGGGCGTGGTCCTGCCGGAGTATCTGGCGCCGCGCGCCCCGCGCCGGATTCCGCCCGATGCGGCCGAAGTCGAACGCGCCGCGGCGCTGATCGCGAACGCGAAGCGCCCGCTGGTTCTCACCGGCCGCGGTGCGCTCGGCGCCGGCGCCGAGCTCGTCGCCTTCCTCAATGCCTCGGGCGCCGTGTACCTCGACACCCAGGAGAGCCGCGGGCTCGTGCCGCCGGAACATTCGGCAACCATCGGCGCGATGCGAGGCCGGGCAATGCAGGAGACGGACCTCGCGATCGTCATCGGCCGCAAGCTCGATTACCAGACCGGCTACGGCTCACCCGCCGTGTGGCCGAATGCCCGCTTCGTTCGCATCGGCGACAACGCCGAGGAGCTGCGGGAGAACCGGCGCGGTGAGGTCGAACTCTTCGCGCATCCGGCACTCGCGCTGGAGGCGCTCGCACGCGCATTGCCGCCGCGCCGCCCGACGCTGGATGCCGCGTGGGGAGCCGCGCTGCGCAGCGAGCATCTGCGGCGCGCGCAGAAGTACGCCGCTGCGCTCGCCGATGCGCCGCCCGGCAAGGACGGGCGCATGCATCCGAACCGTATCTTCGCCGCGCTGCGAGAAGTGCTGCGGCCCGATGCGATCACGATCGCCGACGGCGGCGACATCCTCAGCTTCGCGCGCACGGGGCTGGAGACGCGCAGCTACCTCGACGCCGGCGCATTCGGCTGTCTCGGTGTCGGCACGCCCTACGGCGTCGCCGCCGCGCTGCTGCACCCTGAGCGGCAAGTGGTCGTCGTCACCGGCGACGGTGCGTTCGGCATCAACGCGATGGAGATCGACTCCGCCCAGCGGCACGGCGCGAAGGCGGTCTTCATCGTCTCGAACAACGCCGCCTGGAACATCGAGCGGCTGGACCAGGAGATGAACTACGGGGGTCGCATCGTCGGCACGGAACTGGCCTGGAGCGACTACGCCGCAATGGCGCGCGCGTTCGGCCTGCACGGCGAGCGTGTCACCGACCCGGCGCGGCTGGCCGATGCGCTCCGCGAAGCGTTCGATCACGCGCCGGCACTGATCGACGTCGTCGTGACGCGCGAAGCTCTGAGCTCGGACGCCGGGAAGGGGCTCGCGTTTGCGGGAGACTTCCAGGCGTTGACGGCTTGGGACGAAGCCGAACGCGCGAGGCGCCAGTGAGCCGGCCCGGCGGTTCCAGGGCAGCACGGGCGACAGTCACTTCCGGCCCGCCGGCCGGCGGCGTCCTGAATGTCGGCCAGATCGTCGCGGCGCACGCGCGCCTGCAGCCGGACAAGATCGGTGCCCGCGATTCGAAGCGCACGTTGACCTTTGCGCAGTGGAACGAGCGCAGCAACTGTGTCGCCAATGCGCTGCTCGGCCTCGGACTCGTGAAGGGAGATCGCGTTGCGATACTCGCCTACAACTGCATCGAATGGCTCGAGATCTATGTCGCGCTCGCCAAGGCGGGATTGGTCGCCGTGCCCATCAACTTCCGCCTGACGGCGCCCGAGATCGAGTACATCGTCGCGAACGCCGAGGCGCGCGCGATGATCGTGCAGGACGCGCTGCTCGAGAGCATCGAACCCGCGCGCCCCAACCTCGCGCTGATCGCCAGGGATGCCTGGGTGCACTTCGGCGGACCGCGCACGCCGCGGGGATGGCGGGGCTACGAGTCGCTCGTGCGCGCCGGTGCCGCCCGCGCCCCGGCCGTGGAGGTGACGCCCGCGGACACCTGGGCGCTGATGTACACCTCGGGCACCACCGGGCGGCCGAAGGGCGCGATCCGCAACCATCAGGGCAGCGCACTGATCTCGCTGGTCACCGCGCTCGACATGGGGCTCACGCGGCAGGACACGGGCCTGCTCGTGATGCCGATGTGCCACGCCAACTCGCTCTACTTCAGCTTCACCTTCACCTACCTCGGTGCGACCTGCGTGGTCGACGACCGCCGCAGCTTCGACCCCGAGGCGCTGCTGCAGTCGATGGCGCAGCAGCACGTCACCTTCACTTCGCTGGTGCCGACGCACTACATCATGATGCTGGGCCTGCCGCCCCGGGTGAAGGCGCGCCACGACGTGTCGAGCATGCGCAAGCTGATGATCTCGTCGGCGCCGGCGCGGCGCGACACCAAGCTCGCGATCCTCGAGCACTTCAGCAACTCGCAGCTGCATGAGCTGTACGGCTCGACCGAGGCCGGCTGGGTCACGCTGCTGCGCCCCGAAGAACAGCTCACGCACCTGGGTTCGGTCGGGCGCGAGTGGACCGGCTCCGGCCCGGTGCGCCTGCTGGACCCTGACGGCCGCGACGTGCCCGACGGCGAAGTGGGGGAGCTCTTCTCGCGCACGCCCTATTCGTTCGACGGCTACTGGAAGAACCCGGAGAAGACCGCCGAAGCGCTGCGCCCCGACGGCTATTGCAGCGTCGGCGACCTCGCGCTGCGCGATGCCGAGGGTTTCATCCACCTTGTCGACCGCAAGAGCAACATGATCATCAGCGGCGGCGAGAACGTGTACCCGTCGGAAGTCGAGGAGGTGGTCGGCCGCTGCCCCGGCGTCAAGGATGTCGCCGTCATCGGAGTGCCGCATGACAAGTGGGGCGAAGCAGTGCACGCGGTCGTCGTCCAGCATCCCGATGCCAGGCTGACCGAGGACCAGGTGCTCGACTGGTGCCGCGACCGCATTGCCGGCTACAAGCGGCCGCGCTCGGTGTCGTTCATTGGCGAAGACGAGATGCCGCGCACGGCCACCGGCAAGATCCTGCACCGGCGGCTACGCGATCGCTACACGGGCTAGTCAGGAATCAACCCGCTTCGCGCACCATCGTGCACTTGACGATGCCTGGGCCAAAGCCGCGCAGTTCGAGCTTCACCCCGCAGTCCAGCGCAACCATCAAAGCTGCTCGATCGCCGGCCCCTTCGTCCCGCCCAGCCACGCCTTCGCGTAGGCCCGCCGCGCCGCCTTCTCGCCGGCCGCGTCGCCCTTGCGCTTGTACGTCTCGGCGAGTCCCGCGAGCGCCCAGCCGTTGTTGCGCACGCGCCCGAGCGAGTCGCGGAACGCCTTCTCGGCCTCGTCAAGCTTGCCCTGCCGCAGACGCACCGCACCCAGCGACTGACGCACCGGGTAATACCAGTACGGCGGCTCGGTGTAGGCGAGCGTGTCCTCGATGAAGACGGCGTCCTCATAGGCGCGCGCCGCGCCCTCGAGGTCGCCCTTCGCGTCGGCCATCCGGCCCATGGCCACCAGTCGCGCCGTCTGGACGATCTCCTTCGCCGGAATGCCCCACTCGGCGAACGGCTTGAAGTCGGCATCCTTCTCGATGCCCGCGAGCGCGTCGATTTCCTTCTGCGCCAAAGCGAAGTCCTTCTTCTGTGCGAACGCCACCGCCCGCGCGTAGTGATACATCGTCTGGACCAGCGTGAGGCCAGGCGCAGGTGCAGGCAACGCGAGGATCGTGTCGGGCGCGCTGAACTGCGCGTGCGTCGTATAGGGCGCTGCCTTCACCGGCTGCATGATCGCAAACTGCGCCACGACTTCCGGCGCCATCGAGGCGTCGAGCTTCTGCGCCGCCGCGATCGCGGCCTGGCCGTCGCCGCCCATCTGCGCGGACACCATCAGGAAGTGGATGTTGTGCGGGTAATAGGCGGCCTTGTAGAGCGGATCCGACGGCGATGTGGCGAAATAGCGTTCGTCGACCGCCATCGCACGCTTGTTGGTCTCGAGCGATTCGCGGTACTGACCGACGCGGTAGTAGATGTGCGCCGGCATGTGCACGATGTGCCCCGCGCCCGGCATCAGGGCGCCGAGCCGCTTGGCATACGGCAGCGCCCGTTCCGGCGTCGTCGAAGCCTCGACCGCGTGGATGTACAGGTGGATCGCGCCAGGGTGGTTCGGGCTGCGCTTCAGCACCCGCTCCAGCACCGCAACGATCTCCGCGCCGTGGCCCTTGGGCTTGGTGCCGCCCGCCTCCCAGTAATCCCACGGCTGCGTGTCCATCATCGACTCGACGTAGAGGACCTGGACGGTGTTCTCCGCCGGGTGCCGCGCGGCAACCTGCTTCATGGCCTCGGCGTACGCGGCATCCAGCGCCGCGCGTTCGGCCTTCGGGTCCGCCGAGTAGCGCTTGGCCAGCGCCGCGATCAGATCGCGGTCACGCGGCGGCGCCGACGGCGCCAGTTCGACGGCCTTCGCCAGCGCGGCGAGCGCCGGCGCATTCGCCTCGGGCATCATCGGCACGTTGATGTTGGGGCCGTAGGCCAGTGCCTCGCCCCAGTAGCACAGGGCGCAGCGTGGATCGAGCTTCTGGGCTTCGCGGAACGCGCGGATCGCCTCCGCGTGGTTGAACCCGAACATCAGCCGCACGCCTTGGTCGAACCACGCCTGGGCTTTCGGATTGCTGGTGCCGGCTTTCAGCGTGATGACGCCCAGGTTGCCGTAGAGCACCGGCGTATCCGCCAGCGCCGGCTTGGCAGGCACGGGCTGGAAGGGCGCCGTCTCGGCCGCGGCGAGCACCAGATTCCGGAACAGGGCCGGCGGCCCGCCCGCGGCCGGCGCGCAACTGGCAGCATCGTCGAGCAGTGGATCGAAGCTCTTGTCGCCGCCCACGCTGGACGAGGGCTGCAGGGTGAACGCGAAGGCTGCGGCAACGGCGAGTGCCAAGCGGAGGCGTTGTGGTGTCATGAGAGCTCCTTCGCGGCGCGCCGGCATGCAGGGCGCCGCATCGACGCGAGTGACGCCGGGAGTGGCGCCACGACCACTGTGCGGCGCCGAGCACCCCGCGATGGGGAACGCAAATCTGGTCGCCCCAGCGGCCGGTGTCAAGAAGCACAGCCGCAATTTGGGGACCGGCGAGGCGCTTCGCTCGGAGACCCGAGTGCTCCATCCAGTGCAGCCGCGATTGGCGCGCGGGCTGCAACGCCTTAACCTTGCTGCAAAGTCAGATAACAAACGAGCGCACGACGTCCACCCCTGCGACAGCCGAGGGCGCCAAGAGGAGACCGCGATGACCGAAAACCTGCGCGACGCCGCGCTCGAATATCACCGCCAGCCCACGCACGGCAAGATCTCGGTCGTTCCGACCAAGGCCATGGTGACGCAGCGGGATCTCTCGCTTGCGTATTCGCCCGGCGTGGCCGAGGCCTGCAACGAGATCGTGCGCGACCCGCGCGAGGCGCACACACTGACAGCGCGCGGCAACCTGGTCGCGGTCGTGACCAACGGCACGGCGGTGCTCGGGCTCGGCAACATCGGCCCGCTCGCGGGCAAGCCGGTGATGGAAGGCAAAGGGTGCCTGTTCAAGAAATTCGCCGGCATCGACGTCTTCGACATCGAACTCGACGAGCACGATCCCGACAAGCTGGTCGACATCATCGCCGCGCTCGAGCCGACCTTCGGCGGCATCAATCTCGAAGACATCAAGGCGCCCGAGTGCTTCTACATCGAGCGCAAGCTGCGCGAGCGGCTGAAGATTCCGGTGTTCCACGACGACCAGCACGGCACCGCGATCGTCGCCGCCGCTGCGGTACTGAATGGGCTGCGCTTCGTAGGCAAGGACATCGCGAAAGCAAAGCTAGTGTGCTCGGGGGCGGGGGCCGCCGCGATCGCCTGCCTCGACCTGCTGGTGAGCCTCGGCACCCGCCGCGAGAACATCCTCGTGACCGACAGCAAGGGCGTCGTGCACGCCGGCCGCAGCGGACTCGACGAAAGCAAGGCGCGCTACGCCCGTGACACCGCCGCGCGCAGCCTGGCCGATGCGATGCCCGGCGCCGACATCTTCATGGGATTGTCCGGCCCCGGCGTGCTGAGCGCCGAGATGGTCAAGGTGATGGGCACGCAGCCGATCATCCTGGCGATGGCCAACCCGACGCCGGAGATCATGCCGGAGCTCGCCAAGGCGGCGCGCCCCGACGCGATCATCGGCACCGGGCGCTCCGACTACCCGAACCAGGTCAACAACGTGCTGTGCTTCCCGTTCATCTTTCGCGGCGCGCTCGACGTCGGCGCCACGACGATCAACGAGGCGATGAAGCTCGCCACCGTGCGGGCGCTCGCGGACCTGACGCACGCCGAGATCCCTGACGAAGTCGCCAGCGCCTACGGCGCCGAGGGCCTGCGCTTCGGCTCCGAGTACCTGATTCCGAAGCCGTTCGACCCCCGGCTGATCGACCGCATTGCACCCGCCGTGGCGCAGGCCGCGATGGAAAGCGGTGTCGCGACGCGCCCGATCCGCGACCTCGACGCGTATCGCGCGCAGCTGCGGCGCTTCGTCTACCAGTCGGGCAGCACGATGGAGCCGGTGTTCGCGGCGGCCAAGAAGGCGGCGAAGCGCCTGATCTACGCCGAGGGCGAAGAGGAGCGCGTGTTGCGCGCCGCGCAGGTCGTCGTCGACGAAGGCATCGCGCGGCCGATTCTGATCGGCCGTCCGGACGTCATCGCGACACGCATCGAACGCTACGGCCTGCGGCTGAAGCTCGGCACCAATGTCGAGTGCGTCAATGTGCTCGACGACCCGCGCTACCGCGACACGTGGATGGAGTACTACCAGCTCGCCAAGCGCAGCGGCGTGTCGAAGTCGCTGGCGCAGGCGGAGATTCGCACCCGCACCACGCTGATCGGTGCGATGCTCGTGCGCAAGGGTGATGCCGACGCGATGCTGTGCGGCACCGTCGGCAGCTATGCCGACCACCTGCGCTACGTGCGCACGACGATCGGCCTGCGTCCCGGCGTCAACACGCTGGCGGCGATGCAGCTCCTGATCCTGCCGAACCGGCACCTGTTCATCTGTGACACGCACGTCAATCCCGACCCGACGGCCGAGCAGGTGGCCGAGATGACGATGCTGGCCGCCGACGCCGTGCGCCGCTTCGGCATCGCGCCAAGCGTGGCGCTCCTGTCGCATTCGAATTTCGGCAGCTCGGAACTGCCCTCGGCCCAGAAGATGCGGGCGGCGCTCGAACTGGTCCGGGCGCGCAATCCGGACTTTGAAGTCGACGGCGAGATGCAGGCCGACACCGCGCTGTCACGCGCCGTGCTGGAAGGCTCGATGCCCGATTCGCCACTCACGCAGGAAGCCAACCTGCTGATCATGCCGAACGTCGACGCCGCCAACATCACCTACAACGCCTTGCGCGTCACGGCTGGCGGCGGCATCACGATCGGCGCGATCCTGCTGGGCGCCGCACAGCCCGTGCACATCCTGACGCCGGCCTCGACTGTGCGAAGGATCGTCAACATGTCGGCCGTGGCGATTGTCGACGCCGCGGCGCGCGGGTGACGTCAAAGTAGTGCCACGTGAATCATGCGCTTCCCGCGCCTGACGCGCCGGAGTCGCAGCGCGGTTGCGCTCCGGGGGCACGTACCGGGACTCGCCGCACTCGCTGCCGCGTCGTAACGCGGCCCGGCAGGCGTGTCTACGTGAATATGCGCTTGCGTCGTTCGGCGCCTGCGCAAAGAATTGCGACGCCGCCATGTTCCGCGCGGCCTGCGCGGTCCCGCTGCGGCATCACCAACAGGAGGTTCGATGGCATCTTCAAAGGCTTCAGCCGCACTCAGGGCGCTGTCACCGGAAGCGAAGGCCCTGCTAGCGAAGGGGCTCGTTGGAAGCAGCCTGGAGAAGTTCGGGAAAGTCCGGGTGTTTCCGAAGGGCATTCCGTATCCTGATGAGTGGGTCATCAGCGTGCTGCCCAGTTCTCCAGCCGCCAGCAAGCGCATCATCGAGGCGCTGGTCAACCGGCCGGGACTGGCCCGCTTCGAGGTTTTCCCCTACGGCATCATCAATCCCGAGATCGGCCGCATCGACATCGGAGTTCCGGCGAGGGGCCGGTGAGCCAGGGCGCGCAGTGCGAGTGCGGCGGGATCCTGCAGATCCACGCAACCCGCCAATGCAACCTCAGCTGCGCGCACTGCTATTCCCTTTCTTCGCCCAGCGAGCGCGACGCCCTGTCCCCGGAAGTTGTCTGTCGGCTCATTGAAGACGCGACGCAACTCGGGTTCAACGTCGTCTCGCTATCAGGCGGGGAGCCGCTCGTCTATGCGGGCCTGGATGAGGTCATCGCCACCGCGGCGGCGTGCAATGCGCGGGTAAATCTGGTCAGCAACGGCATCCTGATCGGCTCGCCCCGTTATGAGCGCCATGCCGGCCGCTTCTCGGTCGTGGCGCTCAGCCTCGACGGGCTTGCGCAGCGCCATAACGCGATCCGCGGTTCCGCGAAGTCGTTCGAGCAGGTCAAGGCCGCCGCCGCCGTGTTGCGCGAGCAGCGCCAGCCGTTCGGCATCATCCATACCCTGTGCTCGGAGTCGATGGACGAAGTCGAGGACATCGCCTCGCTGGCGTCCGACTGGGGTGCATCGTTGCTGCAACTTCATCCGCTCGAGGTCGCTCCGGGCAGGCCGAACCCGCCGCAGATGACGCCGCTCGCGGTCGACGAGCGCCTCGATGCGTTCCTGCTGACGGAAATCCTGGCCGAGCGCTTCCCGCAGATGCGCCTGCAGCTCGACCTGGTTCACCGCGAGATCGCGCATCGCCTGCC
>DAOMFI010000042.1:0-9311 GCA_035429725.1 Burkholderiaceae bacterium | reverse complement strand
ATCGATTACCGCGAAGGCACGGACCCTCCGCACGTGCGCAAGCTGTCGGGCCTTACGAAGTACGGCAATGTCACCTTGAAGCACGGCCTGGCCGTCGGCGCCAATGCCCTCGAACTCTTCCACTGGCAGCGCGAGATCGCGGCGGGGCAGCTGACGCAGAACCGCAGGCGCGTCGTTATCGTCGTGCAGGACGAAGCCGGGCTGGACCAGACACGTTTTGTCGTGTCTGACGCCTGGCCGGTCAAATACGAGGCGAGTGCCCTGAACGCTCGGGGCAACGACGTGATCATCGAGACGCTGGAACTCGCCAATGAAGGCATCGAGCGCACCCAGTAAGCCAACCCGACCGAAAGCGGGCGCGACCCTTGCGCGCGCGCCGCTGCCGTTCACGAGCGTGCGGTTTGCGGTCGGGATCGAAGGTATCCAGAGCGGCCGGGCCGTGGAAGTGGTCTTCCCGACGGCCCGCATCGTCAGCTTGCCGCGCAAGCGGCGCGAAGTGCAGTTCGACCCGCTCGTCATCCGGCGCGGCCTGACGCATTCGACCGAGTGGTACGACTGGTGGGACCAGGCGCGACGGTCCACGCGTGCCGTTCCCCGTCGCCTGGTGACCGTCGTGCT
Organism: Burkholderiaceae bacterium; assembly: GCA_035429725.1. Taxonomy (GTDB): domain Bacteria; phylum Pseudomonadota; class Gammaproteobacteria; order Burkholderiales; family Burkholderiaceae_F; genus JALORV01. The sequence goes on along the minus strand of DAOMFI010000042.1, from coordinate 8,693 downwards.
CCAGAACGCCGACGGCGCCGAAGGAATGCGCTGGCTCTTTCCGGACTCCGTGCCTTTGAATTACTCGCTGTCGCCGCTGAATGCGCTGGTCGGCGCGGCAGTCATCGAGTCGCTGGAGCTGCAGGTCGGGGGCTTTGAGGTGTATCGGCGCCAGTAGCCGCGAAATCGGCCGGACAAGGGCCGCCACTCAGTGTGCTTGCACCCTGGGACTCCTTGCGGTGCCACGACCATGCGGTGGTTCGCCCGCATCTGCGTCAACCTCGACGATGAACATCGGAGGACCGGAGCGCGGCTTTCAAGCGCGCGCTCGGCGGCGAGGCGATCGGAGCGCCCGCGGGCATCGGTGGGCCGGTGCGCCGGCCGCATCCGTGCCGATCTGCGGTTAGCATCGGGTCCGCTGCTCGCCGAATCGCGCTCCAGGAGTGCCATGCCCGCGACACGCGTCGTTCTGTCTGGCCGGATGAAAGTCCCGCAGCGTCCGCGGCGCAGCCGCCAGGCCTGGTTCATCGCCGCGGGACTGATCGGCCTGCTGAGCTTGCCATTGCCGGCAGGCAGCCAGTCGGCCGACACACTGCATGAGCAGGCAATGCAGCTGTACAACGCAGGCCGCTATGCCGATGCGCTGCCGCTGTTCCAGCGCGTACTGGCGCAGCGCGAAAGCGAGGTCGGTGCCGACCATCCCGACACGGCCCAGGCCCTGATGAGCCTGGTCCAGCTCTACTGGGCGCAGGGCCAGTACGCCCCCGCTATTCCGCTGGCCCAGCGGGCGCTGGCGATCCGTGAGAAGGCGTTGGGACCCGAGCATCCGGACACCGCGGACACTCTGCATAACCTGGGACGTCTCCATCATTCTCTGGGCCAGCATGCCGAAGCCCTTTCGCGCTACCAGCGCGCGCTCGTGATCCGCGAGAAGACGCTCGGGCCCGAGCACGCCGACACCGCGGCGACGCTCAACAACATGGCGGCGCTTTACTGGGCTCAGGGGCAGTATCCCGAGGCGCAGGCCCATTTTCAGCGGGCGCTTGCGATCCGCGAGAAGACGCTCGGGCCCGAGCATCGCGACACCGCGCAGACGCAGAGCAACCTGGCACTGCTCCATTACGCGCAGGGCCAGTATGCCGAGGCCCTTGCGCTCAACCTGCGCGCGCTGGCCATACGCGAGAAAGTCCTCGGGCCGGAGCATCCGGAGACGGCCCACAGCCTGAACAACCTGGCCGTCGTCTACTGGGCGCAGGGCCGCTATGACCAGGCCGTCGTGCACTACGAACGCGCGCTGGTCATCCATGAAAAGGCCGCCGGACCAACGCATCCGAACACTGCGACGATCCTCAACGACCTCGCGTCGCTGTACTGGACGCAGGGCCGCTACGCGCAGGCCTTGCCTTACTTCCAGCGGGCACTGGCGATACGCGAGACGTCGCTCGGACCCGAGAGTCCGCTGACCGCGTCGAGCCTGAATGCCCTGGCCGAGATCTACCGCGCGCAGGGCCAGTACGAGCAGGCCTTGCCGCTTTACCAGCGGGCGCTGGCCATCAACGAGAAGGTGCTCGGGCCCGATCATCGCAGCACGGCTTCGACGTTGAACTATCTGGCGATGCTTTACCGGGCACAGGACAGGTATGCGGACGCGCTGCCGTATTACCAGCGGGCGCTGGCGATACGCGAGAAGGCGCTCGGGCCGGAACATCCGGACACCGCGCAGAGCCTGAACAACCTTGCCGCGCTCTTCGGCGCGGAAGGCCAGTATGCGCAGGCGATGCCGCCGGCACATCAGGCACTGGAAATCCGCCGCAAGGTGCTGGGGCCAGAGCATCCCGACACGGCCCAGAGCCTGCACAACGTGGCGTGGATCTACGAGAAGCAGGGCGAGGCTGCCACGGCGTTGCCGCTTTACCGGCAGGCGCTGGCCGCTCGCGAGCGCACGCTCGGACCGGCGCACCCCGATGTGGCCGTGAGCTTGCAGGCGATCGCGGCGCTGCATCTGGCCGATCGCGGAAGCGCGCCCGCCGCAGTTCGTGCCGAACTGGTTTCCTACGAGGAGGCCCTGGCGCTGGCCCGCCGCGCGACGGCGATCCGCCAATCGCGTGCCGCCGATGCCGGCCGCCTGGCCGCGGATCGCGCCGCGGCAGGCGCGCGAAGTGAACTGCGGACGGCCCGAGCGGGACTCTTCGAGCATGTGCGACTGCTCGCCGCGGCCAGGCCCGGGCGCGATGCAGAAGGCGCAGACGCGGCCGAGGCATTCGAAGTTGCGCAGCTGGCGCGAGCCAGCGACACTGCCGCGGCCGTGGCGCAGATGGCCGTGCGCTTCGCCAGCGGCGACGATGAACTCGCCGCCTTGGTACGCAGCCGTCAGGACCTGCTGCTAAACCTCAGGTATCTGGACGGAGAGCTGATCAAGTCACTCTCGCGCGCCGGTCAGGCGCGTGACGCAACAGCGGCCGAGCGCCTCCGGGGCGAGATACGCGCGGCCGAAGCGCAGCTCGCCACGCTCGACCTCACGCTCGGCCGACGCTTCCCGGACTACCAGGTCCTGACCGGCAATGCGCCGTTGCCACTGAGTGAAGCGCAACGATTGCTGCGCCCGGACGAGGCGATGCTTTCGTATCTCGTGGGCGAGAGAGAGACCTACCTCTGGGTCGTTCGAAACGACCGGCAGCGCCTGTTGCGGCTCCCGGTCGGGCGCGAGGAGCTCGAGCGCGCCGTCCGCGGCCTGCGCCGCGCCCTGGACCTGACCGAGACGCAGGGTCAGCTGCTGGCGTATCCGGCGGATCTTGCGCACGAGCTGTATCGCACCATCTTCGCTCCCGCGGTGCCGACGCTGGGCGGAGCGACGCGGCTGTTGATCGTCGCGGACGGCGCGCTGCAGAGTCTGCCGTTCGCCATACTGATCACCCAACCCCCCGCGGCTGGTGCGGAGCCCAACGATCTGGCGTGGCTTGCGAAGCGCTACGCGTTTTCGAGCCTGCCTTCGGAAGCGTCATTGAAGGCTATGCGCCGCTTCGCTGGCCAGCGTCGCGCACCCGCACCGTTCGTCGGCTTCGGCGCGCCGGCCTTCAAGGGCGGCGCCGGCAGCACGCGCAGTCTGGCTGCGTTGTACACGCCAAGGGGGCTTGCCGATGTGGAGCAGCTGAGCGAGCTTGCGCCATTGCCCGACTCTGCGACCGAGATCGCAGCGATCGCCGCCGCTCTCGGAGCCGGCAAGGGCTCGATCTATCTGGGTGAGTCCGCGACCGAGGCGCAGGTCAAGAAGCTCGACCTGTCGCGCTACCGCACGCTGGCATTCGCCACGCACGGGTTCACGGCGGGTGAGCTGCGCGGTGTGATCGAGCCGGCGCTGGCACTGACACCTCCAAAGGCGCCCAGTGAGGATGACGACGGCCTGCTCACCGCGAGCGAGATCGCGCGCCTCAGGCTGAATTCCGATTGGGTGATTCTGTCCGCGTGCAACACCGCGGCACCCGATGGAACGCTGGCGGCGGAGGGGCTGTCCGGCCTGGCGCGCGCCTTCATCTTTGCCGGGAGCCGCTCGTTGCTCGTGTCGCACTGGCCGGTGGACTCGCGCGCGGCCGCCATGCTGACGACGAGAATGCTGCAGGAGTTGCGCAAGCAGCCGGGCATCCCGAAGGACGAAGCCTTGCGGCGCGCGATGCTCGCCGTGATGGCCAGCAAGGCCTACGGCCACCCACTCTTCTGGGCGCCGTTCGTGATGATCGGCGCGTAGCCGGTCTGCCCGGACGATACGGCCAATCTACGATCGCGCTGGCAGCAGCAAAATGTTCTCCCGGCTCAGCGGTTATGCTGCGGCCCGCCGCCAGCAGGTGGTGCGCCGAGCGCACGCTGCTTTTCGCGCGCACGCCCGCCTTCAACTTGCATAGAAGCCCGAATGAACGCCTTTCCGTCCGATCGACGTCGCAGCAAGCTGCCCATCGTAGTTGTCCTGCTCCTCATTGTCCTTGCCGCCATCGGCGGCGGCGCCTATTACCTGAAGCCGCGCTTCGAGTCCGAGCCGCCGCGGATCACGATCCGGCCCGATGCCGAGGTGCTGGGCGTTGCGCCGCTCGAAATCAATGTCACCGACAGCGGGACGGGCTTGAGAGCCGTCACGGCGACGCTGACCCAGGGCGGGACCGTGCACAGCCTTACCGACGAGCAATTCGCCAAGCCCGTAAGCGGAAAGTCGATGACGGTGGTCCTGGCGAAGGTTCCCGGCGTCAAGGAAGGACCGGCCGTGCTCCGCGTCACGGCGCGCGATGCCGCGCTCTTCAAGGCCAACGAGACCGTGGTGGAGAAGAACCTTGCGATCGACATCACTCCGCCCTCGCTGGAACTCGTCGCCGACGACCGCTACGTCAATTTCGGCGGCGTCGGCGCGATCGTCTACAAGGCGAGTGCGGACACCGCAACCAGCGGGGTGAGAATCGGCGACCACTTCTTCCCGGGCTTTGCCGGCCAGGTGAAGGGCCATCCGGACCGCTACCTGGCGCTCTTCGCGCATCCGTACGACACGCCGCCCGAAGCAAGAGCCACGCTGGTGGCTACCGACAAGGCCGGCAACACACGCGAGCTGCGGCTGGCCTACGAACTGAAGAACGTCAAGTACAAGAAAAGCACGATCGCGCTGACGGACAACTTCCTGCAGAACAAGGTCGCGCCGCTTCTCACCGACGTTGCCGCGCGGCAGGGTGCGCCAAAGGAAGTCTTCGTCGCTGTGAACAAGCGCCTGCGCAAAGAGAACGAGGACCGCATCACCGCCGTCACCAAGCAGGCCACCCCGACGATCCTCTGGAAGGACGCGTTCACGCAACTCAGCAATTCCAAGGTCGAAGCGAACTTTGCGGACCTGCGGACCTACACCTACAGCGGTGAGCCGACCGACACGGCCTACCACCTTGGCTATGACCTTTCCGTCACCAAGCACGCCCCGGTCGAAGCCGCCAACAGCGGAACGGTGGCCTTTGCCGGCGACCTCGGCATTTACGGCAACACCGTCATCATCGATCATGGCCTCGGCCTGTTCAGTCTCTACGGCCACCTCAGCACGATCGACGTCAAGACAGGCGATGCCGTCGCCAAACGCCAGATCATCGGCAAAACGGGCGAGACGGGCCTCGCCGCTGGCGACCACCTGCACTTCGGGATCTACCTCGACGGCGTCGCGGTGCTGCCTGTGGAGTGGTGGGACCAGAAGTGGATCGATGACAACATCCAGCCCAAGCTCGAAGGACGCAGCGGGCAGGAAATCGCGGAGGCGCAGCAGCCTGTCAAGGCAGCACGGAAGGCGGGAACAAAGCGGCGCCGATAGTCGCGCGCTTCCGATGCTGCAGCGGGGCCCGATTTGGGTTGGCAGTCATGATTCATGAAGCGCTGATTGCAGAAAGACCAGCCGCCTGGCCGTTGGCGCGGCATTCGGCCGCGGCGTTTACGTATGGCCTTGCCATTGGCCGGCACAAAGCTGCTCGGTCGTCGAAGGGCCGGTGCAATTCGTAAACCCCTGCCTGCGGACATCGTCGATAGAGCCCGAGCTCGGCAACAGCGGCCGTCGCCAGTTGACTGCTGGTGATCGTTGAGGACTGTCGGCACGCGGCCCCACGTGAAGACAACGACCCCGCAGGTGAGCACGCGATGTTCATGCAGAGAAGACGGAGCATCGCGGCCTGCGTGCCTGGGCATGCGCCGCGGGGATGTCACCCCAGGCCGAAACCCTGCCGGATTCCGTCGATCACCAGCTGGGCGGAAAGGGCGGCCAGCACGACGCCCAGCACGCGGCCGATCACGTGCGTGCCGGTCTTGCCGACCACGCGGGTCATGGTGCCGGCCCCCACCAGGCAGACCAGCATGATGGCGAGCGCCACTCCGAGCGCCGCCATCACCGCCACCACTTCCGCGGGATCACTGCCGGCGCGCCCGCGCAGCAGCACCACCGACGTCATCGCGCCAGGCCCCGCGATCAGCGGGATCGCCAGCGGAAAGACACTGACGTCGTCGTCGCTCGCCTCCGCCTCGGACCGTTCGGATTCAGTGGCGCGCAAACCCGAGGGGCGCTGCATCACCATGTCGAAGGCCAGCACGAACAGCAGAAGCCCGCCCGCGATCTGGAAAGCCGGCAACGTGATGCCCATGGCGCGCAGCAGGAACTCGCCGATGAAAGCGAAACCCACCAGCACCACCACAGAAATGATCGTGGCGCGGATCGCCTGGGCACGGCGCCGCGCCTCGGTGTCGCGCGGGGTGATGCCGACGAACACCGCTGCGGTGCCGATCGGATCAAGGATGACCAGCAGCGCGACCAGCGAGATCAGGAAGGTTTCGAGGGGCTGTCCGTAGGCCATCGCGTGTCGTTCAGGTCCCGAACTTCAGGGCCGAACCGAACCCTTCAGGCCGACCAGCACTGAACGCAGCGAGGCGTTACCCGTGTGCGGACTCCCCTCGGCGGGTAGCGCAAGCGCGGTAAGGCGCCAGAGAAAGTGAAATCCTGAACACAACCAAATCAATCGTTTGGCAGCCAGCGCGTCAGTCGGGCGACAGAGATTAGGCCACATTAACTGGTACCTGCCTACTCCCTTGCCAGAGTTAGTAAAGCTGAATCGCCCGCAATGGGTTCGTAGGAACCCAGTCCAGAAGTCCGCAGTCGCAGAGTCGCGCATTGTCTCTGGTCGACGCCTTGCGGACATCTCTCTCCGAAAGGGGTCGCAGCTGAAACGCTGATTCGCGGACGTAACTCAAGGCCGGGCCGACCAAGCGAGCGAAGCTCGCGTGGGTCGGCTCCGGCAACGAGCTCAGTTGCGTACTACGCATTGCGGCGCTCCTCACTGTAAGCCGTACAGAGCAGTACCCGCCAACCCTGATCGGTACGAATCAGGTTGTAGGTCGTGCTGAACTGCCAGGGCGGCTGATTGCCATTTCTGGCGATGTTCCACCGAATGTCCGCCACCGCGTATTGCGGCCCTTGTTCGATGAATTGCCCGTGCTCGAAGCTGGCCTCCTCGAACCCGTTCTCTCTGTACAGGCGGCACAACGCGACCATGTTGTCCCGAATGGGCTCAAAAGCGGACCAGTGCGTATATCCCGTGTCGGAGGCTATTCCAGATGGAATCGCGTAGAGCCGAGCGACGGCCTCGCCGTCCAAGGCATTGAAGGCGTCTCGATAGGCAGAAAAGAACGCTCGAATCTCTGCGGGCATGATGAGCAACTCAACGTTTGAACCTAGCCGCCCGTGACGGCAAGCCAGCGCGGGTCGGCTTGAGCGGAGGGTTGGACCTCAGCGCAACCATGCCAACACCTCAGTTTCGGGCGGATTCAGCTGAGGCACACGCTGAAGCTCGACCTTGCGACCCGGGTACTTGTCGAAGACCGCCTGATGAGCGGCCAGCGACATTGGCCCGTCTCGCGTGTAGTACTCGGCGACCCAGGACAGGAGGAACTGGAGGTTGGCGTCCTGCTCCTGCTTGGACCGGTACTTGTGGGGCTCCCAGGGACGGTTCAGGCAGTGGGCTGTGCAACTCTCCAGCCCTGGGTTCAGGAAGATGAGAAACGGCTGGAACCGGAACGCGGCTTCGATCAGGTTGCCATAGCATCCTTCCAGCACCCAGCGTGCGTGAGTAGTGCAGAACGTGGAGATGTCGGCTTCGGCCAGCGAGCTTGATCGCGCTACGGCGGGCTGACTCGGCTCCCAAGCGACCGAGTCGAGATCAAGGAGGGCGAGGTGGGCCGACTGAGCCAGCCAGTTGGCCAAGGTGGACTTGCCGGAGCCGGAGTTGCCGAGGATCGCAACGCGCATCGTCTCTGAGGCCTAACTTGGTTTGTCGGGGAAGCTTTTCCGTTGAACCGGATCCGGACGCCATTTGACCCGAAGCGCCGTTCGACGAACAGTCCTTGTGAGCCGCAGCTTTAGGAGGACCAACGCGGTCGAGCGAGTCTAGATGCCCGTGATGACCAGGTGCATCTGGCTGCTTCGGTCCCTATGGCAACAAGGTCCGCTTCCTGCCGCCCGTGGGGAGCGCGCCCAGGGCCACTTCTGGCCGCGAACGGCGGAAGCAGGGTTCAAGACCATGTGCGGTCGAGGTCCTCGGAATACAGCTCGATGGCTCGCCGATACTTGGCGAGCTCAACATCGTTCGTCGCCTGGACGACCGCGCGCAGAAGAGTTTCGACGGCTTCCTTCCCCTGGCCAGCGTTGTAAAGCGCCATGGCTCGGAACACCTTGAGCTCGAGCGCTTCAGGAAACCGCCTTACGCCTTCACTTAGCGTTGCCAGAGCCTGCGTGTATGCCCCCACCGCTCGGTAAGTGCTGCCTAGCCCGAGGTACGCACTTCGAAGCAGATCAGCACTCAAACCGGCCGCAATCGCGGCGGTGTAATGCTCCACCGCCGCGGTTTCCTCACCGCGGCTGTCAAGAAGGCAGGCGACTTCGTACCGCAACTCGGCGTCGGTCGGCTCGGTTCGCACGAGCTCAAACGCGAGGCGTAGGGCAGCATCGTCGTCGCCGGCGGCACGAAGCGACCGAATGCGATCAGCGTTTGAAGACATCTGCTAAGGATGGCTGTGACCGGGGAGATTGCGCAAGATCGTGCCAAGGCCGGTTCTGTCCGGCTGGCGCCTTAGGACCGCTAGGGAGGCAGTAGAGCATCTTCAGTAACTTTGACTTGGAATTTCACTAACTCTGACGGAAATTCCAGTGAAACTGACTGCCTACA
>DAOMFI010000041.1:1571-22773 GCA_035429725.1 Burkholderiaceae bacterium | reverse complement strand
CACCTCGGGTGCGCGCCAGTCGGACTACGGCACGCAGCTGCGCGAAAAGCAGAAGCTGAAGCGCATGTACGGTGTGCTGGAGCGCCAGTTCCGCCGCTACTACCAGGAGGCTTCGCGTCGCAAGGGCAACACCGGCGAGCACCTGATCATGCTGCTCGAGTCGCGCCTGGACAACGTCGTCTACCGCATGGGTTTCGGCGCCACCCGTGCCGAGGCACGCCAGCTGGTGGGGCATCGCGCGATTGCGCTCAATGGCGAGACCGCGGGCATCCCGTCGATGCTGGTCAAGTCCGGCGACGTCATCACGGTGCGCGAGAAAGCCAAGAAGCAGGGCCGTATCCAGGAAGCGCTGACGCTGGCCGAGCAGACCGGCTTCCCGTCGTGGGTCGATGTTGACGCCAAGAAGATGGAAGGCAAGTTCAAGCAACTGCCCGACCGCGGCGAAGTGGCGCAGGACGTCAACGAGTCGCTCGTTGTCGAGTTGTACTCGCGATAACGAATTCGGGGGTGCCGGCCCGCGGTGCGGTCTGGCGATGGAATCGGTCCGGGCGCCCGATTTCGAATCCTCTTCCGCCCTAACCATCAGCCTTATCGGTGTAACGAACCGAGGGTATTGAAGGGAACGAAACAATGGCAAGCACAGCACTTCTGAAGCCGCGCGCGATCGAGGTCGAGGCCGTCGGTCCGAACGCCGCGATCGTGACGATGGAACCGTTCGAGCGCGGCTACGGCCACACGCTCGGCAATGCGCTGCGTCGCATCCTGCTGTCTTCGATGGTCGGCTATGCCCCGACCGAAGCGCAGATGACCGGCGTCGTGCACGAGTACTCGACGGTCGATGGCGTGCGCGAGGACGTCGTCGACATCCTGCTCAACCTGAAGGGCATCGTTTTCAAGCTGCACAACCGTGATGAAGTCACGCTGACGCTGCGCAAGGAAGGTGAGGGCGTGGTCACGGCGGGCGACATCGAACTGCCTCACGACGTCGAGATCGTGAACCCGGATCACATCGTCGCGCACCTTTCCGGTGGCGGCCACCTCGAAATGCAGCTGAAGGTTGAGAAGGGCCGCGGCTATGTTCCGGGCAACGTCCGTGCCTTCCGCGACGATCACAGCAAGACGATCGGCCGCATCGTGATGGACGCGTCGTTCTCGCCGGTCAAGCGCGTGTCGTACGCGGTCGAGGCGGCCCGTGTGGAGCAGCGCACGGATCTCGACAAGCTGGTGATGACGATCGAGACGAACGGCGCGATCACGCCGGAAGAGGCGGTCCGCCAGTCGGCCCGCATCCTGATGGACCAGCTGCAGGTCTTTGGTGCGCTCGAGGGCATGGCGGAGACGTCGGCCTCGGCCGCGGCGCGTTCGCCGCAGGTCGATCCGATCCTGCTGCGTCCGGTCGACGACCTCGAGCTCACCGTGCGCTCGGCCAACTGCCTGAAGGCCGAGAACATCTACTACATCGGCGACCTGATCCAGCGGACCGAGAACGAGCTGCTCAAGACGCCGAACCTTGGCCGCAAGTCGCTGAACGAGATCAAGGAAGTGCTCGCCGCGCGGGGCCTGACGCTCGGCATGAAGCTGGAGAACTGGCCGCCTGCAGGCCTGGACAAGTAACGGGGCGCACGCAGGCCGGAGGAGCACCGGCTGCGCGCAGCATCGGGCAGTACGAGAGAGGAGCGGAGGCAACCCGCGCCAGAAGACCAACCGACCCGCCCGCGAGGGATCGAAGAGTCGGATTCACAAACGCCCGCACTGCGGGCCGTTAGAGACTGAAAGGAAGAACCATGCGTCACGGACACGGATTGCGGAAGCTGAACCGCACCAGCAGCCATCGCCTGGCGATGCTGCGCAACATGACGAATTCGCTGCTTCGTCACGAAGCCATCAAGACGACCTTGCCGAAAGCGAAAGAGCTGCGGCGTGTGGTCGAGCCGTTGATCACGCTCGGGCGTGAGCCCACCGTCGCCAACAAGCGACTGGCGTTCAATCGCCTGCGCGATCGCGAAATGGTCGTCAAGCTGTTCAGCGAAATTGGCCCGCGTTACAAGGCCCGCAACGGCGGCTATACACGCATCCTGAAGATGGGTTTTCGCGTCGGAGACAACGCGCCGATGGCGTTCATGGAGCTTGTCGATCGTCCGCTGCCAGTCGTGAAGGAAGAAGGCACGGCCGACGCGAGCTGATCACCGGCAGTCGCTCCGCGGACTGCGTGGCGCTGCCAGTCCGGCAGCGCTAACATTCCCCGCTCTGCCCAGGCCTGCCACGCGGCAGGCCTTTTTGCATTCTGGAGCCCATGGACACCGCGGTTGCATCGGCCTCGACCGTCGACGAGGTGCTCGCCGTGCGTGAATTGCGCAAGGTCTACGGCCAGACGCCCGTCGTCGACGGACTCACTTTCGCCATCCGGCGTGGGGAGTGCTACGCGCTGCTCGGTCCCAACGGTGCCGGCAAGACAACCACCTTGCGCTGTTGCCTTGGCCTGACGCAAGCCGACAGCGGCACGATCCGGCTTGTAGGAGAGCCGGTCCCGCGCGAGGCGCGGCGGGCGCGGATCCGTGTCGGCGTCGTTCCCCAGATGGACAACCTCGACCCCGACTTCACGGTCGCCGAGAACCTGATTGTCTACGGTCGGTACTACGGGCTCGCTGACCGTGAAGTCGCGCAGAGGCTGCCATCGCTGCTCGACTTCGCCAGCCTGGGACACAAGCGCGACGCCAGGATCGGCGAGCTCTCGGGTGGCATGAAGCGCAGGTTGACGCTGGCGCGGGCCCTGGTCAACGACCCCGACCTCGTGTTCATGGACGAGCCGACAACCGGTCTGGACCCGCAGGCGCGGCATGTGATCTGGGATCGCCTGAAGCAGTTGCTGTCGCGCGGCAAAACGATTTTGCTGACGACCCACTTCATGGACGAGGCCGAGCGACTGGCGGACCGGCTGGCCGTGATCGACCACGGCCAGATGATTGCCGAGGGGGCACCGCGCGCTCTGATCGCCGAGCACATCGAGCCGCAGGTGCTCGAGGTCTATGGCGATGGCGCAAGACAGTGGGCCGAGGCGATCGGTCGAGACCTGGCGGCACGGATCGAGATCACCGGCGAGACCGTCTTCTGCTACGCGCGCGATCCGACCCTGGCCCTGCACTCGCTCGAGTCGCGTCCCGGAGTGCGGTACCTGCATCGTCCCGCCAACCTGGAAGACCTGTTTCTCAAGCTCACGGGTCGCGAGATGAGGGCCGAATCGTGAGTGCCACGCTGCCGGCCGTGGCAGAGATCGACTCGCCCTGGGCGCCGCCGCGCGTGTCGCTGCGGTTCATCCCGGTGTGGCGGCGTAATTTCCTCGTCTGGCGCAAGCTCTTTGTTGAGCGCCTGCTGACCAACGTCGTCGAGCCGCTCCTCACCATCATTGCCTTCGGCTACGGGCTGGGGAGCCTGCTGCCCCAGATCGAGGGCGTGACGTACCTGCAGTTCCTCGCCACGGGTTCGATCGCGATGAGCGTGATGTACTCCGCGAAGTTCGAGGCGCTGTGGGGCGCGTTCTCGCGCATGCACGTGCAGAAGACCTGGGACGCGATTTTGCACACGCCGCTTTCCGTGGATGATCTGCTGCTCGGTGAACTCGTCTGGGCCGCCAGCAAGGCGACCTTCACGGCGTTCTGCATTCTCCTGATGATCTGGGCGCTCGGCATCTCGCGCGAACCGCTCTCACTGCTGGTGCTGCCAGTGGCCATGTTCATCGCGTTGGTCTTCGCGGCGATGGCGTTGATCGTCAACGCTGTCGCACGCAGCTACGATCTGCTGTCCAACTACTTCACGGTCGTCGTCATGCCGCTGGTGTTTCTGTCCGGCGTGTACTTCCCGCTCTCGCAGCTGCCGGACTGGCTGCGCGTGATCGCCCAGTGGCTGCCGATGACCGCTGCCGTGGACCTCGTGCGTCCACTGGCACTCGGACGCTGGCCCGAAAATGGTCTGCGCGACGTCGTGCTGCTGTCCGCGTGGGGTGCCGTGAGCTTTTTCATCGCGCTGGTGCTGACGCGGAGGCGGCTGCTCAAGTGATCGACAACGTGCTCATTGTCATGACCAACTGCCCGGACGCGGAGGTCGCGGACCGCCTTGCGCGCACCCTGGTCGAGCAGAAGCTGGCCGCATGCGTGAACCGCCTGCCGGCAGTGGACTCTATATATCGCTGGCAAGGCACGGTCGAGCGCGCGGTAGAAGTGCCGCTGCTGATCAAGTCGACCCGGGAGCGATTGCCGGAAATCCAGGAAGCGATCCGGGCGTTACATCCATACGAGGTTCCGGAGATCGTCGCCATTCCGGTCGTCGCCGGGCTGCCCTCTTATCTGCGCTGGGTGGTGGACGAGACCCAACCGCCGTTTCTGGCGTGACTTGTGGGTCACGAAGTGGAGATTGTGCAGGACTTAGCTTGATGCTGGCGCATCGCTAACATCGGCACATGGCGCTCGGCAGCGTGACGGACGCAATCGTTCGAATCGACAAATGGCTCTGGGCCGCGCGATTCTTCAAGACGCGTTCCATGGCCGCCACAGCGGTAGAGCGTGGCCAGGTGCGCGTCGCCGGCGAGCGTGTCAAGCCGGCGCGCCCGTTGCGCGTGGGCGAGCGGTTGGACATTCAGCGCGGCGACGAAGCCTTCGAAGTTGTCGTCAATGGTCTGTCCACAGTGCGCGGCCCCGCATCAAGCGCCCGACTGCTTTACACCGAAGCCGCCGCAAGCGTTGCGCGACGCACTCAGACGAAGGAGGCAGCGCGGCTCATGAAGGAGCCCGCAGCTGCAATCCGGGGTCGCCCATCCAAGCGCGACGCGCGCGTGCTGCGCAGGCTCGCCGAAAGTCAGGAGTAGGAGAACTGATGAAGAACCTGTTCCCGCTGGCATTTGCCGTTGCCGCCGTTGGCGCAGCAGGAGCTGCCGACATTCCTCCCAGCGTGCCAATGTCGGGCTTTGCCCGCTACGAATTCAACAAGTGGCTGTTCAGGCCCTGTGTCGGCAGCGGCAAGAAAGCCGCGTTGACGCCGCAGGGCCAACCGATCATCGATGCGACCGAGGACGGACTGCTGTTCAAGGCGATTCAGCAGCGCTGGCAGCAGTCGGCCGATCCGCAACGCGGGATCTACCTCGAGTTTGCCGGCTACAGTGAAAACGGACGCGTGACCGCCACGCGCCTGCAACGATCCCTGGGCTGGGTCGGAACCTGCGCGGAGCGGCCAGCCAACATCCCGGCCGATGCCCGACTTTGGGCAGCGGGCAACGAGCCGTCATGGCGCTTTGTGCTCGATGGCAAGGGCGCAAGCCTGCGCGGGGTAGACGCTGAACTGATGCTGCCGGCGCGGCCTCTGCGCGAGGAGGGTGGGACCGTGACGTACGCTACAGACTCCGGCGCGGGTCCGGTGCGCGCAGAGTTTTCGCGGGGCTTATGCAGCGACACAATGTCGGAAGCCGCGTTCGGCTATCGCGTCGTCGTCGCGGCCAAAGGCCACTTTTACACCGGCTGCGGTCTGGTGCGCTGAGGCGACTCAGCTTCGCCGACGCAGGGGCTTCGGTGGCCGAGGACGGCTCAGTATGCGGCGCGCCCAGAAGTAAAGCAGCATCACCAGCGCGATCGCGGCGAATCCGGCGGTCACGATCCAGAAGCCCTGGGGGTGGTGCGCCAGCGGGATGCGGTCGAAGTTCATTCCCCACAAGCCGGCGAACAGTGTCAGTGGCGCAAAGATGGCCGCGATCGCCGTCAGTTTGCGGACGATTTCGTTCGTCTGGTGCGTGTTGGCGGAGAAGTGCAGTTGCACGGCCGACTCGGCCGAGGCTTCGAGGCGCCGGGCGTGGTGCAGTACGCGCTGGATGTGCTCCAGCACGTCATTGAGCCGCACAAGGTAGGCGTCGTTGAGGTTGGCGTCCTCCGTTTCGTCGAGGTAGGCGTCGCGCAGCTCGGTCAGTGCGTCATATTGCCCTTCGCACAGGTTCTCGAGCTTGCGCAGTTCGATGCGGGCCTCGAGCAGGGCCGACCAGTTGCTGAACGGTCGCCGCGGATCGAGCAGGTCGCGCTGCCAGCGGTCGAGCCGGTCCGACAGCGGCTCGCGCAGCTCCAGGTAGCGATCGACCATGCCGTTGAGCATGCGCAGCATCAGCTCGCCGGGCGATCTGGGCAGTCGGGATCGATCGAAGGGTGAACCCTCGGATCGCACCTTCGGGTCCAGCAGGCGCTGGCGCACCTGGTCGATCGTCCTGCTCGAACCCTGCCGCACGGTGACCAGCAGTCGCTCCAGCAGAAAGAATGTGATCGGGCGAGTCACGATCTCCTGCAGCATGCGGCGCTCGTTCGCGGGCCCGGCTTTCTCCTCCAGAGGCTTCGCTTCCGCCATTGCGAGCTTGCGGAAAACCAGCATGTCGTATTCGTTCGTGCCGTCGAAGTAAGACGGGTGCTGAAGGTTGGCGGCGTCCTGCAGGTGGAGGTCGAACAGGCGCACGCCGGTGACGCGATGGATCGCCGCCCGCATCGCCTCCGGTTCGGCGATCACTTCGTCATGAAGTACGTCGAGCCAAAGGAAACCTTCGGCCGGCAGGCTGCCCGGCTCGCCGGGGAGTTCCTGCGCGCGATGCAGGCCGACTTCAACCCACTTCACGGTATCGACCTATTGCTGCTCTTTCAGCCAGCGCGCGACTGTCAGCGCGAAGTAGGTCAGCACGCCGTCGGCGCCGGCGCGCTTGAACGCCAGCAATGCTTCGAGCACGACCTTGCGCTCGTCGAGCCAGCCGTTGGCGGCGGCTGCCTTCAGCATGGAGTATTCGCCACTCACCTGATAGGCGAAGGTCGGTGCATGGAACTCATCCTTCACGCGCCGGACGATGTCGAGGTAGGGCATGCCCGGCTTCACCATCACCATGTCGGCGCCCTCTGCGAGGTCGAGCCCTACTTCCCACAGGGCTTCGTCCGTGTTCGCGGGGTCCATCTGGTAGACCATCTTGTTCGACTTGCCGAGATTGGACGCCGACCCGACCGCATCCCGGAACGGACCGTAGAACGCGCTGGCGTACTTGGCCGAATACGCCATGATCCGCGTGTGGATGTGGCCGGCGCCTTCGAGTGCGCGCCGGATCGCGCCGATCCGGCCATCCATCATGTCGCTGGGGGCGACGATGTCCACGCCGGCGGCGGCCTGGACCAGTGCCTGCTGCACCAGGACCTCGAGCGTCTCGTCGTTCAGCACGTAGCCATCGTCGTCGATGAGTCCGTCCTGCCCGTGGGTTGTGAAGGGGTCGAGCGCGACGTCGGTCAACAGGCCGAGCTGGGGAAAGCGCTGCTTCAGCGTCCGCACGGTGCGCGGCACCAGACCGTCCGGGTTCTTGGCTTCCCGTCCGTCCGC
Source organism: Burkholderiaceae bacterium (assembly GCA_035429725.1). Classification (GTDB taxonomy): domain Bacteria; phylum Pseudomonadota; class Gammaproteobacteria; order Burkholderiales; family Burkholderiaceae_F; genus JALORV01. The sequence continues at coordinate 15,399 of DAOMFI010000041.1, read as the reverse complement.
GGACTTAAGGTGGCCTTCGATCACCGGGAAGAGCGCCATGACCGGGATGCCGAGCCGCACGCACTCGTCCGCCACGGGCAACAGTTCGTCGATCGAAAGGCGTTCGACACCAGGCATCGACGCCACGGCCTCGCGCCGCCGCTGGCCGTCGAGGATGAAGACGGGATAAATCAAGTCATCGACGCTGACCGTGTTCTCGCGCATCAGGCGGCGGGAGAAATCGTCGCGTCGCATGCGCCGCATGCGCACGGAGGGGAACTGACCAAGGATCTGCATGAGGGTAAATCCCAGTTCGGAGTCTTGCACCTGCTTCGCTATCGTCTGACCTAGATGACAGACGCTGTGTCGTCTCCCGCGTTACCTCCCTGAGCGGGTGCCTTCTTAAAACGAGGCAACTTCCGGCCCCGGGCGCAAGCCCTGGGCCTTTCTTTTTGCCCGCGCATGATACGGCCGGGCCTGGTTCACGCGAATATCCAGCGCGTCAGTGTCTCGGCCAGCACTTCGATGCCCTCGCGCTTGAGCCCGGAGAACAATTGAGCGCTCGCGCGCGGACCGATGGCCTCGGCACGGCGCTGCGCCAACGCCAGCGCTGCACGCTTCTCCGCGGTGCCCAGCTGGTCCGACTTGTTCAGCAGAAAGTGCATCAGGCAGCCGCGGCGGTCGATGAACTGCAGCAGGGCATCGTCGCCTTGCATGAAAGGCCGACGCGCGTCCATGACCAGCACGATGCCGATCAGTGACTGGCGTTCGCGCACGTAACCGCCGACCAGTGCGTCCCAGGTGGCACGCTGTGATGCATCGGCGCGCGCGTAGCCGTATCCGGGCAGGTCGACCAGATAGCCGCGCTCGACCCGCTGGCCGAGTTCGTTCTTCTCGCTCAGCGCAAAGAAGTTGAGCAGCTGCGTGCGGCCGGGAGTCTTGCTGGCGAACGCGAGCCGCTTCTGCTGGGTCAGCACGTTGATGACCGTCGACTTGCCGGCATTCGACCGCCCGGCAAATGCGATCTCCGGCAGCCCCGGAGGGGCCAGCCCCGCCAGATCGGCGACCGAGGTGACAAAGCGCGCGGAGTGAAACAACTGCACGGAAAGTGGCGCCGGGCGTGACGATGGACTTCGGTAGAATACGCGGCTTTGCGAAGCCGCCCGCGGTTCCGCGCAGTTCCGCGCAGACAGGGGCGGCCGCCCGGTCTCCCGGTGGGCTGTCACCGGACGACGTCGGGCACAACGATCAAAGGCAAGCGATGAGAATGTCGATGTGGCGTCGTTCCATGCCTGTACTGGCGGCACTGACCACCCTGTGTGCTGCGGCGCTGGCGCAGGAGAAGCCGGCCGCGAAGCCGGATGCGGCCAAAGGCCAGCAGATCGCCTCGCAGGTGTGTGCCGCCTGTCATGCGAACGACGGCAACTCGACGATCCCGTCGAATCCCATTTTGGCCCAGCAGCACCCGCACTATCTGGTCAAGCAGCTTCTGGATTACACGGTGCGTCCGGGCGAGAAGGTTCCGGCCCGCGAGAACTCGATCATGAATGGCATGGCCGCCAGCCTGTCCGAGCAGGACCGGCGGGATGTCGCAGCCTGGTTTTCGAGCCAGTCAGCCAAGCCCGGCGTGGCGCGCAACAAGGACACGCTGGAACTGGGCCAGCGGATCTGGCGGGCCGGCGTTCCGGAAAAGGCGCTGCCGGCCTGCAGCGGGTGCCACAGCCCGACAGGAGTCGGCATACCGATCCAGTATCCGCGCCTGGCCGGACAGCACTCGGAATACACCGTCGCTACGTTGCAGGCGTTCCGCGATGGAACCCGCCGCAACAACGTCCCGATGCAGCAGATCGCCGCCCGCCTCACCGACAGCGAGATGCGAGCCGTCGCGGACTACATCCAGGGACTCCGCAAGTAACACAGAGTTGGGCCTGCGCGCGGCCCGCTAGGCTTTGCCGAAGACCTCGTTCAGCTGCTGCGTCACTCGCACGAACGTCGTCCGTTTTGACAACTCCTTGAGCCGACGGGCGCCGACATAGGTGCACGCCGAGCGCACCCCGCCGAGTATCTCCTGCGCCGTGTTGGCAACCGGGCCGCGGTAGGGCACCAGGACCTCTTTTCCCTCCGCGGCACGGTACTCGGCGACGCCGCCGGCGTAGCGTTCCATCGCGGCCTTGCTGCTCATGCCATAGAAGCGCTGGTAGGCCACACCGTCGCGTTCGACGCGCTCGCCGCCCGACTCGTCATGCCCGGCGAACATGCCGCCGAGCATGACGAAGTCCGCACCGCCACCAAACGCCTTGGCAACATCGCCGGGAGTGCTGCAGCCACCGTCGGCACAGATGAGGCCGGACAATCCGTGCGCGGCGTCCGCGCACTCGATGACCGCCGAAAGCTGCGGATACCCCACGCCGGTCATCTTGCGCGTCGTGCAGACCGAGCCCGGACCGATGCCGACCTTGACGATGTCGGCGCCCGAAAGGATCAGCTCCTCGGTCATTTCGCCGGTGACGACATTGCCGGCCATGATGACCAGCCGCGGGAAGGCGGAGCGGATGCGGGTCACGAAGGTGCCGAAGTTCTCGTGGTAGCCGTTGGCGACGTCGATACACACGTACTCGACAGCCCCGCCGGCTGCATCGACGACGCGCTTGAATTTCTCCTCATCGGCCTTCGTGATGCCCATCGAGTAGAACGCGGCGGACTTGCGTTCGAGCGACTGGAAGAATCGTATGCACTCGTCGACGCTGTAGTGCTTGTGCAGCGCTGTAGACAGCCGGAAGGCATCCAGGGCGCGCGCCATCTCGAACGTACCCGTGGTGTCCATGTTCGATGCGATGATCGGGATGCCGTGGTACTTCACGCCGGCGTGACGAAATACGAATTCGCGGGTGATGTCGACGTCCGAGCGCGATGTCAGCGTGGAGCGCTTGGGGCGGATCAAAACATCCTTGAAGTCCAGCTTGACCTCATGTTCGATATGCATCGGCGATCCTGGGTAACGCGGACAGGGTCCGTCGCCATGAGTCTAGCGGCCGAAACTCCGGCGATGGCCGACGGTCTGATCCATGGCAGTAAGACATCCGGCCTGGTTTCGACTGACAGGCAAACCGATTCCGAACCGCCATGCTGATCCGCGCCATGAACGACATCAAGCCCTCCGAAATCACGCCCGAGACCACATTCCGGGCGCGGCGCGCCCTGCTGCAGGCCACGGCCGGCGTGCTGGCGGCGTCGGCCCTTCCACAGGTGCAGGCTCAGGCCGATCGGTCGGGACCGTTGCCGGGCCGTCCGAGCCCGCTGTCGGTGATGGAGAAGCCCACGGCGGAAGCGCTCGTTACGGCCTATTGCAACTTCTACGAGTTCGGGACCGACAAGGAAGATCCGGCACGGCTCGCACCGCAGCGACTGAAGACCCGCCCATGGACGGTCCGCATCGAGGGCGAAGTCAGGAAGCCGCAGACGCTGGACATCGAGGCGCTGCTGAAGCTTGCGCCGATGGAGGACCGCGTGTACCGGTTGCGCTGTGTTGAAGCCTGGTCCGCTGTCGTACCGTGGGTCGGCTATTCACTGTCGGAACTCATCCGCCGGGTCGAGCCCACGGGAAATGCGAAGTACATCGAGTTCACGACGCTGGCCGACCCCAGGCAGATGCCCGGACTGAGCTACCCCGTTATCGACTGGCCGTACACCGAGGGCTTGCGGCTGGATGAGGCGATGCATCCGCTGACGCTTCTTGCTTTCGGCATGTACGGCAAGTCGCTACCGGCGCAAAACGGCGCCCCATTGCGTGTCGTGGTGCCCTGGAAATACGGTTTCAAGAGTGCCAAATCGATCGTCAGCATCCGCTTCACCGAGAAACAGCCGGCGACGGCCTGGCAGAAGTCGAACCCAGGCGAATACGGTTTCTACTCCAACGTGAATCCCGGGCGCGATCACCCGCGCTGGAGCCAGAAGAGCGAGCGGCGCCTCGGGGAAGAGATCTTCAGCCGGCGGCGGCCCACGCTGATGTTCAACGGCTATGCGGAACAGGTCGCGTCCTTGTATGCGGGCATGGACCTGATGAAGTTCTATTGATGGGCGGCGCTGCGACAGCGCTGGGGTGGATACCGCCCAACCTGACGCCGCGCGTCCTACGGGTGGTGCGCGGCAGCGTGTTTCTGCTGGCGCTCTTGCCGCTGGCGCATTTGCTGTTACGCGGAGTCAGCGGGGCGCTGGGCGCCAATCCGGTTGAAGCCATCCTGCGATCGCTCGGCACGTGGACGCTGGTGCTGCTGCTCGTCACGCTGTCGATCACTCCGCTGCGCCGGCTGACCGGATGGTCTTGGCTGCTGCGGCTGCGTCGCATGCTGGGCCTTTTCGCCTTCTTCTACGCCGTACTGCACGTGACGGCCTTCGTCTGGCTCGATCATTGGTTCGAATGGACCGACATCCTGGCCGATGTTGCCAAGCGGCCCTATCTCACGTTCGGCTTTGTCGCGTTTGTCCTGATGATCCCGCTCGCGGCTACCTCGACGAACGCCATGGTGCGGCGCCTGGGAGGCCGCAACTGGCAGCGCCTGCACCGGCTGGTCTATCTGATCGGCGTGCTGGGCGTGCTTCACTACTGGTTTCACAAGCTGGCAAAGAACGATCTCGCGGAGCCGGTGATTTACGCGGCGGTGCTGGGCGTGCTGTTCGTTGTCCGGCTCTGGCACTGGCGGGCCGGCCGGCGCGCGGCGGCGCCGGTGGCCTCGGCGGCGCGCCGGAGTTGAACTCCGCCGCAGACGTGTACTACGGCAGTGTCGACTCGCCGGCGAAGAGGTCCCCAATGCGCTCGCGCTGCCGTACGCAATAAGCGCGCGCGCCGTCGACCATGACTTCGGCCGCGCGTGGACGCGTGTTGTAGTTCGATGCCATCGCCATGCCGTAGGCGCCGGCACTCGTCACTGCCAGCAGGTCGCCGGGCGCCAGTGCCAGCGTTCGATCCCGCGCCAGCCAGTCGCCGGACTCGCAGACGGGTCCGACGATGTCGTAGGTCTGGGCCGCCGCGCGTCCCGGCCGAACCGGCACCACGCCCATCCAGGCGTCATAGAGCGTCGGCCGCAGCAGATCGTTCATCGCGGCGTCGACAATCGCAAAGTGTTTCGCTTCGCCATGCTTAAGGTACTCGACTCGGGTAAGCAGCACGCCGGCGTTGCCGACGATCGAGCGACCGGGCTCGAACATCACGCGCCTGCGACCGAGGCCGCGCGCGTCGAGCCGCCCGAGCAACTTCGTTACCAGCTCGGAACTGGGCGGAGGCTGCTCGGATTGGTACTGAATCCCCAGCCCGCCGCCGAAGTCGATGTGTTCCAGCGCGATGCCTTCCCGATCGAGCGCTTCGACGAGATCGAGGATGCGTTCGGCGGCGTCGAGGTAGGGTGCGATCTCGGTGATCTGCGAGCCAATATGACAGTCGATCCCCACGACTTGGAGCCCAGGCCGTCCCGCAGCCTCCCGGTAAACGTCCAGGGTCTGCTCGTAGCTCACGCCGAACTTGTTTTCCTTGAGTCCGGTGGAAATGTAGGGATGGGTGCGGGCGTCGACATCCGGATTCACGCGGACTGAAACGCGGGCGCGCTTGCCCAGGCGTTGAGCCACGGCATCGATGCGCGCGAGTTCGGCGACCGACTCGACGTTGAAGCACAGGATCTCTGCGAGCAGGGCCTGCTCGATCTCGCGCTCGCTCTTGCCGACGCCTGAGAACACGACTTTCGACGCGCTTGCTCCGGCCGCCAGGACGCGTTCGAGCTCGCCCGCCGAGACGATGTCGAATCCCGCGCCGAGCCTGGCCAGCACATCGAGCACCGCCAGGTTTGAGTTGGCCTTCATCGCGTAGCACACGAGCGATGTGCGACCGTCCAGTGCGTCCGCGTAGCTCCGGTAGGCAGCCGTGATCGCTGCGCGGGAATAGACATACAGCGGCGTGCCGAAACGGGCCTCGAGCTCACTCAGGGCGACGCCCTCGCAATGCAGCTCGCCGTTCCGGTAACCGAAGCCGACGCCCATGGGCAGCGCCGGCGTCATTGGCTTTCGTTCGTCGCGGGCACGTCGGGGAAGGGGCGGTTCGCCGGCCGCTCTGCGGGCCGCTCGGCGGGCGGCTTCGACTGGCTCGCCGCAGGTGCGGGCGGCAAGGTAAGCGGACCTTTTTGTCCGCAGCCTGCGAGCGCGGCAAACGCGGCAAACACTAGAATGCGCGACTTGGCTGTTGACATGGTCGAATCCACTCTAGCATGACGGAATCCGAGTTTCTCGAGCGCGCCGAGGCCGTGCTCGGCGGCCTCGAAAGCGCCATTGATGCTGTCGATGGCGACATCGAAGTCACACGTGCCGGCAACGTCCTGACGCTCGAGTTGCCCGATGGCTCGAAGGTGGTCGTCAACAGTCAGGCGCCGATGCAGCAGATGTGGGTGGCCGCCCGCAGTGGAGCGCACCATTACGCATGGGACGGCAGCGCCTGGCGCGACACGCGCGACGGAGCCGAACTCTTCGCTGCGCTGTCGCGCGTGCTGTCGGCGCTGGGCGGCACGCCGATCGTGCTGACGACCAGGACTGCGCGCTAGAAGATCTGTTCGCGGACGGTGTCGCGCTTGGTCTGCTCTTCGGGCGGCAGGCCGTCCTCCAGGCCAACGCTCGCCACGCCCTGACCGGGCTGATGCTCGACGTAGTAATACTCGCCCGCGAGCTGGACGATGCCGGCGGGGGCCTCGCGGCGCGCCTCCGGCACGCCGTTGAGCGCCTTGGCCATGTAGTTGATCCAGATCGGCAGCGCGAGCCCTCCTCCGGTCTCGCGCTCACCCAGCGGGCGCGGTTGATCGAACCCCAGCCATGCGATGGCAACGAGATCGCCGCCGTAGCCGGCGAACCAGGCGTCGTGCGAGTCGTTGGTCGTGCCGGTCTTGCCACCGATATCGGTGCGCTTGAGCAGCGCCGAGGCGCGCGCTGCCGTTCCGGTCCGCGCGACTTCCTTCAGCAGGCTGTCCATGACGAAGGCATTGCGTTCGTCCAGCACCCGCGGCGCCGTTTCGCCGGCTATGACCGGCTTGGCTTCCATCAGCGTCTTGCCGTTGGCATCCGTCACCTTGCTGATGAGATGCAGATTCAATCCGTAGCCGCCGTTGGCGAATATGGAGTAGCCGCCGAGCATCAGCCACGGCGTCACCGAGCCGGCCCCCAGTGCCATCGTCAGGAACGCCGGATGCTTGTCGGCCTCGAATCCGAAGCGCGTCGCCCAATCCTGCGCATAGCGTGGCCCGATCGCCTGCAGCACGCGGATCGAGACGAGGTTCTTCGACTTCGCCAGGCCCTGCCGCAGGCGCATCGGGCCCTCGAACTTCCCGTCGTAGTTCTTGGGCTCCCAGACCTGCCCGCCCGTCAGCTGCGGATCGATCGACAACGGCGCGTCGTTGACCAGCGTGCTCGGCGTGAAGCCCTTTTCGAGCGCGGCCGAGTAGATGAAAGGCTTGAAGCTCGATCCCGGCTGCCGCCAGGCCTGCGTGACATGGTTGAACTTGTTCAGGTTGAAGTCGAATCCGCCGACGAGCGCGCGGATGGCGCCGTCGCGTGAACTGGCCGCGACGAAGGCGGCCTCGACCTGTGGCAACTGCGTGATTTCCCAGCCGGTCTTCTCGTTGCGCGCGATCCGCACCACGGCGCCCGGCACGATCTTGCGGCCGGGCTGGGCCTTGGGCGACAGCGAAGGCGCGACGAACTTCAGTCCATCAGCCTTGATCTCGACAGTCTGCCCACCCTGCGTCGCGACACGCACGAGCGTCGGTGTCGCTTCCAGCACCACGGCGGGAATGAGGTTCGGGCTCTCGATCGCTTCGACGATCGCATCCTCGATTCGCTGGTCGCGCGTCGCGGGTTCGGTCGCCAGGTCGATGAACGCCTCCGGACCGCGGTAGCCGTACTTGCGGTCGTATTCCAGAACTTGTCGGCGCAAGGCGGCGTAAGCGACTTCCTGGTCTGCCTGCCGGATTGTCGTGGTGACGTTGAGGCCGCGGGTATAGGTCTCTTCGCGGAAGACCTCGTACACGAGCTGTCGTGCCAGTTCAGCCGCGAATTCGGCGTGGATCCGGCTGCGCGGCGTTTCGCTTGCGGCGACGCTGCTGGCTCGCGGCTTCAATTCCTGCGCCAGCGCCGCGTCGTAGGTCGGCCGATCGATGTAGCCGAGGTCGAGCATGCGCGTCAGCACGTACTGCTGGCGGGTCTTGGCGCGCTTCGGATTGACGAAGGGGTTGTACGCGCTCGGCGCGACGGGCAGCCCGGCCAGCGTGGCCATTTCGGCGACCGTCAGATCCTTGAGCTTCTTGCCGAAATAGACCTGCGATGCTGCCGCGAATCCGTAGGCCCGCTGGCCGAGGAAGATCTGGTTCGCATAGACCTCGAAGATGCGGTCCTTGCTGAGCGAAGACTCGATCTTGTAGGCGAGCGCAATCTCGTAGAACTTGCGCACATAGCTGCGTTCCGAACTCAGGAAGAAGGTGCGCGCCAGCTGCATCGTGATCGTGCTGCCGCCCTGCCCACGGCGACCCGAGACGAAGTTGGACACTGCCGCGCGCGCGATTCCCGCGTAATCCACGCCGTGGTGCTCGTAGAAACGGTCGTCCTCAGCCGCGAGAATCGCCTTCTTCATCAGGTCGGGCATGTCGGCGACGGCGATGAAGTCGCGCCGCTCCTCGCCGAACTCGCCGATCAACAGGCCCTCGGCAGTCCACACCCGCAGCGGGATCTTGGGCCGGTAATCGGTGAGCGCATCGATCGGCGGCAGATTTGAGTAGACGATTGCAAACGCAAACGTGAGCAGCAGCGCAACGGTCGCTCCGGCGGCGCCGACCAGTGCCACCGCCCAGAGCAACGCTTTCGCATACCAGGGCCGCGATGCGCGGGGCCGGCCGGTCTGGCTATCGGTGTTTTCGTTGTCTGCCGTCACGCGAAAGCGCCACTGGAAGGAACTGGGCGTGCGAGTGACCGCTTATTTGCGCTTCGCCGCACGAAGAGTCGGGAATTATAGGAGCCGTGCATCCGCCGGCCGGGACTGCTGACGAAACGGGCGATCGGGAAACGTTGGACGCGTCTCGTCACGAACGGTTCGTTGTTTATCCCTCAAAAGAGGCACGGTTAGGCTGAACGCGGGGCTTGTAGTTGGAATGTTTATGTTGTTAGGATCTCAAGTGCCATCCAATAAAAACGCGGTAAACGCTCGAAAGATAAGGAAAATCCGGCTTTTGCCCGGGCGTTTGGAGGGTCGACGGGTGGGTGCCTGCCTGCGAGGGGCGGAAGGCACCTTTTCTGACCGTCTGACAACGAGCTGAGACTGTCGCAGGGGGTTACGCCTTGGCATTCGATCTGCCATTTGCAAGCAAGACGCCGCCGCTGATCGGCCTCGACATTGGCTCGTCCAGCGTCAAGATCGTGGAGCTGTCGGAAGCCGGCAAGGGAGTGATGCGGCTGGAGCGCTACGCGATCGAGCCGCTGCCGCGCGGCGCGGTCGTGGACGGCAACGTCGACAAGATCGACGTCGTCGCCGAGGCCGTCAAACGCGCCTGGCGGCGCGCTGGCGGCAAGATCCGTAATGTCTCGATGGCATTGCCAGCGTCCGCCGTGATCACCAAGCGCATCGCGCTGCCCGGCAACCTGCGCGAGGAAGAACTCGAGATGCAGGTCGAAAGCGAGGCGAACCAGTACATCCCGTTCGCGCTCGACGAGGTCAGCCTCGATTTCCAGGTGCTGGGCCCCATTCCCAACGCGCCCGACGATGTCGAAGTGCTGATCGCTGCGTCGCGCAAGGAAAAGGTCGAGGATCGCATCGCGGTTGCCCAGGCGGCGGGGCTCAAGCCCATCGTCGTCGATGTCGAGTCCTACTCGGCGCGCGCTGCCATCGAGCGCCTGATCGAACAGTTGCCGAATTCCGGCGAGGGGCTCGTCATCGCCGTCTTCTACATTGGCGCGAATACAACAAGCGTGACCGTCATGCACGACGGCGAAGCAATCTACGAGCGCGAACAGCCCTTTGGCGGACAGCAGCTCACGGGCGACATCTCGCGCGCCTACGGCATCCCGACCGAGGAAGCCGAGCTCAAGAAGCGCAGTGGCGACCTTCCGGCAGACTACGAAACGACGGTGCTGAAGCCCTTCATCGACACAGCCGCTACCGAAATCACGCGGGCGTTGCAGTTCTTCTTCACCTCGACGCCATACAGCCGGGTCGACCAGATCATGCTCGCAGGCGGCTCGGCCGTGCTGGCAGGCCTGCCGGACGCCCTGATGGAACGATCGCAGGTCCCGACCTCGGTCATTTCGCCGTTCAAGGGCATGGAAGTCTCCCCGAACATCCGCGAAAAGCAGTTGCGGCTCGATGCGCCAGCATTGCTGACGCCGTGCGGACTGGCGATGCGGAGGTTTGATAAATGAGCGCAGCGCCGAACCGCTTCAAGCAAGCTCGCGCCGCCGCGCATAGCCCGGAGGCTCCGAGCGCAGCGCAGGGCCGTCCCAAGCAAGCTCGCGCCGCAGGGCGGAGCCCGGAGGCTCTGAAATGACGGCTCCGCGCGTCAATCTACTGCCGCATCGCGCCGCCAAGCGCGAGCGGCAGAAAAAGCTGTTCTGGGCACTGACCGGCCTGGCGGCCGTGGCCGGCCTCTTCATGGTCGGCGCGGTCTGGACCGTGCTGCAGGGCTATATCGCCAACCAGGAAGCTCGCAACGAGTTCATCCGCGCCGAGAACCGCAAGCTCGACACCCAGATCAAGGAAATCGCGACACTACGCCAGGAGATCGATGGCCTGCGTGCGCGGCAGCGCGCGGTCGAGGACCTGCAGGCCGATCGCAACCAGCCGGTGTATCTGCTCGACGAAATCGCCAAGCAGGTGCCGGAAGGCATTTACCTCCGGTCCATCAAGCAGGAGGACCGCAGAGTCAACGTGACGGGCTGGGCCGCATCGAACGAGCGCGTTTCAGAATTCCTGCGCAACCTGCAGAACAACTCGCGCGTGCTCGAGCGACCGGAACTCGTGGAGATCAAAGTGGCGGGCCAGGGCCCGGCGGGCATGAATCGCCGCGTCTTCGAGTTCGGCCTTTATTTCACGATGAAGCCGACACCCGAGCGCACGCAGATGCAGCAGGCACAGGCGCGTCCCGTGGCGGCTGGCCCGGCGAGTCCGGCAGCAGCGACCGGCGCACCGAGTCCGGCAGCAGCGAACGCTGCACCGACTCCTACGGTGGCGACCGCCGCACCGACCCCATCCGCCGCCCCCGCGGCCCCGAAGAAATAGCGCGCGTCGTACGAGGAACTGATGGCAAGTCGAGATCTCCTCAAGCAATTCCAGGGCCTGACCCTGGACAACGTCGGCACCTGGCCGCCGGCGCCGCGCTTTGCGCTGTGGCTGATCATCATCGTCGCGTTCGGCGTCGGTGGCTGGTTTGGCCTGTGGAGCGGCCAGCAGGAGCAGCTCCAGCAGTTGCAGGCCGAGGAACAGAAGCTGAAGGACGAATACAAGAGCAAGATGCAGCAGGCGATCAACCTCGATGAACTGCGCAAGCAGCGCGAGCAGGTGAGCCAGTACGTGCTGACGCTCGAGAAGCAGCTGCCGAGCAAGTCCGAGATGGACGCGCTGCTGTCTGACATCAACCAGGCGGGCGTGGGCCGCGGACTCGACTTCGAACTGTTCAAACCCGGCCAGACGAACATCAAGGAGTACTACGCCGAGCTGCCGATCGCGATCAAGCTGGCTGGCAAGTACCACGACCTCGGCGCGTTCGCGAGCGACATCGCCAATTTGCCGCGCATCGTGACCCTGAACAACCTGAATCTGGCAGCAGGCAAGGGTGGCGCCCTGACGCTTGACGCGACCGCCAAGACCTATCGCTACCTGGATGCCGACGAAGTGGCGGCCCAGCGCAAGGCCAAGCAGGCTGCAACCAAGGGGCCGGCCAAATGACGGCACTCAAGGCACACAACAGAACCCTGCGACTCGTGGCGTGCGTCGTGGCCGCGGCCACGCTCAGCGCCTGCGGTGGCGGCGATGAAGGCGAACTGCGCACGTGGATGGACGACACGCGCAAGGCGATGCGCCCAACGACACAGCCGGTGCCGGAGCCCAAGCAGTTTTCACCGTACACGTATGAATCAAAGACGCTGATCGATCCGTTCGATGCCCAGAAGATGGTGCTGGCCGTGGCGCGGCAGGCACAGGCGCGGGCGAGCACGAGTGCGATCAAGCCGGACCTCGATCGCCGCCGCGAAGCGCTCGAAGGATTCCCGCTGGATCAGCTCAAGATGGTCGGCACGCTGAGGCAGCAGGGCAACAATGTGGCTCTGATCGACGCCTCCGGCCAGACGTTCATGGTGAGGTCCGGCAACTACATGGGCCAGAACTTCGGGCTGGTCACCAAGATTTCGGAAACAGAAGTGGAACTCAAGGAAATCGTCCAGGACGCCGCCGGCGAGTGGGTCGAACGGCCCGCCAAGCTGGAACTGCAGGAGGCCGCCGCGCGGCAAGGGAGCAAGCGATGAGAATGTCGATCGAAGGTCTTGTCAGGGCGCTGTCGAAGTGGGCAGTGGCCGGCCTGGCCGCCTGTGCCGCCGTCGCCGGGGCGCAAACCCCGGCCGCCGACGTCAACAATGCGATCGAGCGGGTGGACGCCACGCAGACGCCCACGGGCGTCGTGCTGACGATCGACATGAAGAACCCCGTGCAGGGTGTTCCGGCCAGCTTCTCGGTCGCCAACCCGGCCCGCGTGGCCCTCGACATACCGAGTTCCGTGAATGCGGTCGGGCGCAACCTCGTGGAGATCAACCAGGGCGACCTGCGTTCCGTCAACATCGTGCAGGCGCAGGGCCGCTCGCGTGTCGTGCTGAATCTGAAGCGGCCACTGACGCATGCGGTCAGCGTCGACGGCAAGCGGATTCTGGTCGCGCTCGGTGGCGCGACTGACACCACGACGTTCCGCGCGACGGGCGAAAGCGCAGCGGCGCCTGCCGCGGCCACGACTGCCGCGGTCTCGACCGCCACGGCCGAAGCGACGGCGCCCGCCGCCGGATACGCGCCTTCGGCTGGAGCCCAGCGACGCACGCTGCGCGGAGTCGACTTCCGGCGCGGCGCCGAAGGCGAGGGCCGTGTCGTCATCGACCTGTCCGACCCCAACACCAACGTCGACATCCGCCAGCAAGGCAACACGGTCGTTGTCGACTTTCTCAACACCGCGCTGCCGGATTCACTCAAGCGGCGTCTCGACGTGTCGGACTTCGCCACGCCGGTTACCAACGTCACTGCCAGCCAGCAGGGCAACAACACCCGCCTGGTGGTCGAACCGCGCGGGCTCTGGGAGCACAACGCCTACCAGAGCGACACCCGCTTCGTGCTCGAAGTGCGTCCGGTTAAGGAAGACCCGCAGCGTCTGTTCCAGGGTACGCGCCAGGGCTACCAGGGCGAGCGCCTGTCGCTGAACTTCCAGAACGTCGATGTCCGCTCGCTGCTGCAGGTCATCGCGGACTTCACGAATCTCAACATCATCACCAGCGACTCGGTCGGCGGCACGATCACGCTGCGTTTGAAGGATGTTCCCTGGGACCAGGCACTCGACATCATCCTGCAGTCCAAGGGCCTGGACATGCGCAAGAACGGCAACGTGCTGCTGGTGGCGCCGCGTGACGAGATCGCCACCAAGGAAAAGCTCGAGCTCGAGTCCCGCAACCAGATCTCCGAACTCGAGCCGCTGCGCTCCGAGGCATTCGTCGTCAATTACCAGAAGGCCGACGAGGTGCGTCGCCTGCTGGTCGACGGTCAGCAGCGCCTGCTGTCGAAGCGCGGCAGTGTCGTGGTGGATCCGCG
>DAOMFI010000041.1:0-1471 GCA_035429725.1 Burkholderiaceae bacterium | reverse complement strand
CTGACGCTGGTGAACGCCAGCCTGTCGCAGGTGATTTCACTGGAGTTGTCAGCCCTCGAGCAGGACGGTCGCGGCAAGGTCATCTCTAGCCCGCGCGTGGTGACCGCCGACAAGGTCAAGGCGGTCATCGAGCAGGGTACGGAAATCCCCTATCAGCAGGCGACGTCGAGCGGCGCCACCTCCGTGTCGTTCCGCAAGGCGGTGCTGAAGCTGGAAGTGACGCCGCAGATCACGCCCGAAGGCGCGATCTTCATGGACGTCAAGGTCAACAAGGACACGCGCGGAGCGGAAACACTCTCCGGTCCGGCGATCGACACCAAGAACGTGCAGACCCAGGTGCTGGTCGAAAATGGTGGCACTGTCGTGCTGGGCGGCATCTATGAGCAGACCGACCGCCGGCAGGTCACGAAAGTGCCCTGGCTCGGAGACATTCCTTACGTGGGGTGGCTGTTCAAGAACGAGGCGCGGATCAACGACAAGACCGAGCTGATCATCTTCATCACGCCGAAGATCGTGTCGGAACGGGCGCTGGCGTCGGCGCGGTAGGGCGAACGCATTAGCGAATTGAGGGAACGGAGCGAGCGGTGACCGCTCGGTAGCATGGCCTGCGGGTCTGCGCATCGGTCACGGCGGCCGTCAGGTGTCGATTGGAGAATGAACTCATGAAGTGGAACATTGCCGGATTGCGTAACGCTGCCATCGTCGCCGCGGCTGTCCTGTTGGCTGCCTGCGGAGGCGAAGAGGCGCCGGGAGATTCGAACACGGGCGGCACCAATCCGACCGCGTCGCCGACGGTGACCATCACCACGACGAACTCGGCGACCGGACAGCCCAGCAATGCGCTGACGCTTTCCTCTCCGCTCAACGCAACGGCGACCGTGCGCGACGCCAAGGGCGCGCCGGTCGCGAACGCCATCGTTCAGTTCACGGCGTCGGCTTCGAGTGGCGGTTCGAGTTCCTCGACCACGGCATTCGTGAGTTTCTCGCCGGCTTCGGCAAACGGCATCACGGATGCCAACGGCAATGTCACGGTCGTGGTATCGGCCGGCAGCGTGTCGTCGAGCGGTGCTGGGACACTTTCCGCCAGCGCATCGGTGGGAGATGCCTCCGCTTCATCCAGCGCGGCGATCCAGGTCGCGCAGGCCAACATCTCGCTGCAGAACCTCGCGCTCAACCCGGCGACGATCGCGGCGTTCCAGACGTCGACGATCACTGTCGCCGTGGCCGGGGTTCCGGCCACCACGCCGGTCTCGGTCAATTTCTCGTCTGTCTGTGCCAGCGCGAAGAAGGCCACGATCACTCCCACTGCCTTGACCGTCAATGGCACGGCGACGGCGAACTACTCCGACAACGGCTGTGGCCAGGCGGACACGATCATCGTCAGTGCCTCGGGCGCGCCGAGCGTCCAGGGCACGCTGACCATCCAGCCGGCCGCTGCAACCAACCTGGTGTTCGTGTCGGCCAATCCGGA
>DAOMFI010000040.1:13503-23108 GCA_035429725.1 Burkholderiaceae bacterium | reverse complement strand
CCGATGTCGCTCGAAGGGTTGACGCGGGCGATGCGGCAGCTGTCGAAATAGCTCGCAGCGCCGTTGACCTGCCAGACGGAACGCGACCCCCAGCTGCTGGCGGTGACCTCCAAGAGCTGACGCGGACTTCACGCCGATTGAGGACGATCGATGATTGAGCCCAGCGCCGCATGCACGGATAGACAGCTCTGCGACCCCTACTCTTCCGGTGTGCGTTCCAGCGATGTCTTCGGCGACATTCCAAGTCTTGTCGCAAAGAGAGCGAACATCGCATATATCCCAACCATTACCCACCAGAATACCGGCGAGGAGAGTTGAACTCCTCCAGCACCCAACGAAACATTAAGCGACAAGTGGGCAAGGATCGTCGCGAGAATCGACTCGCCGGTGCGATTGAAGACGAATGCCAGGAAGAAGCCGAAGAAGACAATGAAGACGAGAAAGGGCACCGGCGGAATGAGCTGGTATTGCGGAGTGCCCGGGAAGTAGAACGCGGCAACATGCCACAGGCTCCAGAGGACGGCCATAACCCAGGCCGCCTTCATTACGCCTAAACGCTTGCCGAGCCGAGGCAGCAGAAAACCTCGCCAACCAAGCTCCTCGCCGACCGCGCCGGTAATGATCTGGAAGATGATCATGATTGGAATTGCGCTTGAAGGCGTAAACGGCCCTCCTTCACCGGCCGCACGTCCGCTCCATACGGCAACCGCCGTAGCCAGCGCCGGGATCGCCGCGCCAAAGAGCAGCCAGCGAGCCGGGCCACGCCCCAGCCGGAGACGCCCGATTTCCTGCTTTACGCCTGCCGCGCCGGCCGACATCAGTGTCACGACCAGCGCGATGAGTGTCGGTGCCCAGACCGTGGGTAGCAGCCAGGCGAAGAGGATTGTCAGTCCGCCCTGTTCTGCCACCGGGCGCAGAAGTAGGCACAGGGCCCAGGTGACCGCGAAGACACCGGTCAAGAATACGAAGATTGGCGTCATGGCGCTGTATGGCACCTAGCGAGGATGAAGAAAGTCCGAAGTCGAAGTGGTAGCCGGTTTCGCGAATGCCGCCTTAAAGCTCCTTCGCCGTCCAAAAACGAGCGAAGCGCAATGCTGCCCAACGCGACTGCTATCGGCCTACCGAACGGGCATCGACGGCGTCAGATTCTGGCCGGACCCTGCCTACCAGTCATGGGCGCTGGAATCTTGCAACACCGGCCGGCATCTACGAACCTTGGGTCAGTCTCAATGGGGCCGTCGACTGCGTCAAGGTCCGACCGCCTTGCGCCAGAGTGACTCTACCAACACCGCTTCCGCACCTGGCCGCACTGAGTCGAATTGCGGCGCGCGGTCCTGCATCTACCGAGCCACCTGCACAACGTGGATCCGGTGCGCCGCGGAAACGGTGCGGTGATCAAGCGCATCCAAGAGGAACCTGGAGTTCATCCGCGCGACTGATGCGCGCATGCTTCGCCGGACCCTTGGGCCGCTGACCTCAACGCCGCGAGCGTGTAGACGCAACGTCTGCTGCCGGGCAAACAGTCACTGTCGGTCTCAACGTATGCGCTCCTACCTGGCTGGAGCGACTGCTGGGCGCAGCGTCAGGCGGGCGAGATGGTAGAAGCGTTTGAACTCCATGCTGCCCTCCGATGCAGCAGGATCCGGGCACGAACCAGATCCCCATGACCCCAGCAGCCAGTAGGCTCGCCCCCCGTTAAAATGGGCCTGTGCCGCTGTTGCCAGCACCTGTCCAGTCAACCGGTCGGTAATCGTGACCCGCTGAGCGCTCGTCCACGGGCTGAGGCGCTCGTGCGTTGCAGTCACGGCAACGCTGGCTGATATCGCGTCGACCTCGCGGCTGTGGATGTCTGACCCATGCCACTCGTAGCGCGTGAAGCGATTCCTGGCGTAGATGCTGCGCGCCTCCATCCATTGAAAGCCTTCTTCCCGCAGGTAGCGCATGCCAAAGCTGTTGGCGGTGCTGTCATCAAGAAAGATGCCATCAACCGATCTGGCCTCATGGACGACGCTGCGACCAAGACTTGCGCACTGCGCCTCGAATTCCGCGCGATCGCCCCACCAGAGGACACCGACGATCAGGAACGGCAGTCCAAAGCTCGCACCACTCCGAATGGGCCTGCTCGCTGCTGGGAATAGCCACGAAGACGCGCGATACAGAACGGCGCCGATCAGCAGGATCAGCACCGGCGCCCCCATTGCCCACACGATTCCGAGCAGCATCATTGCGCCGCACTCTCTGCGTCGCCATGGCGGAATGCCGGGCTCACGTCAAACCGCAAGGCCGGGTAGGTGCCCACGCGACCACGTTCCCGGCACTGAAAGGACAAGGGACGTAAGTGTTGCCAAGGACTAATGCAACTTTGGGGGCCCGGAATTGAGCCAGCCTCGGCCACCATCTGCCACCACAACCGACCGTCGATCACAGCTTCTACCGCCATGACCTCCCACACTAACGCCTGCTCAAATCAGTTATTGAAAGGCGGTGCGGCCTTGAGCACTTCGTCGAGCGTCGTGATGCCCTTGGCGATCTTCTCGGCGCCGGAGACGCGCAGCGAACGCAGCCCGTCGCGCGCGGCCTGGCCACGCAGCTGGACGAGGTCGGCACCTTCGGCGATCAGCTTGCGCATCGCGTCGGTCATCACCAGCATCTCGATCAGCCCCGTGCGGCCCATGTAGCCGGTGCGACGGCATTCGAGGCAGCCGACCGGGTGGTAGATCTTCTCCGGCACGTTGGAGCGCCAGGGGGCGACCAGTTCCTTCCAAAGTGCTGCATCGACCGGCTCGCCAACCGCTTTGCAGTGCGGGCACAGCGTGCGCACCAGCCGCTGCGCAAGGATGCCGATCAGCGTCGCATTGACGAGATAGTTCGGTATGCCGAGCTCCAGCAGCCGTGCAATCGACGCCGCGGCGTCGTTCGTGTGCAGCGTGGAGAACACGAGGTGACCTGTCAGCGCGGATTGCACCGCCATGTCGGCGGTTTCCTTGTCGCGGATCTCGCCGACCATGATGATGTCCGGGTCCTGCCGCATCAGCGCGCGCAGCCCATCGGCAAAGCCGAGGTCGATGCCGTGCTGGACCTGCATCTGGTTCAGCGCCGGATCGACCATTTCGATCGGGTCTTCCACCGTGCTGACGTTGACCTCGTCAGTCGCGAGCTGCTTCAGCGTCGAATACAGCGTCGTCGTCTTGCCCGACCCTGTGGGCCCGGTGACCAGCACGATGCCCGAGGGCCGATGGATCAGGTCCTCCCACACCTTGGCTTCCTCTGGCGTGAAGCCGAGCTCGGCATAGCTGCGCACGACGACTTCCGGATCGAAGATCCGCATGACCAGCTTTTCGCCGAAAGCCGTCGGCAGCGTTGAGAGTCGGATCTCCACTTCGCGGCCGGCGTTCGGGCCGCTCGCGACCTTGGTCTTGATACGGCCGTCCTGCGGCCGGCGCTTTTCAACCACGTCCATACGGCCGAGCAGCTTGATGCGGCTCGTCATCGCCGCCATCACGCCGGACGGCACCTGGTAGACCTGGTGCAACACGCCGTCGATGCGGAAGCGCGCGATGCCCTGCTCGCGGCGCGGCTCGAGGTGAATGTCGCTGGCGCGCTGGTCAAACGCGTACTGCAGCAGCCAGTCAACGATGTGAATGACGTGCGCATCGTCCGCCTGCACCTTGCCGCCGAGCTCGACCAGCTGCTCGAAGCTCGACACCAGCGGTGAGGCGCCAGTCTTGGCCGCGCCCTTGACCTGCTGCGCCAGCTTGTAGAACTCGGTCGTGTAGCGCGCAACGTCGAGCGGATTGGAGACGACGCGCTTGACCTTCTTCTTCGTGATCTGCTCGATCTCGCGTTCCCAGCCGGTCTGGAACGGTTCGCAGGTCGCAATCGTCACGTCGTCGCCGGTCATCGCCACCGGCAGGATCGAGTAGGTCGTCGCATAGGACGACGACATCACATCGACGACGCGCGTGAAGTCGACGCGCAGCGGATCGATGTGGAAGTAAGGCAGCGCTGCCTTCTGCGCCAGCCACTGCGTCAGCATCTCGAGGTCCAGCAGCTTGCGCTCGGAGTTCGGCGTGCGGTAGTTCATCTCCGCCAGGTTGACGAGCGGATGACCAGCACGGTCGCGCCCGCCGGAAATCTTGAAGCGCTCGGCATCGGCCGTGGCGAGCAGGCCATCAGCGACGAGCTGTTTCAGGACATACCCGCCGGTCACGCGGCCGTTGGGCACGGCCGGGGCCGAGTGCCGCTCCCGCGCAGCCGGCGGGGCGGCAGCTTTAAGCGCTGCAGCGCCGTCCTTGGGATTCATGCCGCGGTGTTCAAGCGGCGGGCTCCGATGCCTTGTACCGCTTGGCCAGGTTGGTCGCGCGTTCAGGCGCGCTTTCGAAGTCGGCGACGACCGCGTCAACGGCCCGCTTCGTCAGCGCGACGCTTTCAAGCGGCTCGATGTACTTGCGCGCCAGATAGGACTTCAGCATGTCGGCCGACAACACGTGCGCCTTGTGATCCTGCTCTGCCGCAAACAGGAAAAGCGTCCGCAGGGGGCTCATCCAGCGCAGCTTGACGCGCACGAACTCCGTTCCGTTCCAGAGCTTGAACCAGTTGCCACGCTGCCAGCGCCCGATCTCCTCCTGCACCCGCGCGTCTTCGACGGGGTCGAGCCGCGCGATGTCGGTCAGCGGGTCCGGCATGACGATGTCGGCGTGATGCTCCTGCGCGGCGCGCATAATCTGGCCCGTCGGCACGCGGATGCCGCCTGGCACCGTCGTCACCGGGAACATGCCCGACAGCTGCATGCCATCGATCTTGGCGCGCAGCTCGGAGGTCAGCAGGCTCGACTTGATGTAGGCCGCCTGGTCGACCGGCTTGACTGCCATCGCGTGCGATTCCATCAACTTGCTGAAAAACTGGTCGCGATCGCGCTCGGACACATTGACGAGCGACAGCCCATCGCGCAGCACCCGCACCATGCCCGGAATCATCTTGACCAGCTTGTTGCGGTCCTCAGTGCTGGCCTTGGGCTGCACTGACCACACGAGTTCGTGGATGACATCGCGGAACGCCTTGGCGAATCCCGGCTGGGATTCGCTGCGTACGCTGGCGGTGACGAGCACCTTGACCCAGGGCCCGAGCAGGAACTCCTTGATGTACGGCTCGAGGTCGACGCGCTCGAAGGCCCGGCGGACCTGGATCGTCGTGTTGATCGTCAGGATCTCGTGCTTTTCCGCGGCCTCCAGCGCCTTCTTGGCGCGCGAGACCGGATCGCTGTCCTCGACCGAGATGTCCGAGACGAAGCGGTCGAACTCCGAGTAGACCTTGTCGAAGACGCCGAGGTCCGTCTCGAAACTCTTCAGGATCTCGGCGATGACGCGGTCGACTTCCTTCAGGTACTTCTGGTTGTCGTCGCCGTAGGGTTCCCAACCGGTCGAGGTGCCGGCGATGCGGTCGATCAATTTGCGCGCGGGGTGCGCGCTCGAGGCGAAGAATGCCGCGTCCATCAGCGCCGCCTTCAGCACCGGGAACTGCAGCCGCGAGATGCGCGCCTTGATTTCGGCCGGCACCTGCTTGTCCTGCATGACGTGGTCGAACAGCATGCCGACCAGCTCAATCGTCAGCTTGTCGACCGTGCGGGTCGACTTGGAGATCAGTTCGCCGCGCACCGCGCTGATCGACTGGGCCTGCGGCACACCGGTGAACTCTCCGGTCTCAATGAATTCGTCCAGCCCGTGGCGCTGAATCTCGCCAATGGATGACAGCAGTTCCTCGGGCGCCGGCCCGAACGAGGGCATGGCCGGCAAGCGCGAGCCGCGGGCGTTCGACTGCAATCGCGTCAGCAGCCCGCCGAGCACCTCGTCGGGCTCATCGGAAACCGGGGGGTAGCCGCGGGACGGACCGCTCCCGGCCGGCGATCGCCCAGGCGTACGCGCGGCATCCGAGCCGGTCCAGTCCGCCGGCGTGGCTGAGCCCGCCGCGCCGGGAGCCCCGCCTCCGAACGACGGCGCCTTGGACGAAGCAAGGTTGCGTCGCACGGCGCGGACGTCCACGCCGTGGTTGGCAAAGTGATCGAGCAACTGCTGCACGACGCGCGCCAGTTCCTCGCCGAGCGGCTTCTCGAACCTCGTCAGCAGGAATTCCCACGCTTCCTTGTGCAGGTCGCACTGCTCCGCAGCCCGCAGCAGCGCTCGTACGTAGACATTCGGCCCGAGCGGATTCTCGGAGTTGCGGACCGAACTACGCCCGATCACGTAGGCGACAACGAGATTCAGGTCGCGCCAGCGCAGGTCGGCGTAACCCGCCACCTTGTTGGCGTGGCGCTCGACCACGGTGTTGCTTTCGACCGAGATGGAATCGACCAGCGACAGCGTCTCTGCATCCAGCGCGGCCGGAGCCAGCTGGACCCGTCCGACGGTGATCTCGTGAAACGTGTGGTCCTGGGCTTCCCGCAGGTGGTCGAGGAAGGCGTGATTGAGTTCTGTCGACTTGGAGGAGAGCAACCGCTGCACCAGCGGTGAACTCACGTCGAAGTCCCACGTTCCGGAAAGCTCGTCGAGGATCGACTTGCAGATCTCCGGGAATGCGACCGTCATCAGCTCGTTGGAAATCGCGAGCGCCGACTTCATCAGCGCCGAAGCCTGCGCGGCGGTGATGCGCGCAAGCTCGCCGGCGGGGCGGGAAGCTTCGGGATTTTGCTCGAACTCCATCGAGATTCTGGCGGCGTGTGGGCCATGCGGCCCGGAGAGAGGCTTCGACTCTATCGGCGTGGGGCCGTCTGTCAAGTTACATATGGGCGCGAGAACCTGTCAATTATGGGGCTTGCGTCATATCTTCAGCCAATCGCCGAGGCCGTTGGCGTCCGCCAATTCCTGCGACCACTGCACGAAGGGCAGTCGCCACGCCGCCTGCAGCGCACGCGCCCGCCGCTGTAATGCCAGGATCGGCTCATCGAGGCGCGGTCCGGCCAGACCAAAAACGACTCGGTTGCCCTCATCGACGCGGGGCAGCACCAGCACCCGGCCGTCAAACGCCGCGCTGATCGCCTGGAAGCTCGGATCGAAGTGGCTGCCGAACAGGTTGAAACACGCTACTCCCGGCCGCCGCAGCAGGCGCCGGCACAGGCCGTAGAACTCCGCGTCATCGAACACCGGGCCGCGCGCTGCCGCGTCGTACAGATCCACCTGCAGCCAGTCGGTCCTGCCGGCGCGGCGCCGGTCGCCCAGATACTCGCGCGCATCGGCCTGCACCACCTCGAGCCGCGTGTCGTCCGGCGGCAATGCGAACGAACGGCGCGCCGTGGCGATGACCTGCGGACTGATCTCCACGACCGTGATGTGCGTGGACGGCAGATTCCGGTAACAGAACTTGGTCAGAGCCGCGGCGCCAAGTCCGAGTTGCACGATACGGTCCGGTCGGGCGATAAAGAGCGCGCATCCCATCATCTGCTGCTGGTACGCGAGTTCAAGCTGCCACGGACGCGCGATCCGCATGGCGCCCTGCACCCACGGCGTGCCGAAATGCAGGTAGCGGACGCCATCCTCCTCGGACAGCGTCACCGCGTCGCGCCCCCGCCGGCGCACGTCAGGCCGGCTGCGCCGCAGGTGCGCCGAGGTCGCGCATGACTTCGCCGACGGCGCGCTCGAACAAGCGCGACTGTTCGGCCGGACGTATGCGGCCCGCGCGCACGTAACCGCGCAGCACCAGCGGCGCCAGCGAGTGGGCCTTGCCGGTCTCAGCCGACGTGAAGAGATAGAAATTGCGCCGCGGGCTGATCCAGCGCAGCCGCACGCGTTCGACCTGCTGCCCGGTATACAGGTCGAACCACGAGCCGCGCTCCCACTGCTCGATCATCTCGTCGATCTGCTGGTCCGACAGCTGCTCGATCGGGATCATTTCCTCGGGAGCCACGGTCGGAGGCGAGTCCAGCACGTTGACCTCGGCCTGGTTGGCCGCTGCCGCGCTCTGGATGGCCGAAGCCGGAATCGTCAGATGCTCGTGTTCCTCGCCGGTGGCCGGCGGTGGCGGCTCCTCGATCTTCACCTCGTCCAGCCGCTGCTTCAGCGCGGCGGCATCGACCGGCGGCGCGGCGCCATAGGCGACCTCGAGTGCCTTGACGGCCTGCGCGTGCGAAGCCATCAGCCGAGTGAAGAATTCCTGGGTCTGCGTCGGCGCATGCTCGATCAGCTGCAACCCTTCGCGCAGCGTGTTCAGCACGGCCGGAATCGTCTTGACGAGCCGCTTGCGGTCATCCGGATTGATCTTCGGCTGCACGCTCCAGACGAGGTCCGGGACCATGTCACGGAACTTGCGCGCGAAGTCCGGCTGCGAACGCTCGCGCATCGTCGCGGTGACCATGACCTTGACCCAGGTCTCGAGCAGGAACTCGCGTAGGTAGGACTCGAGCTGCACGCCGTCGAACGCACGGCGGATGCCGATCGCCGCGTTGATCGACATCACCTCTCGGTTTTCGGCCTCCTCGAGCGCGCGCTTGGCACGGACAACCGGATCGTCGTCTCGGCCACGCTCCTCGGCGAGGTACTTTTCGAACTCCTCGAGCGCCTTCTCGAAGATCGAAGGCCCTTCGTTGATCGCCACGACGACCGTGTCGACGGCGCGGTTGACCTCGGCGAGATAGCGCTGGTTCTCCTCGCCCTCTGGAATCCAGCCGACCGCCGTGCTGGCAATGCGGTCCATCAGCCGCCGTGCCGGCTGCAGAGGCGAGACGAACAGATCCGAGTCCGACAGCGCCACCTTCATGATCGGGAACTGCAGCCGCGACAGCGCAGTCTTGATCTCGCCCGGCAGGTGCTTGTCCTGGTGAATGCGGTCGAACAGCATTCCGACCAGCTCGATCACCAGCTTGTCGATCTGCTTGGTGGCACGCTCGGCGACATGCGCTCGCAGCTGCGCCTCGTCGCGCTCGCTGATGGCAACTGCGGACGCCGTGCCACTGCGGGCCGCCACCGCGGCCAGCGCGTTCAGGCGCTGGACCTCGTTGATCGAGGCCAGCAGGCCCGGGTCGATCGCCGCAAACTGCACCGGCGTTCCCGGCGCGACGACCGCGCTCGCCGGAGCCCCGACGCCGGTGTTGGCAAACCCCGCCGCCCCGGGCGCCACTGGCGTCGCCAGCTCGGCGCGCTCGAACAGTGGTCCCGTGGGCATGCCGGTGGCCGGTGCGACGGGCACTGCACCCGTGGGCGCCGGCCCCGCCATTGGAACCTTCATGCGCTGGTACAGGGCGCTGAGCAGCTGTTCCGCCGTCGCCCCTGTTATGGCGCCAGCCGAGCCGCCGCCCTGCGAAGGACGACCCGCAGCGACGAAGGTATTGCGGAATCCCGCCATCGAGTTCTTGAACGCCGTGGCGGCACCGCTGCGCTCTTCAATGCCCTGCTGGCGCAGTTGCCGGGTCAGCTCGCCATACATTTCGTCCAACGGGTGCCCGAGCGCGTTGTCATAAGCCTTGATGACCGCCAGTCGCTGGTCGCCCTTGAAGCCCAGCGCATCGACGGCCTCGCCCAGCGCGGTGCAGTAGTGGATCGGGTGGAACGGGTTCTGGCGATCCCCGAGGCCGGGCACCTTGAGCGCGACGGCCAGCAACTGGGTCAGCTCCGAGTAGT